>NZ_JARQZE010000002.1:0-473414 GCF_029588855.1 Thauera mechernichensis | reverse complement strand
TTCTCTGCGCACACTCGCGGTCAGTAACTCGACTACACTGAACATCGCCTGCTCCATGACGAGCAGCTAAAGTGCCTGGGTAAAATTCAATGCGCACCGCTGGGTAGTTTTAGACGCGCGCCGACACGCAATTTTGGAAAAGAAGCTGCTTTAACCGCTGGCATTGAGTATGCCAAAGGCGATGTTGTCATTCCGATAGACGTTGACCTTCAAGATCCGCCTGGAATAATCCCAATAATGGTAGAAAAGTGGCGGGAAGGTTACGACGTCGTGCTAGGGAAGAGAGTAGACCGGAACTCGGACACCTGGCTGAAGAGAACTCTCGCCGGCCTGTTCTACAGGATACATAACCGGATTTCGGATCCCTTAATACCTCCTGATGTCGGCGATTTTCGCCTAATGGATCGAAAGGTGATCACAGCGCTGTGTAACTTACCGGAGTCGAGGCGCTTCATGAAAGGAGTCTTCTCCTGGGTTGGATTTCATACAGCGACTGTTGAGTATGCAAGACCTGAGCGAATAGCTGGCAACACTAAGTTCAACACATGGCGACTTTGGAATCTTGCACTTGAGGGGATAACCAGCTTCAGTATTGCCCCACTGAAAATTTGGACATATATCGGAGGATTTGTCTCACTAGTGTCATTCGTGTTTGCAATGTTTATTATCGTGAGAGTGATGACCATCGGAGCAGACGTACCCGGCTATGCCTCTCTTGTTGTAGCAGTCTCCTTTCTCGGGGGACTTCAACTAATTGGAATCGGGGTGTTGGGCGAGTACCTGGGTCGAACGTATTTGGAGTCGAAGAGACGACCTGTATACATCGTACAAACCGTTTATGAGCCTAATGCGCAAAAATATTTATCGTTTTTAGACTCCGAGCACTCTACTCAATTAACCAAACATCCAGATGCCCATCAAGTTTAATAACGCCATGGCTTTTTGAATGCGCCAATATTGGCGGTTTATACTTTTTATAAGAAAAACTCACAAAACAAGACCCTCTATGTCGGCGGAAACTTGAACATGGACTTAACCGAAACCACTGTCTCTCTCGACAGAATTGAACAGCACTGGTACTACCAATCCAAAGCGAAAGCAGTGACCTCCTTCATTGACACAGTGAACTCCAAGGTAGTTCTTGACGTAGGGGCTGGATCGGGTTTTTTTTCCACACATCTACTAAATAACTCCTCGATTAGAGAAGCTTGGTGCGTTGATATAAATTACGAGAAGGAGATCGATTCATTAACTAATGATAAACCACAACACTTTAGAAAAAAAATAGACTCAATCGACGCGGACACGGTACTACTTATGGACGTACTTGAACATGTCGAAGACGACATTGGACTGCTAAGAGAGTACGTTAAAAAGGTACCCCCCGGCGCCAAATTTTTGATAAGCGTTCCTGCGTTCAACTTTTTATGGAGTGATCACGATGTTTTTTTAGGACATAAACGACGCTATACGCTCAATGGACTCGAGAGTGTCATAGCTCGGTCAGGGCTCCAAGTGAAGAGATCTGCATATTTCTTCGGCGCCGTCTTCCCCATTGCAGCCGTAACGAGATTAAGCCAACGGCATTTTAAATATCCAAAACGCGCACCGAAATCACAGCTTGTGGAGCACAGACCCATCGTTAACGCCACACTCAAGGCGTTGTGCAATTTAGAGATTTCTGTCATGAACTTCAATCGACTTTTTGGGCTTACGGCATTTTGCCTTGCCGAATAAAGTCGGATAACCTCGCTGAATTCACCCTAATGACCGAAGGACTTTGAGGTAATTACAAAGAATTTCTTGAATTGAAAATGTTGGCGACGCTTTAGATACTTATTAACCCTCATCAATGAATACTTTAAAAGAATTTAAATGTTACATTCTTACGGGAATCAGTAGCACCGGCGTTCATATACTCATCACACTTTGCTGCATTGAGCTATTTAAAACGCCGCCACCGATATCCAACGGGATAGCGTTTGTTTTTGCAACAATATTCTCTTATTTAATTAACTCAAGCTGGACATTCACAAAAAATATTAATAAGTCTAATTTCTTAAAATTCTTAATTGTTTCATTGATTGGACTGCTTTCCATACTCTCCGCTACCTCTGTCATCCAGCTGCTCAATATTGATTACATGTTTGGTCTAGCCTTTGTAGTTTGCATAATATCTCCGATTATTTTTGCCTTGCACAAGAAGTGGACATTCACGTAAAGGTAAAAAGAGGCTCCTTCTTGCACAAAATGAACTGTGCACTACAGGCACAGGGCATGCACATAGAGCCAAATAATGACGTAACGACCCGTACTACCGCCACGATGCTGGCGCCTCTTGCGTCACAGGCTCTCAAGCGGAGGGAACGCAAGCGCATCAGGAACACGCTGTCGCCGAAAGGCCTTATCAGAACCGACCCGAATTCCAGTCCTGAGGAGCACCTCACGGGCGTTTTTGCTGATCGGTTTGAGCAGCCTCCAACTTACACGGCGCAATCTGGCGATATCCGCCTGCCAGGTCCAGAAACAGGCACTCGCGGAATGAAGGCGCCCTAAATACAGCGATAGAGCGGACACATCTACCATTAATAAGGCCCAGCGAATCGGTTACCTTCTGCTGGTGCGCTCGGAGCACAAATTTTTTAGAGACCCATTAAGGAAATCAACTGACGGACATATTATGCCGAAAAGAATTCCGGTCAACTTTGTTGCGCTCGCCATTTTTGCCATTATTTTCCTCCATGGAAGATGGGACTCTATCACCTATCCCATTCCATTGAATCCCGATGAAGCTCAAGTCACTGCAAACTCTTTGCGAATTCTGAATTACGGCTTCAACTGGAATGCGCTGGATGGCACTACCGCAGGACCACTCAATTCTATAGTTATTTCCTGGCCCTATCTAATTAACTCAGACGTCACCTTTAGTCTAGTCCGCGCAACGGCATTGTTTATACTGCTAACAACCTGCTTTTACACTTACCTATCCATTAGCCTTTTTTCAAAAAAACATATAGCTGCACTTTTCACCATTCCAGTTGTTTTATTTTATAGCTACACAAATAGTCCTGAATTTTTACACTATACCAGCGAGACACTCTCCACACTTTTACTGGTGCTTGCCAATTACATTGTATTGAAACATGCCTCAGGAAACGTAAAACAGTACCTAGCAACATACTTTGCCCTTGGACTTCTTGTCGGTCTTGTGCCATTCGCGAAGCTACAGTCCCTCCCCGCAGCGTTTGTAATCGGAATCTATACTTTATTTCTTCTTTTTATAGATACCTGCAAAAACAAAGCATTCAGAATCGTTGTGTTTGTCATTGGAGCGCTAGTACCGCCAGCATTTTTCTTGCTACATCTGCATAACCATGGGGAAATAGCTGACTTTTGGCTTAGCTACATCACTTGGAGCCAGCTCTATGTCAAGGCAGCCTTACCGATCATCGGTATTCATCACCTTATTTCGAGTGATGCACTGATAACCTATTTTACATACTTTCTGCTTTCAGTTCTGCTTCTCGGCCTTTTATACATAACGATCAAGCCACGCATAGAAAATCCGGCAGATTCAAATAATAACGGATTTACCATATTTTACCTAACCGCTCTGCTAGTAATTATATTTTGGTCGATAGCAAAGCCGGGTAATCTATTCCCTCACTACCTGATGTACATCCCTCCTTTCGCCGCAATACTATCCGCATACAGCTTGAGACCTCTGTATATCGAAGAAAAGTCAGCGAAGACGTTCACTATCTTCTTCGCACTCATGTTTCTTGCTTATATGGGCTTTTTTTATAAAAATGAAATCAACTCATACTCGAGAATAAAGTACAGAACCGTTCTCGAATATGAGTTCTCTCATAACAATTCAGATATTTACTCATGGATTCCGGTCTCAAACCGCAACTTATTGGTTTGGGGGTGGATGCCTCATTGGTATGTTTGGTCCAACCGATCTCCCGCGACTCGGGAGAGCCACACCTATGCGCAGATCGTACAATCGGAGCTGTCAGCATATTTTCGTGAGCGCTTTATGAGAGACTTCAAAGAATCAGACCCCGATATAGTTATCGACGCTGTCCGCGGAAAGAGCTTTGGGTTCAATAATCCAGAGAAACAGTCACCGAACGTCTTTCCCGCATTCTCAGACGCTCTCGCACAGAGATACTCGCACCTAGCCCCACTCAAAGATAAAGGATTGTGCCCAAGAGTATATATAAAGAACGAAGTAATGGAAGAACTAAGAACCCGCAAGATAACTCCAAAGAGCATTTCAATATCTGCAACACACGGCGGCGAATCGTCGGAATTTACTCCATACAATCTTTTTGATTATAGTCTTACGGAAGATACTTGCACTGACTATTGGCTACTCCCCGACAATACCTTAGGTAGCCTTCTCATTAGACTGCATCAGACTGAGCGCCTCGCTAAGCTTATGATCCTCAACACAAGGAACTCTTATTCGATGGACAGATCATCGGGAACTGTACTCCTTCACTTTAAAAATCAAGACATCATCGTGAATTCAACCGAAGTTAAACTCAAGCCGCATCCTTACTGGACTATTGTCGAGTTCGAAGAGCCTATCGAGACGGATAGCGTTTCAATCGATATCCTTGACTTTAACGGTCTTGGTGCGGGCCTGAACGAGATCATGCTCGAAAGAGCTATATGAGAAGGCTTTGGTTTTCTGAGCGTCTGTACGGTAGTACGTCTTGAATAGCCTCATCATGCCCGCGCTTGGACAACTTAGGTTCGCCTTAACCCTTATGCCGCTCAAGCAATAGACCTTTGGCATACGCATCGCGACCGACATGTTCGCCGACGAGCGTTCGCTTATTTAGGAGCACTAATTGCGTGGCCACGTAACCTTTGGCGGAAGCTTATTAACCGTTGAAGACGGGTTGCGGGTGGATACGTAACTCTTTACCATTGATTTTGTTTACCTGTAGCATCACTGCGTGTGCACGCACGCCCCATCAACCTGAAGCACGGTCTCTCAAGGCGGCATACCGCGCCACTCCGCCAACCCAGCTAAGGACCCCACATGGCCACCGTCACCGTCGCCCGCCTCGCCGCCAGCAAGGACGCCAGCAATCTCGTCCTCGACAGCCTTCGCAACGTCACCAGCGACCTCGCGCGCGGCGTCAGAAGCGTGCTCCGCCAGTACGCCGACAAGTACGACACCGTCGCCCTCACCGACACCAGCGCCACCGCACTTGGCCTGCTGCAGGTCGTCCAGGCGTTGCCGCTCGCCACTGTCGATGTGGGTAGCGTGCAGCGCCTGTCGGGCAGCGCGAGCGAGCTGCAGGCGCTGTATCAGGCGATCGACAGCGGTCGCCTGATGGGGCTGGGCAACGAGACCGTGACCGTGAGCGGCAGTACCGCCAGCGCCGCCGACCTCAACGCCATCAATGCCGCCACCAGCGGCACCGTCACCGTCGCTTCCACGGTGACGAGGCTGACCGGCTCGGCGAGCGAACTCGCCGAACTTTACGCCGCCGCGCGCGCCGATGCGCGCCAGATCAACGGCCTGGGCAACGAAGCCGTCACCGTGGGCGGCGGCAGCGCCAACGCTGCCGACCTCAACGCGATCAACGCCGCCACCACGGGCACGGTGACCGTGGCGCCGTCCGTCACCACGATCACCGGCAGCGCCGCCGAGCTCGCCCGCCTTTACGCCGACGCCCGCGCCAACCCGCGCGCCGTCACCGGACTGGGTGACGAGAACCTGACGGTGACCGGCGACAGCGCGACCGCCTCCCAGCTCCTTGCCCTGGTGAACGCGACCCGCGGCACGGTCACGGTGACTGGCAGCGTGACCGAACTGCGTGGGGGCGTAGCCGAGGTAGACAAGGTGCTCAACGGGGTGACCGGGCTCTCGCCAACGAGCCTGGTGCTCACCGACGCCACCTATACCGCCGCCGACCTGCTGCGCCTGGATGCCGCCAGCGCCAGCATCGAGATCCCCTTCGTGCTCGGCGTCAGCGGCAGCGCCGCGGATCTGAAGGCCGTGTTCACCGCGCCCGGCATCAGCGGGCTGGGCAAGGCGACGGCGACCGTGACCGGCAGCAGCGCTGCGGCGGCCGACCTGCTGGCGCTGGATGGGGCCACGACCGGGCTGGTGACGCTGTCGTCCACGGTGAAGACGATCAGCGGCAGCGCGGCCGACCTGGCTACGGCTTACGAGACCGCGCGGGACGACCCGCGCGCGCTGTCGATGCTGTGGAACAAGGACGTGCTGGTGACCGGGACCAACGCCAGCGCCGAGGCGCTCAACACCATCGACGCGGGCACCATGGGCCGGGTCACCGTCAGCGATAGCGTGAGCGCACTTACCGGCAGTGCGGCCGCGCTTGCCCAGCTGTACAAGGCCAATAACTCGGTGCTGAAGCCCTTCGCCGGCCTGGGTAACGAAGCGATCGCCGTAACTGGTGATTTTGCCAGCGTGACCGACCTGCGTACCATCGCTGGGGCCACCAGCGGGCCGGTGGATGTCGGCGGCGTGGGCGCCATCACCGGGACCTTTGCGCAGCTCAAGGCCATGCTGACCACCGCGCCGCTGAGCCTGGGTGGACTGGAAGGCATGACCTTGCGGCCCACCGACGCACGCCTGGACGCCGGGGATCTGCTGGCGTTCATCGATTCGGACGCATTCACGGCGTGGATCCTGAAGCTCGATGCGAGCGCCGTCGACATCCTCGACGCCAACATCATTCAGGCGCTCACCCTGGCCGCATTGCGCCCGTCCATGGTCGGCCAGGCCGCGGCAATCGAACTCAGCGACATCGCGCTCAACGCCAGTACCC
The DNA here is from genome assembly GCF_029588855.1 of Thauera mechernichensis. Taxonomy (NCBI): domain Bacteria; kingdom Pseudomonadati; phylum Pseudomonadota; class Betaproteobacteria; order Rhodocyclales; family Zoogloeaceae; genus Thauera; species Thauera mechernichensis. The sequence continues at coordinate 466,593 of NZ_JARQZE010000002.1, read as the reverse complement.
TCGACCTACTGGACAGCGTGTACGGCGGCAGCATCAGCGCGCCCCTGCTCACCACGCTGAATGGCGCCGCGACGACGGTGCTCGCCCTGCTCGCCCACCACCCGCAGCTGCTACCCGACACAACGGGGGTGACCTTGACGCTCACCGACACGGCGCTCGACGCCGGTACGCTCAATGCGCTGGGCGAGGTCTTCGGTGGCACGCTGGTCGCAAGCGCTGTCAAGACCATTAACGTGGATGCGGCCACACTCACCGACTTTACCGACCTGCTGGATGCGTTCACGGAAGCCTCCGTCTTCGCCGCCACCACCGTAAATATTCAGGGCAGCGCGGACGGCGACACCATCGACGCCACCTCACTGTCGTGGCTGGGGGCCTTCGCGGCCAACATTCAGGGCCAGGGCGGCAACGACACGCTGACAGGCGGCAATGGCAAGGACCGCCTCGAGGGGGGCGACGGCGACGACACCCTGAACGGTGGCGCGGGGGATGATGTGCTATTCGGCGGCCCTGGGCAGGATACGCTGACCGGCGGCGCCGGGGCCGACACCTTCGTGTTCGTGACCGGCGACAGCCTGTACGACACCCCCGACCGCATCACCGACCTTGAAGCGGGCGACACCATCGATCTGAGCGCGATCCGCAATAACCTCGCGTTCCGCTTCTCCGACACGGTGGTGGCCGATTACGACGGCTCCAACGGCCCAAGCAATGAGACCGACCTCGATATCTTCGTCGGTACCGTCGATGACAAGTATTTCCTGTTCTACGAGATCGACCCAGCGGGGAGCAACATCGAGCGCATCGAACTAGGCGCCAACCTTCCCGCCGGTGCAGAAGACCTTGCCGACTGGTCCTGGAGCCCAAGCGGCTTGATCACGGTCGGCGCCTTCATTGCCTGACCCGCAGCCCGCAACCGATTCCAGTCACCGATACCCCCTAGTCCGACAACCCCACCCCGACAGCCAAACCGCCATGCAAACCACCCTCAGTGCCCCGACCGCGGCCGCAGGCGCCGCCCCCACCAGCGCGGCGGCAGATGTCGCCGCCCGCCTTGCGAGCCTTGCCCAGGGCCAGCCCGTCGCCGCCGCGCTCACCCCCAAGGGCGGACCCGCGCAGCCCACCCACAAGGCTGCCCAGGCCACCCCCGCCCAGCCGCTCGCCAGCCGCGCGCGCGCGGTCGCGGATATGGACAAGCGGGAAGATGATGAGGAACTCGCCGCCACCATGACCGACAGCGAACCGGTGCTGCTCGCCCAGGCCGCAGCGATGCCGGTCAGCGACGCGGGTGCCGCAGTGGATACAGGCTGGGTGGAAGCCTGCGAACCCGGCACGCCGCTGCATTGCGGCTACACCGGCGCCGCCGACGCCCACGCCGGTGTTTCGCCTGCGTGGGCCCTGCTTGGCCTGCTCGGCCTGGCAGGGGGCGGTGGAGGCGGCGGCGGGAGCGCTCCGCCGCCGCCCGCGCTGACGATCACGCCGCCCGGCCCGGTCACGCTCGGTATCGACAAGGGTACCGGCAAGATCCCCGGGGCGGACTTCGGCTCGAACTACGAAGGCAACGGCACGCAATATGCGATCGTCGCGGTCAGCCGCCACCCGGGGGGCGAGGCGCTGAGCGCGGTCGAGTGGCAGGCGCTGTTTCAGGTCGACCCACTCACCGGCGAGATCAGCCTGCTCAAGGCCGCCAACGCGCTGGGTTGCATTGGCTCGGCCTACCAGATCACGGTGTCGGCGACGCGCGGCACGGAAACCACGCAAGCGAGCACCACGCTGAGCCTGGGGGTGCCGGCGGCAGAGAACCGGTTGGCGTACGACTACGACACCGCGCTCGTGTCCTCGGAACTGGCGGGGACGAGCGCGATCAACCTGCTGACGATCGATCTGGGCGCAGTCGATGCCTTCAGCCTGGCGGCTGACAAGGCTTTGTACTTCAGGCCTGTGGGCACCAACGATCTCGATATTCTCCTGCACGGGAAGACCTTGACCCTGGATGACCAACGAACTGCCGCAAAGCAGGTCGAGTTCGTCGGCTTCACCAATGACGACAACGCCCTCAGCTTCCTGGGTTACCAGCTCGCGCTCGCGAGCGATGGCGACTACTACCGGCTGTCAAACTCCGAGTCCGTCGCCGGCAGCGGATGCGACCATATCCTGTACGCCCCCACCGTGGCCGGCGCCATGCTGACAGGTGGTGGCGGCAATGACCTGCTCTTCGGCGCCCAGAATGTCGGCGGCGGTCCCGGCAATACCCTGAATGGCGGCGCCGGTAACGATTTCCTCCTCGGCGGCAACGGTAACGACATCCTGATTGGTGGCGATGGCGATGACGTGCTGGTGGGCGGGATGGGCAACGATACCTTGACTGGCGGTGCAGGTAACGATGTGTTCGTGTTCGGCGGCGGCGGGGCTGACGGCAGCAACGTCATTACCGACTTCTCTACCGGTGACCGCATCAGGATTGGCGGCCTGTCTCCGCACTTGGATTACAGCTACGAGCAAGTCATGACCGCGGCACCTGGGACGACCCCAACGGTATGGCACGACAGCGGCGTGCTCTATTGGGGTACTGCCTCCAGCAATGTCGCGCTTGCATCGCTTTCAACCATTGCCTGACTCCCACACCGACGCTCCGAGACCCCAATGCAAACGTCCCTGCCCTCCCGACTCGCGCTCGCCTGTGTTGCGCTCACGCTCGCCGCCTGCGCCCAGACCCCCGGCAACCGCCAGGCCGACGAACCGCCTCAGCTCTCCAAGCGCGGCGACATCATCGCCTGGAACAACGCCAGCGCGTTCGGCCCCGTGCCGTCGCACCTGGCAAGCACAGGCGCGCTGCGCTGCGCTGCCCTCGACACGGATAAGGTAAAGTATCGCCCACTGGGTTATCATTCCGCTGCGCGAGGGCTGGATGGCCTGCCCTTACCCGGCGGTGGTTACTATTGCGTGCCCCGCGACTGACAATGACCGCCGCGGCAGTTCCGCGGCGTGCGCGGACATATTGACACCCCATGTACCTCGAGCACTTCGGCCTGCGGGAATTTCCCTTCAGCATCACGCCCGACACGAGCTTCTTCTTCAAGTCGAGTGGTGCGCAGAAAGCCCTGAACACCTTGCTGATGGCCCTTCATATGGGCGAGGGCTTCATCAAGATCACCGGCGAGGTGGGCACGGGCAAGACCTTGCTGTGCCGCAAGCTGATCAACTCGCTGGGCAAGGATTACAAGGTCGCGTACATCTTCAACCCTTACCGCGAGCCCCTGTCGCTGTGCCTGGAGGTGTGCAAGGAGCTGGGGGTCAGGGTTCCCGAGTCGCAGATGGAGAACCAGTACCAGGTGCTGCAGGCACTGGCGGTGCGCATGCTGGAGCTGAACCGCTCGGGCAAGCGCGTGGTGATCTGCCTGGACGAGGCCCAGGCCATGCCGGTGGCCACGCTGGAGACGCTGCGCCTGCTGACCAACCTGGAATCGCAGAAGCAGCGTCTGGCGCAGATCGTGATCTTCGGCCAGCCCGAGCTCGACGAGAAGCTCAACCATCCGTCGATCCGTCAGCTCAAGCAGCGCATTACCTATAGTTACCAATTGCCGACCTTGGCCGGCAACCAGTTCGACGCCTACATTCGCCATCGCTTGCTGGCTGCAGGCCATGTGGACGGGCAACTCTTTACCAGTGCTGCCCTACGGATACTGCGCTCGCACTCCAAACGTGTACCGCGCCGCATCAACATCCTCGCCCACAAGGCCTTGCTATGCGCGTACGGCGACAGTTGCCCGCGCGTGGAACGACGGCATGTGGTGGCGGCCGTCAATGACACTGAGGGCAGCCCGGGGGTCGCCTCGAAACAGCGCTGGAAAGCGCTGGCTGTGGGGCTGACCTTGTCGCTGCTGATGATTCTGGTCGTTGGCGGCATCGTGATCTACAACGGACTGCTGGCCCCATGAGCCTGATCAACGAGGTGCTGTTGTCGCTCGATGCACGACAGCGCCACGGCATTCCGCTCAACACGGCAGCGGGTCTGGGCCCATTGGTGGGCGTGCGGGATGACGAGGCAGGCGGCTGGAAGTATCTCGCCATGGGGAGCGGCGTGCTCTTGCTGGCTGCTCTGGTTGCCGGAGCTTGGTGGTGGCGAGACGAGATCCCATGGCCAACATTTGCGCGGACCCCCACTGCCTTGCAGCAGGGTCCGTCGCGGTTGCCGGTGCACGCAAGCCCGGCGCCACCGCTGTCACCGGTGGCGCCGGTCGAGGCGCACGCCACACTGCAGCAACCTGCGCCCGTAGTGCTGGCAACGCCTGAGTCGGTCAGCGCCGCCATCACCGCCGCAGTGACAGCGGCGGTGCCGGCGGCGGCCGCTGCCGCGGCGGCGGCGGCCGCTGCTGCTGCCGCGGTGATTGCGGAGGGCCAGCCACGCCCCGCTGAGCCTTGGCCGCCGGTGCAGGCGCAAGCGGCACCTCGCCCGCCGCAGCCTACGCGTAGCACCGAGCAGCGGTCAGCTCCCGATAAGCCACACCGCATCACCGGAATCACCGAGCCTGCACAGGCGCGCCCCGCAAACGCGGCGCCTGCTGCACTACCCGAGCAAACGCCCGAACGGACTCCCCCACGACCCTCTGCAGCCCCGGCACCCGAAACGCCGGACACTGCGCGCGCACGCCGCGAACCACGCGGCGCCAACCCCGAAGAGGCGACTGCGCAGGCCATGCGCGACCTACAGGAGGGGCGCGCCACAGAGGGGCGCGAGACATTGCGCAAGGTACTCGCCGACGACCCGGAGCAGGTAAAAGCACGGCTGGCGCTAGCGAGCAGCCTGGTGTCGTCCAAAGAGACTGGCGCTGCTGCCGATGTGCTGACCGAGGGCCTGATGCTGCTGCCCACCAACACGGCGCTTACGCTCGCGCTTGCGCAGGTATGGGCCGGCGCCGGCAAGCAGGACGACGCGCTCACCCTGCTGCGGCAGAACCTGCCCGCCGCAGGCAACGACGGCAGCTATCACGCCATGTATGCCCGCCTGCTGCAAGGGCGCAAGCAGTACAAGGCGTCGGCGGAGCATTTCCGAATTGCCTTGCGCGAGCGCCCTGAGGAGCCGAGCTGGCTGGTCGGCCTGGGGCTATCGCTGCATGACGCGGGCGAACGCCCAGAAGCCCAGCTCGTTCTCAAGCGCGCGCTAGCCACGGGCAAGCTTGCTCCGCAACTTCGCGTCCTGGTCGAGCAGTTGCTTGCAGGTGCGGGTTAATCACGCCATCCCCAGCTCACTTGACCATCAGCGTCGCCGCCCACGGCTGCGACATCCAGTGCCTTGACGGCCTTGTCATCGCAAAGGTGTGACCGAATGACCTATCCCGTAAAAGCCGTTGCGCTCGCCTTGCTCCTGCTGCCCTGCGCGGTCGGCGCCACGCCCTTGAGCCTGGATGCCGCACTCGACAAGGTGGCACGCACCCATCCGCAGGTCGCCCAACGCGAGGCCGATGTGCGGGCGGCCGCGAGCGATGTCGCCAGCGCACGCTGGGGCCGCTACCCGAGCCTGAGCGCCGAGAGCACGCGGCTCGATGCCGGCGGCGTGCAGACCACGGTGCGTGTCCAGCAGCCGCTCTGGACCGGCGGGCGCATCACGGCGCAGATCGACACCGCGGAGCGGACCCAGGCGGCCGCGGTGGAGGCCGTCGCGTTGACGCGCCAGGAGCTGCAGCTGGCGACCGTCGCCGCGTTTGCCGAACAGTGGCGCGCAGAGATGCGCCAGCGCGCTGCGCACGCGAACGTGAGCGAACATGAACGGCTGTACGACATGATCCAGCGCCGGGTCGTGTCGGAGGTGAGCCCGCGCTCGGACGCGACCCTGGCTGCGGCGCGCCTGCAGCAGGCCCGTACCGAACTGATTCAGGCCGGCGCCCTGCTCGATAGCGCCCATGCCAGCCTGACGCAGCTGGTCGGTGAGGACGACTTCACCCTGCAGCCGCCGGCGCGCTTGCCGCCCTTGTCGCTGAGCCAGGCCGAGGCGGTGAGGATGGCGGTCGCGCGCTCGCCCGAGCTGAGCCTGCTGCAAGCCCGCATCGATGCCGCGACCGCGCAGGTCGGCGTGAATCGAGCGAGCCTGTTGCCACAGCTGGTGATTGGACACGATCAGCGCATGGGTAGCCTGCTGCCCGGACAGGCGCGGGACTTTACCTATGTGGCGCTGCAGTATCAACCCGGCGCTGGATTGTCTGCGGCGACGGCGATGCAGGCTGCCGTGGCCCGTGCGGAGGGCGCCCGGGATGCGCTGGCCGTCGCCCGCCGCCAGCTCGAGCAACAGGTCGCAACCGACTGGAGCCAGGCCATGGCGCTGCGCGAGCAACTGCCCGCGAGCGCCGAGCTGGTAGGTGCCACGCGTGAGGTGGTGGACTCCTACATCCGTCAATACACCGTGGGGCGCAAGAGCTGGCTAGATGTGCTAAACGCCCAGCGCGAGCTCACCCAGGCCTTATACGGCCAAGCCGATGCGCGCGCTGGCGCACTGCTCAGCACGCTGCGCGTGCTGATTGCGAGCGGCGTGCAGGCCGCAGCGGCGGGCACCGAATGAGCTCGAGCGGCGACGCGCATACGCTACCGGTCCTGCTCGCCCGGCTCGCAGCCCTGGCTGGACAGGCGGTGCCGGTGCATCGCTTCGCCATGCAGCAGGAAACGCACGATGGCATCGCCATCGACTCGCTGCCGCTGCTGCAGCGTGCCGCAGCATGCTGGCAGGCGCGCTTCCCGGCCGGCGAGATCAGGCCGCGGGCGGCGCGCGCGCTGGAGCGCGACGACCTGCCCGCGCTATGGCTCGCGCGCGATGGTGCGCAGCTGTTGCTCGTGCGCGCACGGCTGAGCAATGGCGACCTTGTCGTGGACGATGCGGCCGGCGCACGCGAGGTGTTGACGGCCACCCAGGCCGAGCAGGGCACCGTGCTCTGCCTGAGCACCGGCCATGCCCGCATGGCGCCCACGCAGGCCACGGCGGCCGCGCCGAGCGCGGGCGACTGCTTCGCACGCGCGCTGCGCCGCCACCGGCGGATCTTCGTGGAGGCGGTGTTCGCGACCTTCGTGGTGAGCCTCATCGGCCTGACCTCGGCGATGTACACGATGCAGGTGTATGACCGCGTGGTGCCGACCAAGGGCTATTCGACGCTGTGGGTGCTGACCGTGGGCGTGCTGCTCGCCGTTGGGCTGGAGCTGCTGATGAAGCAAGTGCGGGCGCAGATGGTGGACCGCGCCTCGAAGGCAATCGACGAGGAGTTGTCGGCGGTGTTCTTTGCCAAGGCGCTCGACATCCGCATGGACGCGCGCCCGCGCACCGTCGGCACCTTTGCGGCGCAGATTCGCCAGTTCGAGTCGGTGCGCGCCTTCATGGCCTCATCGACCCTGTTCATCCTGGCCGACGCGCCGTTCGCGCTGCTCTTCATCGGCGTGATCGCGCTCATCGCCGGGCCGGTTGCGCTGGTGCCGCTGGTGGTGACCGGGCTGGCGCTCATTGTTGGCCTGGCGTTGCGCGCACCGCTCGAGCGCCTGGCGGCCGCCCACATCGAGGAGTCGAACCGCAAGAACGGCTTGCTCATCGAGGCGGTCGATGGCATCGAGTCGGTCAAGGCGGCGGGCGCCGAGTGGAAGCTGCTCGACCGCTGGCGTGCCTTGACCGCCACCTTGGCCGAGAGTGAGCTGCGCATGCGCCTGCATGGCACTTTCGCGGCCAACCTCACCCAGACCCTGCAGCAGCTGAGCTACGTCGGACTCGTTGCCGCCGGCGCCTACGCGATCACCACCGGGGCATTGACGATGGGCGGGCTGATCGCGTGCACGATCATCAGCGGGCGCGCGTTGGCGCCGCTGGCGCAGATCCCCAACCTGATCGTGCAGTGGAAACACGCGCGCATCGCGCTACGTGCGCTGGACGCGATCATGGCACTGCCCGAAGAACGCGACGAGGACCGGCGGCTGGTGGTACCGGAGCAGTGCGAGGGCCGCCTGCGCCTGGACAACGTGGTGTATGGGTTCGGCGATGAGCGCCCGGCGCTGACTGTGCCCGCCCTGAACATTGCCCCAGGTGAGCGCGTGGCGGTGCTGGGGCCCGTGGGGTCGGGGAAGTCGACGCTGATCAAGGTACTGTCGGGCCTGTACCGACCGCGCTCGGGCTCGGTGTTTCTCGATGACGTGGATGTGAGCCACCTGGCACCGGCATTCGTGCGTGAGCACGTGGGTTACCTGCCGCAGGACGTGAGACTCTTCAACGGCAGCCTGCGCGACAACCTGTGCCTTGGCCTGCCGACGCAGAGCGATAGCCGCATCCTGGAAGTGGCCAACCTGACTGGACTGGCGCAGGTGATCCAGCGCCACCCGCGCGGCCTGGAACTGGAGATCAGCGAAGGCGGCCGGGGCTTGTCGGGCGGGCAACGCCAGCTCGTCGGCCTGACCCGCTTGCTGCTGATGCGGCCACGCGTGCTGTTGCTGGACGAGCCGACGGCCGCGCTCGATGCGCAGCTCGAACTGCTGGTGATGCACAATCTGTTCCGCGCGCTGCCGCGCGAGACCACGATCGTGTTGGTAACCCACAAACCGGCGCTGGTGATGCAGGTCAATCGCGTGATCCTGCTCGAGCACGGCCGTATCCTCACCGACGGCCCACGCGACGAGGTGCTCGCCCGTGCCCGCGAGAAGGCCAGCCAACTCGCCGAACGTGGGCGCAGCGATGGCGCTCCGCCCCCTCCCCTTTCTGCAAGTGCATGAGCATGTTCTGGTTTCTACGTCCGTCCGACCCTGACCACCCGAGTCCCCTCGCCGCCAGCCTTCATGCGCCGCGCACCATCATGTGGGCAACGATCGCCACCGTGGCGGTGTTCCTGGGCTGGGCCTGGGTCGCGGAGCTCGACCAGGTGAGCCGCGCTGCGGGCTCGGTGATCGCCAGCTCACGCACGCAGGTGATCCAGTCGCAGGAAGGCGGCACATTGGACGAGCTGCTGGTACGCGAGGGTGACGTCGTCGAGCGCGGCCAGTTGCTCGCTCGCCTGGAGCGCACCCGCGCCGAAGCGGCCTACCTCGAGACCCGGGCGCGCGCGGCCGGCCTGGCAGCCACGGTCGCGCGGCTGCGTGCCGAGGTGTTCGCCGCCGCGCCGGTGTTCCCGCCCGAGGTGGAAGATTACCCGCAGTTCCGCGACAACCAACTCGCCTTGCTGCGCAAGCGCCGGGCGGCGATCGACGAGGAAATCGGCGCCCTCGAGAGCATGGCCTCGCTGGTGCTCGAAGAGCTGGCGATGAACCGCCCCCTGCTCGCATCCGGGGACGTGAGCCGCAGCGAGGTACTGCGCCTCGAGCGCCAGCTGGCCGAACTCCAGGCCCAGATTACCAACAAGCGCAACAAGTATTTCCAGGACGCGCAGGCGGAGCTGAACAAAGCGCAGGAAGACCTCGCCGGCGTCGAGCAGACCCTTGCCCAGCGTCGTAACGTGCTCGAGCAGACCGAGATCCGTGCCCCCCTGCACGGCGTGGTGAAGAATGTTCGCATCACGACCCTGGGCGGGGTGATCCGCCCAGGCGAGGACATCATGCAGATCGTGCCGCTCGAGGATGACCTGGTGATCGAGGCGCGCCTGAACCCGGCCGACATCGCCTTCGTGCGCCAGGGGCTGCCCACCACCGTCAAGGTGGATGCCTATGACTACACGATTTACGGTGACTTGCCTGGCCGCCTCACTTATATCAGCGCGGACACATTGCGTGAGGACTTGCGCCAGGGCGAACAACCCTACTACCGCATCCTCGTGCGCACCGAGGGTCGCCAGTTCAGCGGCCGACCAGATGCCGACCTGGATATCCTGCCCGGTATGACGGCGACAGTGGAGATCAAGACGGGCTCGAGCACGGTACTTCAATACCTGACAAAGCCTGTCACCAAGACCCTGTCAGAGGCACTTGGCGAGCGCTGAACGCCGAAGCTGTGGCGGACTCGCTCAGTCATATCCCCAGGAACGCATGATCACTGGCATGAGGCGCGGGCGCTGCTCGTGCGCGGCGATCCTGCGCATGCGCGGCTCAATACGCCTGCGGAAGGCGTCGAAGCTCCACCGCCGGACGACGGTAATTGCCTCTTCCCTGAGGTCCTCACTGCACGGCACACGCTCGTACTCGCAGATCTCATGGCGTGCGGGCGCCTCGGCTGGGATGAACAAGGCCGACACCGCTGCATGGGCGTAGGCCAATGCCAAGGAGTCGAAGCGGTTGTCGAGCAACTCCTCGATCCAGTCGAGCCAGAAGTCGACGACGAGGGCCGAAGCAAAGCCACAGCAACACTGCGCCGCCGATGCGACCGTATCCACCGCCAGCAAGGGTCGCACCCCCTCGATCGCGGTTATCAACTGCCGGTCGGCAACCATGAGCGCACCGGCGACCACCGCCCCGGGGTTGCCAACAGTGCCCTCGCACAGCATCTCGGCAAACTCATGAAAGCTGACGGGCACACCCTGTGGATCGATCGGGGCGCCAGCCATCAGCCGCGCCGCCGCCGCTGCAGCGACGGGCGCGTCGAACTCCTTGCCCAGAATAGTGAGCAAGGCCGACTCGCGAAGCACGAAATTGGGCTCAAGGATGACCCTGTCGATGAAGCTGACCCGCTCCTTCCAGTCCAGACGCGAGCAGAGTACGCCGTAAAGCTGCCCTGCGACGTCCTCCGGCAGCGTGTTGAACGGCGGGGGTAGATCCAGCAGCGCCGAGAGGCAGAGCTCGGTAAAGGCCTCCTTGGACAGGTTGCGCCATGCCCAGGGTTTATGTACCAGTCTCCTGCGTCGCTGCTCATCGAGATCGATGATCATCTGCTCACCTCAAGATCAGCATTTGCCCCTATTCGGGCATTGTGCGAGGGCTGGCGCCAAACATCATCGTGAGATGCGCACACCCCGCAGACTGAGTATTGTTTACCTTATTCAAGACCCCCGCAACAGCCTGAGAAAAGCTAAACCATACCGGAACTTGCTCAAACGCCAGAATTCGTTCGTCCGTTGATTTTTATCAACTGCAGGCATCGTAACTATTGCTGAAATATGGGTTTACGACCTGTATGCGCCAAGGGTCACGGCGCAGCCCCATTGATCGCACTGTCTTATAATTACCTCTACATCGGAGCGTCTGCACATGAAATACATATTGACCATCTCAATCGCCATCGCGTCGCTTGGCAGCGCCTTTGCAGCCCCCACCGTACGCGATGAGCCGATCCAACCGATCCAGCCCGCCAAGGTGGAGAACCCCGCCAAGGTCGAGTTGGGCAAGAAGCTGTGGTTCGAGCCCCGCCTGTCGATGTCCGGCATCATCTCCTGCAATACCTGTCACAACCTGTCGCGCGGTGGTACCGACAACCTCAAGACCTCGATCGGCCATGGTTGGAAGGCAGGTCCGGTGAACTCGCCGACCGTTCTCAACTCCAGCCTTGCCATCGCCCAGTTCTGGGATGGCCGTGCCGCGAACCTGCAGGAGCAGGCTGCAGGCCCGATCCAGGCCGACATCGAAATGAACATGCCGCACACCCTGGCGCTCGACGTGCTGCAGTCGATCCCGGGCTACGTTGCCGAGTTCAAGGGTGTGTTCGGCAAGGAGCAGATCGACATGGACATGGTGACCAGCGCGATCGCGGCCTTCGAGGAAACCCTCGTTACGCCGAACTCGCGCTTCGACAAGTGGCTCAAGGGCGACGACAAGGCACTCGACGCCAAGGAACTCGCCGGCTACACGCTGTTCAAGGAAAGCGGCTGCGTGGCTTGCCACAACGGTCCTGCTGCCGGTGGCACCTCGTTCCAGCGCATGGGCCTGGTCGAGCCGTACCAGTCGACTTCGCCGGCCGAAGGGCGCTCGGCCGTCACGGGGGTTGATGCGGACCGCTTCAACTTCAAGGTGCCGACGCTGCGCAACGTCGAAATGACCTACCCCTACTTCCATGACGGTGAAGCCGCCACGCTGGAGGAAGCGGTGGATATCATGGGGCGCCTGCAGCTTGGTCGTACCTACAACGATGACGAGATCGGCAAGATCGTCGCCTTCCTGAAGACGATGACCGGTGACCAGCCGCAACTCACCATGCCGATCCTGCCGCCGTCGAGCAACGCCACGCCGCGCCCGGATCCCTTCCAGTGAGTAGGCGTCGGGCGGCGGAACACCGCCCGACATATTCGGTGACTGGGCTGCACCGTCCCTGCAGGCTCAGTCACCGCAGGCCATCGTGGATGAGAACTTGAAACCCTGAGGGAGTTAGACCATGTTCCCCGAACATCGTGAATTGATCACCGAGCTCAAGACAAGTGATCGGCATTTCCTGAATCTTTTCGATCGCCACAACGAGCTCGATCAGCGCATCAAGAATTTCGAGATGCATCTGGAGCACCGCACCCACGAGGAGATCGAAGTGCTGAAAAAGGAGAAGCTTCGCCTGAAGGATCAGATCTACGCGATCCTGACGCGCAGCACCGCCGCACGGGAAACGACCGCCTGATTTGCCTCCGTTATCGCCGCCCGCTCACCAGACCAAGCCCGAGCGGGCGCTCACAAGCGGCATGTGCGATGCACGGAGCGCCTTGAGCGGATCGAGGGGGCGATCCCTGAAGCGCATCTCGAAGTGCAGATGCACCCCGGTCGACACCCCCGTGCTGCCCATCGTCCCCAGTTCCTGACCCGCAACAACCCGCTGGCCGTCGCGCACGGCGATGCGCGACAAATGCGCGTATCGCGTCTCGAACCCGAGCGGATGCTCCACGATGACGAGCTTGCCGAAGCCACCGCGTCGACTGGCGAACCTCACCACCCCATCGCCGGCTGAGCGCACGGTCCGGTCGTCAGAGACAAAGTCCGTTCCTTCGTGCGCACCGATCTGTCGCGAGATAGGGTGGCGCCGGACGCCAAAGCCAGAGGTAACCCGCGCGCCACGAACAGGCTCTACGCTTGGGATAGCTGCCAGAAAGGCGCGCAGATCACTGTTAAGCGCGAATAGGTCGAAGGCCCCTGCAGATTGCCCGCCGCCATCGTACGCAACGGTAACCTCCGTTCCATTGCCCTGTGCCAACTCACTCGCTGCGCACGACAACTGACTGCCCATCGACGCCGTATGATGCGAGCACGCTTCCACCACCGGGAGGGCACGATCGACACCGCCCGCAGGCTGATACGCGTCGAGTACGTCGACGAGTTCGGTGGGCTTGAAGCCGATGTCGAACAGGCTGGCAACGAGGCGCTGGTTCTCCGCTTCGAGCCGAAGTCGCTCAGCAGCTTGACCTTCTAGCTGTGCCTGGATGAGACGCCGCTGACTCGGACTCAGAACCGGAGAGCCAGGCCGCTGGCGAAAGGAAGCTGCCTCTGTCGGCCACAGCGTAGGCGAATATTTCGTTCCCTGTTCTGGCGTCGAGCCACAGCCAGTCACGCCCGCCGCCAGAAGACTCGTCACCAAAGCGCCCAAACGCAGTGCATGCATCGATCACCATTCCACGGAACGTACGGCAACACGCGCACTGCGCTCGCTGACATACAGTACGCCAGCGAACAAATAGCTCACACGCCGTTGGTAATGGCCTGCAAGGCCAGAGAGGCCTATAGTTTACCTTACCATCATGAATTGATCCAGTCTGCCTCTGCCGAGAGCCTGTTAACAGCTACGATAGTTGCTCGCGTCGATATTTACGTAAAGCTCAGCCGCGACGGCGAAGGCCGACGAGGCACAGCCCGCCGAGTGCGCCGAGCAGCAGCGGCAGGGTGGCCGGCGCCGGGACCGCGTTCGAGCCATCGAAACGGCTGGCCAGCGTGAGCGTATCGAAGCGCGCGTCATCGACGCCGAAGTCCCATTGGCTGAAGTTGCGGAAGGCGCCGCTGACCTTGCCGAAGGCAGTCATAAACGACAGCTCCACCCGCTCGTCTTCGTATACGAAGGACAGCAGGTCGGACAAGGCATAGCTCACGAAGCGCACGCTGTTGATGCCCAGGCCACCGTCGATCACCCCGGCGCTGAGCACACCGGCCGCACCGAGGCTGTCGATGAAGACGCCATCATTGCCGGCGCCGAAGAAGACGTCACCGAAGATCTCACTGCCGCCGGTGAGGGTCAGCGTGCTATCGCCCTGGCCCGGCGCGAGTTCGATCGCTGCCCCACTGCGGCCGACGAGTGTGCCGCTGTTGATGATATCCACGTTCGACTGCGCGGCGGGGTCGGCACCGATGGCACGCGGGCCTTCGATGTAGCCCTCGTTGATGATCGTCAGCGGACCGCTGGGGCGAATCGGATCGACGCCGTTGTCGAATTCCGGATCGATGTCGACGCCGCTGCCCGTGTCGCCGGTGGAGATGATGCGCCCCGTCGCGTAGTTGCGCACCAGGCCTTCGTCGATATCCACGCCGTCATCGCTGCCCTGGATCAGCCCCCAGTTGTGGATCTCGCCAGATGCGAACTGCACGCCGTCCTCGTCATTGATGCCATCGCGCAGCAATACCGTGCCGTAGTTCTCCATGTAGAAGTTGCCACGTGCCTCGACGACCTCTTCGCCGCCGATCAGGGTGCCGTGGTTGATCACACGGGCGCCATCGCCACGCAGCTGCAGGGCGCGTCCGTCGCGCGACTCGATGAGACCGTGGTTGATGACCTCGGCGTTCTCGAAGCCCTCCAGCGAGCGCACGGCCTGGCGGCGCGCCAGGATCTCGCCGGTGTTCTCGACCCGCATGCCACCCGTGCCGCCGAGCACCTCGATGGCGCGGTCGCCGCTGCTGATGACGCCGCTATTGACGATGTTCGCGTTGGCACCGTTTACCGCAATCGCGTAGCCGTTGTTGCGGGTGTCGGTGTTCTCGATGCGGCCGGCGTTGGAGACCTGCTGGCCGGCGCCGCGAAGGTCGAGCGCAGCAGTATTGCGGTTGGTGCTGGTGATCCCCGCGCCGGCCTGGACCTGCACCTGCAGCGCGTCACGACTGTCACTGACCGGCACCGAGCCCGGCTCGGCGCAGATCAGCATAGGGGTGCCGTCGATGGCGGTACTCGACGCACAGGTCGGTGCCGCATGAGCAGGATTGAAGGCGAAAGCGGAGAGCAGCGCAACCGAAACGGCGGTCAATCGATTCATCATGGTTCCCTGAGGGGTGTGGGTTGACGGAGACTTCGCATGAAGTCGAACCGCGCACCTTACTCAGGGAAGATGACCCCGCAGTTACACGGGGATGACAGCGTCCGCGCTCAGCGCCCGCCCAGCCCGAACAGGTCGAGCGGCTGGCCATTGATGGTGAGCTGGCCCTTCGAGAGCGCGGCACGGCTGCCGAGCTGGCCACCCTTGCGCACGATGAAGCCCTGGGCCTCGAGCATGTCGAGTTGCTGCTGCAACTGAGCAGCGACGACCGCGGCCTCCTGCGGGGACTGAGCCTGAGCGCCGATGAGGGCGACGACGAGGCCCTGCGGCAAAGAGGCTTCCGCGGCGGCGTTGATCTTGGCGAGCAGCATCATGGGGTTGTTGAGCTCGTCGGGCTCGATGCCCTTGAGATTGACGTGAGCAGAAAGCGATGCCGTCCCATGCGGGCTGGTGAAGCTGATGCGGTCGATGCTGAACTCGGGGTCGTGGGCCAGCAGGGTGAGCGCCGGCTCGGCAAGGGGCGCGAACATTGCCGCCGGATCCTCGGCCTGGAGCGCAAGCTGGGCGGGGTCGCTGCTGACCTCGATCAAGCTGCGATACAGCTCCATCAGCGTCCGCCCATGCAGATGCTTGATCGAGAAGTCGTAGTGCGCGGGGCCGTAATCGCTGCCCCCGACACGCAGCACCTCCGTTCCCAGCATGGCGATGACATCCACGTAGTCGCCTTCGGCCGAGGCATCAACCTCGTAGCTCAGGCGTTCGAGCTGCAGGTCGATCCCCGCCATCTCGCCATCATCCTTGCCCTCGGCGTGCAGGGAGGCGATCGTTGCACGCTGCTTGCCGACATAGAGCCAGGCCTCATCGTCGAACAGGCGACGCTGGTCGGCATCGAGCGCCAGCTCCGACATGACGATGCGCAGGCTCGGATCCTCCATCGAGAAGCGGTCGATACCGAGCTTCATCGTGTACTGGCGCATGCCGGGACCGAAATCGATGTCCGCTTGAAAGGCGCTGAAGGCGACGCGCAGGGCACGCTCCGTATCCGCCGCGAGTTCGAGTTCCAGGGCCGGCGTCGTCATCCGCGAATGGCCGCTGCCGTCGAACCGGACCACGGTCTGCGCCTGCAGTGCTGGTTTGTCACCCAGCGTCTCCCGCAACTTGGCGCCCGCCTCCCCTTCGACGTCAAGCTCGCTGTCGAGCGTTGCCGCCGCCAGGGTTCCGAGTCGAGGCAGGGGGCCGTGCTGGATGCGGTTGAGCACGCTCATGCGCAGGGGTTCGCCCATCTGCAGCGAGCCATCCTCGGCCGTGACCGTCATGGCAATGTCGACCTTCAGCTTTTCCGTGCTGCTGAAGAATCCACGCTCGTAGACGCGTTCGCTGACCTTGAGCGCCGGGTGGGACTGGATGTCCGCGTAGCGCTCGTCCAGGACTTGCTGGATGCGCGTGCCGGAATACCAGCTTGCGGCGGGATAGATCAACGCGACCGCGGCCAGCGCGGCGACGATTCGGGTGGGGCGGCTCATGTGGTGAAACTCCGTGTCTTTGAAGTAATCCAGGGATAGGGGCAGGCAGGTGCGTGGCCGCGCCCCGCGAGCACCCTGGCGCGGCCGAGTATATGCCAAAGCGCTAATCCGGAGACAGCCGCGATGACGACCAAGCGATGCGGGCGCCCCCTGCTAGCGCCGCAGCGACTCCAGGTAGAGCGCTTCGACCTGCTCCCGCGCCCACGGAGTTCGGCGGAGGAACTTCAGGCTCGATGCGACACTGGGTTCGTGATTGAAGCAGCGGATGCTGACCCGCCTGCCGAGCGTCGCCCAGCCGTAGCGGGCGACCAGCTCGGTGAGCATGCGCTCAAGGGTAAGGCCATGAAGTGGGTTGTTGGGCTGGGCCGGTGTCATCAGGCGTGCAGATGGTTGAGCTGGCGCGCCACGACGTCGTGGTTGAGCCACAGCACCGGGCCGGCGGGCGCCGCAGACTCGCGGAAGATGAGCGCCCCGCTGGCCTCGAGCACCAGCGTGCTGAGCAGGTCGGTGACCAGGGCCTTGCGGTCCTTGTGCATCTGCACGATGTCCTCCGAGGTACCGATCTGCAGGTCGGCCTGCTCCGGGTTGTTCGGCATCGGCCAGGCGTCGAAGTCGTGGAAGGGCTGCATCACGGCACTGGTCTGGAAATCGGCGACCTTTTTCAGCACGTCTTCCAGGGTGACGCCGTCGACCAGCAGGTCGCGACATGCCTGCCACTGCGACTCGGCCCAGGCGCCGCCGCCTTCCTTCCTGAGCGCCTCGAGCAGTGCGATCAGGGGCAGCTCCACGCCGGCGAACACATCGGTGGAGTTGGTGCGGATCTCGGGGCAGTTATAGACCGTGGCCTTTACACCCTGCTCCCACGCCGCCCGCGCAATGCGTTCGAGGCGCATCTTGGCGTAGCCCTGGGTGTAGTTGGTGTAGGTCTGCCACTGATAACGTCCCTCGATGAGGATCTCGGTGCCGTGGTAGCCGTACGCGGTGTAGCGCACCTGGCCGCCCGCGGCCTCGACGCGGGCGCGGATCGCCGCGCTGCCTTCGATCAGGTGCAGGAAGGTGTTGGCCGAAACCTCGTCGAAGTTCTGCAGGATGAGCTTGCCCAGGTCACTGTCGAGCAGGGTCTGCGACGACATGAAGCGCTCGCCGCGGCCCTTGTAGATGCGGTTGGCGATGACCATGAACACCTTGGCCTTGGGAATGCCGCCCGCCATGGTGTGCGCGAAGAGGACATTGCGCCCGTCGGCGATCATGCCGTCGAGCACGGCCATGACCTCGGCCACCCCCTTGCGGAAGCGCTCGGTGCCGATCGCACGGCACTTGTCGATATGCGCCCAGTCGAGCTTGTCCTGCTCCCAGGTCTTGAGCGTCATGGCGTTGAGCAGTTCGGTCGGGGTCGGCTCGCCAGCGGGCGCGTCGAGATCGAAGCCGGCCATCAGCGGCACGTTGATGATCCTGCCGCCCAGGTTGGCCTCGGCCGCTGCCAGTTCCTCGTCGTTGAGCGGACGCAGGGCGTTGTTGTCGTCGCGCCGCCCCACCGTGATGCCGACGATCTGCATGCCGGCCGCACGCGCCTGGTCGACGAGGCCGGTGGCGTATCCGCGCCCGAAGAGCTCGCCGAAGAGCACGAACACGTCATCCTTGCGAAAGAGCTCGGACTGCGGAAGTTGGGTCAGGGGAGTCGGCTGGGTCATGATCATGTGGGGCAAGGCCCGGGGCTGGTCTGGTTGGAATCGCGTGATTCTACATCGGCAGCAGACCTCCACCATCGAGGCGGCAGTCTGGACGACGGGCGCAAGCAGCGCGAGCCGCCCCCTGACGCGGACGATTGACCTTGGTCAGCCCCTTGCGCGACCAGCCGTGCCAGCATGTACGCGTTGCAGCATCACGAGGCCAGCACGCCATGCTCGCGCGCATCCGCACAGCCCTGCTTGCCCTCCTGCTCGCGGCCCTGACCGCGATCGGCGCCAGCGCAGCGGCAGACGAAGTCTGGGTCAGCCGGAACGACTCGGGCGAAGCCGAGATACAACTCTATTTCTTCTGGTCGCATACCTGCCCGCATTGCACCGAGGCGAAGCCCTTCATCACCGCCATCGCGCAGGAACGGCCATGGGTGCGGGTGCAGGCGCTCGAACTGTCGCGCAGCGCGCACAACGTCGCGCGCTTCCAGCACATCGCGGCGCTCGCTGGCGGCGAAGCCGCAGCCGTGCCCAGCTTCGCCTTCTGTGGCGAACTGCACATTGGCTGGGACAGCGGCGAAGGCGTCGGCGCACAACTGCTCACCGGCCTGGATGCCTGCCATGCCCGCCTGCAGGATGGCCTTGAGCCGGCCCCACGGCCCGCCCCCGGATCGCGGGGTGCTGCGGACCCGGGCATCGATCTCCCGCTCATCGGTCGTATCGACGCCAGCGCCCTCTCGCTGCCAGCGCTCACCCTCGTCCTCGCCAGCCTCGACGCCTTCAATCCCTGCGCCTTCTTCGTGCTGCTGTTCCTGCTGTCGATGATGGCGCATCAGCGCAGCCGCGGCCGCATGCTGCTCATCGGCGGCATCTTCGTGAGCGTCTCCGGGCTGATGTACTTCGCCTTCATGGCCGCGTGGCTCAATCTGTTCCAGGTGTTCGGCCACCTTGCCTGGGTCACGCTCGCAGCCGGTGCGCTCGCGATGTTCGTCGGCGCGGTCAACGTCAAGGACTACTTCTGGTTCGAAAAGGGCCTTTCGCTGTCGATCCCGGAATCGCGCAAGCCCGACATATTCCGCCGTGCCCGCGCCATCCTCAACGCCGAACGCCTGCCTGCCATGATCGGCGCCACCGTCTTCCTCGCAGTGGCGGCAAACTTCTACGAGCTGCTGTGCACGGCCGGCTTCCCGATGGTGTTCACCCGCCTGCTGACCCTGGCCGAGTTGCCCACCGCCACCCGCTACGCCTACCTCGGGATGTACAACCTCATCTACGTGCTGCCGCTTGCGCTGATCGTGGTCGCCTTCGCACACACCCTGGGCGCGCGCAAGCTGAGCGAGCGCGAGGGACGGCTGCTGAAGCTCATGTCGGGGCTGATGATGCTAGGGCTGGGTGCCTTGCTGCTGCTGGCCCCCGAGCTGATCACCCGCGTAGGCGTCGCCTTTGGGCTGATGGCGGTGGCAGTCGGACTCACGGTCGCTGCCGGCAGACTGGGCAAACATTGATCCGGCATCGACCGCAAGGGATCAGTGAAGCGTCACGACTCGGGGCGGCTCACTCCCTCACCATCGGCCAGGACACCCTCATGCACGCCGAACTCGGACTCAAATGGCAGACTGGTTCACCCGCGCCGACAGCTCGGCTGCACTCTCCTTGCGCTCGCTGTAGCGATCGACCAGGTAAGGCGCGATGTCGCGCGTGAGCAGCGTGAACTTCACCAGTTCCTCCATCACATCCACCACGCGGTCGTAATAGGCCGAAGGCTTCATGCGGTCATGCTCGTCGAACTCGAGGAAGGCCTTTGCCACCGAAGACTGGTTGGGGATCGTCAGCATGCGCATCCAGCGCCCGAGCACGCGCATCTGATTGACTGCATTGAACGACTGCGAGCCGCCGCACACCTGCATCACCGCCAGGGTCTTGCCCTGGGTCGGGCGCACCGCGCCGACCGACAGCGGTATCCAGTCGATCTGCGTCTTCATGATGCCGGTCATCGCGCCATGACGTTCGGGCGAGCACCACACCATGCCCTCGGCCCACTGGGTGAGCTCGCGCAGTTCGATCACCTTGGGGTGGGTGTCGGGCGCATCGTCCGGCAGCGGCAGGCCGCTCGGGTTGAAGACCCGCGTCTCGGCGCCCATGGCGCGAAGCACGCGGGCGGCTTCCTCTGCCAGCAGGCGGCTGAACGAGCGCGCCCGCAAGGAACCATAAAGCAGCACGATGCGCGGCGGATGGGTCGACGGCTGGGTAGCCTGCAACTGCGCGGGATCGGGCTCACGGAACAGCGCCGCGTCCACGTTCGGCAGGTCAGGCAGGGACTGGCCGGGCAGCGGCTCAGACACGACGCCCCTCCGCATCGACGACCTTCTCGCCATCCTCCTTGGTGAAGGCGCCGCGCTGCGGCTGCGGCAGGATGTCGAGCACAAGCTCGGACGGCCGGCACAGCCGCGTGCCGAGCGGGGTGACGACGATCGGCCGATTGATGAGGATGGGGTGCGTCATCATCGCCTCGATCAGCTCGCCGTCGGTCTTCGCCGGGTCTGCGAGGCCCAGTTCGGAGAACATGGCCTCCTTGGCACGCATGATGCCGCGCACCCCGAGACCGGCGGCCGCGATCAGCGCGACAAGTTGCTCTCGGCTGGGCGGGGTCTTCAGGTACTCGATGACGGCCGGCTCCGCCCCGCTGTTGCGGATCATCGCCAGCGTGTTGCGCGAGGTACCGCAACGCGGGTTGTGGTAGATCGTGATGTCGCTCATCAGCGTGTTTCCTCTTTCATGACAGCCCGCCGCGCGGCAACGGCGGCAGGGGCGAACCAGTGCGGCGTGCGGTTGACGATGGCCACCAGCGACAGCATCACCGGCACCTCGACCAGTACGCCGACCACGGTTGCCAGCGCCGCGCCCGAATTGAGCCCGAACAGCGAGATCGCCACCGCCACCGCCAGCTCGAAGAAGTTCGAGGTACCGATCAGGCAGGCCGGACCGGCCACATTGTGCGGCAACTTGAGCGCCTTGGCGGCAAGGTAGGCGATGAGGAAGATGCCGTAGGTCTGCACCATCAGCGGCACCGCGATCATCGCGATCACCAGCGGCTTGTCGACGATGGTGTTGGCCTGGAAGCCGAACAGCAGCACCACGGTGGCGATCAGGCCGACGATGGACCAGGGCTTGAGCCGGGCGACGAAATCTGCCACCGCCGTCGGCGAACGCCGCTCCAGCGCATGCCGCGTTGCCATGCCGGCAAGCAGCGGCAGCACGACGTAAAGCACGGTGGACAGCACCAGCGTTTCCCAAGGCACGGTGATGTTGGTGACGCCGAGCAGGAAGGCGGCGATCGGCGCGAAGGCGAACACCATGATGATGTCGTTCACCGACACCTGTACCAGGGTGTAGTTGGGGTCGCCCTTCACGAGCTGGCTCCATACGAAGACCATCGCGGTGCACGGCGCCACGCCGAGCAGGATCATGCCGGCGATGTATTCGCTGGCCGACTGCGGATCGACCCAGGGCGCAAACAGGTGGTGGAAGAACAGCACCCCCAGCGCCGCCATCGTGAAGGGCTTGATCAGCCAGTTCACCACCAGGGTCAGGATCAGGCCCTGGGGCTTCTTGCCCACATCGCGCACGGCGTGCCAGTCGATCTGGATCATCATCGGGTAGATCATCACCCAGATGAACACAGCCACCACCAGATTCACCTGCGCGAACTCCAGTCCGGCGATGAGCTGGAACGCACCCGGTGCGACCAGCCCCAACCCCACGCCAGCGAGAATCCCCAGCCCGACCCAGACCGTCAGGTAGCGCTCGAACAGCCCCATATCAAGCCTCCGTCGGCAGATGGCCAATGTGGCCAATCTCGTTATTGATGACCAGGCGGTCGTGATTGATCGAGGTCAGGCCGCGTGAGGGCACGCAGTAGATCCTGTCGTACATGGGAGGCCCCTTTTTCGTTATGAGCCCGGATCGGGCGATGTGATTCGACTCAGCAATCGAGCCCGTCGGCGCAGGTATCGACCCCGCACAGTTCAGGCATGCCGGCACAGCATTCTTCGGTGAGATAGGCCACCAGTTCGCGCATCAGCGCCATGTTGGCGCGGTAGCGCTGGAAGCGCCCCTCCTGCTCTGCCGACACCAGGCCCGCATGGGTCAGCGTCTTGAGGTGGAAGGACATGTTGGTGGGCGGGATGTCGAGCGCGGCCGACAGCTCGCCCGCCACCATGCCGGCCGGTCCGACGCGCACGAGCAGGCGAAAGACGTCCAGCCGGATGCCGGAGGACAGCGCCTCGAAGATCGGCAGTGCAGTGTTCTTTTCCATGTTTGTTCTCCAGACCGTCAGCTCAGGTCTCCATCCGGGCGGCGGCGTCACGCACCAGCGGCAATGCCAGCGTCGCCAGCCAGCAGATCAGCAGCATCAGCGCCGAACCCGCAAGCGCGTAAAGCAGCCCGCCCCACTGGTACAGCAGCCCCGACAGCAGCGTGCCGATGAAGCGGCCGAGCGCATTGGCGGCGTAGTAAAAGCCCACGTCCTCAGCCGCCTTCTCCGAGCCCGCGTAGGCGAGCACGAGATAGGAATGCACCGAGGAGTTCACCGCGAAGGCAAAGCCGAACAGTCCCAGGCCGCATACCACCACCCATTCCAGGCTGGGCAGCTGCAGCCACACCGCCACTGCCAGCCCAGCGGGGATCAGCGCCAGCAGCGCCGACCACAAGCGCGCCGCCGGCACCTCACGGCTCAGGCCGTCGGCGCTGCGGCGCACGATGTGCGGCGCGGCCGCCTGCACCAGGCCGTAGCCGATGGTCCACGCGGCGAGGAAGGTACCGACCATGGTGAAGGACCACCCTGCCGAGTACAGGAACACTGGCACACCGACCACGAACCACACGTCGCGCGCGCCGAACAGCACCACGCGCGCCGCGGCCAGCGCGTTGATGCCGGGGTTCTTGGCAAACAGTTCGCGCACCGACTTCGAGGCCTTCCTCTTGCCCATCATCGGCGGCAAGGACAGCAGCACGCCGGCAAGCACCAGTGCCAGCAAACCCGCCATCGCCCACAGCGCGCCACGAAAGCCCAAGGTTTCCAGCAGCAGACCACCGAGAAAGAACCCGAAGCCCTTCATCGCGTTCTTGCTGCCGGTGAACCAGGCCACCCACTTGAAGAGTTGGCCCTGATCCCCGCCCTGAGCCTTCGCCTCGGCCTGAGCCTCGGACTGGGTCAGCTTGATCGCCGACTTGCTCGCGGTCTTGGTCAGATCCTTGGCCACGCCGCAGATACCCTGCGCCACCACCACCCACGCCACCGCCATCGCCGCCGTCCACCCCGGGTCGAGCAGCGACAACAGCACGAAGCCGACGATCTGCGTCACCAGCCCCACGCTGAGCATGCGCGCGATGCCGTAACGCGTCGCCAGCCAGCCCCCGACCAGGTTCGCCAGCACGCCCGCCGCCTCGTAGAGCAGGAACAGGAAGGCGAGCGTGAACGGCGAATAGCCCAGGCGGTAGAAGTGCAGCAGCACCAGCATGCGCAGCGCGCCATCGGTGAGCGTGAAGCCCCAGTAAGCGGCGGTGACGATGGCGTAGTTGCGCGCAGCGTGTTGCATGATTGTCAGATACCCACGGTTTCCATATGGCAGGCGAGGTCGACCATGCGGCAGGCGTAACCCATCTCGTTGTCGTACCAGGCGTACACCTTGAGCAGCGTGCCGTCGGTGACCATGGTGGAGAGTGCATCGACGATCGAGCTGCGCGTATCGCGGGCGTAATCGACGCTCACCAGCGGGCGCTCCTCGTAGCCGAGGATGCCGGCGAGCTCGCCTTCGGCCGCGGCCTTGAACAGCGCATTGACCTCCTCAGCCGTGGTCGCGCGCTCGAGTTCGAACACGCAGTCGGTGAGCGAGGCGTTCAACACCGGCGCGCGCACCGCGTGGCCGTTGAGCTTTCCCTTCAACTCCGGGTAGATCAGCGCGATCGCGGTGGCGCTGCCGGTGGTGGTGGGCGCCAGGCTCATCAGCGAGCTGCGCGCGCGGCGCAGGTCCTTGTGCGGCGCATCGACCACCAGGTTGGTGTTGGTGGGGTCGTGGATGGTGGTGATCTGCCCGTGGCGGATGCCCAGGTTCTCATGCACCACCTTCACCACCGGCGCCAGACAGTTGGTGGTGCACGAGGCCGCGGTGACGATGCGGTCGCGTGCCGGGTCATAGGCTTCGTGGTTGATGCCGACCACCATGTTGAGCACGCCGCCGGTCTTGACCGGGGCAGCCACGATCACACGCTTGGCGCCGCGGTCGAGGTGGCCCTGCAGGCTTTCGGGGGTAAGGAACTTGCCGGTGCATTCCAGCACCACATCCACACCCAGATCGCCCCAGGGGATCTCGGCCGCGGTAGCGTGCGCGGAGAAGGACAGCCGGCGATCGTCGATGCGGATCGCGCCCTCGCCTTCGGCGGCGATATCCGCACGCCACTTGCCCTGCACGCTGTCGAAGGCGAGCAGGTGTGCGGTAGCCGCCGCGCCGCCCTTCAGTTCGTTGAGGTGCACCACTTCCAGCCGGTTGCCCGCGCGCGGGTCGTCCACCTGCCGTTCCGCAGCCCCCATCGCGGCGCGCAGCGCCAGGCGCCCGATGCGGCCCATGCCATTGATGCCAATCCTCATGTCAATCTCCAATAACACAACACTTATAGAATAATTGAAATCTTAGCAACGATGTGTGACATGCAGGTTACTGACCACCAACCCGTCCCTTCGTACAGCGGTCACTCCCTGACCGCATCCCCCACGCACCTTCCCTGGCCTGTGCTCGACTAAACTTGCAGCGTTAGCCACATCGCGAAGCACTGCATTGCAGCAACGTCAGCCGCGCCGACCTGCGCTTCTAGTCCGCCCAGTGAGCCCCTCGTGATACCAACCGCCGTAGCGCCCGAACAACACCGCCCCAGCGCCACGAGCAGTGCGCTGGCGGTAGCGCAGGCGCTGAACCGTAGCTGCGACTGCCGCAGCCTCGACCCCCTGCGCCTGCGCCAGCAACTCGAAGCCGAACCCGCACTGCTCGGACTGGCGACCGAAATCGAGCGCAGCCGCCCACACATGTTCTCGGCTACCGCGGTGTTCATGGCCCCGGAGACGCTGCAGGCCATGGCCGACATCGTGGCGGCGATCGAAACCGTGATCGCCCTGCCCGGCTACGAGGCCGAGGTGCTCGCGCGCGCGCCGGCAATCGCCCGTTTCGATAACGGCCCGAAGGGTGTGTTCATGGGTTTCGACTTCCATGTCTGCGACACTGGCCCACAGCTCATCGAAATCAACACCAACGCGGGCGGCGCCCTGCTGAACCGAGCACTTGCGTGCGCACAGCAGGCCTGTTGCGCGCAGATCGTGCCGCATCTGCGCCCCACGGCCAGGCTCGACGCGCTCGATCAGCGCTGGCTGGAGGCCTTCTTCAACGAATGGGCGCTGCAGGGCCATCACGGCAAGCCGGAGTGCATCGCGATCGTCGACGAAACACCCGAACAGCAATACCTACATCCCGAGTTCCTGCTTTTTCAGCACCTGTTCCGCAGCGCAGGCATCGACACGGTCATCTGCGATCCGGGCGAACTCGCCTTCGACAGCCGCGCGCTGACACACAACGGCCGGCCGGTCGACCTCGTCTACAACCGCCTGACCGATTTCTACCTGCAATCGCCCGCTGCAGTAGCCTTGCGCGCCGCCCATGAGGCCGGAGCAGTCGCGCTCACGCCCCACCCACGCGCACATGCGCTGTACGCGGACAAACGCAATCTCGCGCTGCTCACCGACGCGGCTCGCCTCGCAGCCCTCGGTGTTCCGCAGCATACGATCGACTGCCTGGTGGCGGGCATCCCGCGTACGGTCGAGGTCATGCCCGAGCGCGCCGACGCCTTGTGGGCCGCACGCCGCAGCCTGTTCTTCAAGCCTACCAGCGGCTTCGGCAGCCGCGCGGCGTACCGCGGAGACAAGCTCACCCAGCGGGTGTGGAAGAGCATCCTCGACGGCGGCTACGTTGCCCAGAGCCTTGCCCTGCCCTCCGAACGGCGTGTCCGGGTCGACGACGCCGGTAACGATCTCAAGCTCGACATTCGCGCCTATGCCTATGCAGGCGAGATTCAGCTTGTCGCAGCAAGGCTCTACACAGGGCAGACCACCAACTTCCGTACCGCGGGTGGAGGCTTTGCGCCCGTGTTTCTCACCGACACAATGACCAGCGAAGGAGAAGCATCATGAAGGACATCAAGGTTCTCGGTACCGGTTGCGCCAACTGCAAGAACACGGTCAAGCTCATCGAAGAGGTCGCCGGCGAAATGGGTGAGCAGATTGCGCTCGAAAAGGTCGAGGAGTTACAGAAGATCATGAGCTACGGCGTGATGGCGACGCCAGCTGTCGTAATCGACGGCAGCGTAGTTCATTCCGGCGGCGTACCCGCGCGCAGCAAGGTTGAGGGCTGGTTCTGATCGCAGCGGACCAGACGATCAGCCGGGTAGCGAGGAAACCGGCAGCCCCCTCTCTACCCACATGCCGAACAGCATCCCGCTGATCGTCGCCATCACCACGACCATGGCGACGAACGTCAGCGTCTTCTTCGTGCCCAGTACGCTACGGATCACCAACATGTTGGGCAGCGACAGCGCCGGGCCGGCAAGCAGCAGCGCAAGCGCTGGGCCCTCACCCATGCCATTGCCGATCAGGCCCTGCACGATCGGCACCTCGGTCAGGGTGGCGAAGTACATGAAGGCACCGGCAAACGCAGCAAAGAAATTCGCCGCCAGCGAATTGCCCCCCACCGCCCAGGCCACCCATTCCGAGGGAATCAGGCCTTCCTCGCCAGGTCGGCCGAGCAGTGCGCCGGCAATCAGCACGCCGACGAGCAGCAGCGGCAGGATCTTCTTGGCGTAGTCCCAGGACGAAGCGAACCAGCCGGCGCCCTCGCCCTTGTCGGTGCTGGTGATCCACGACAGACCGATGATGAGCAGCGCAAAGGGCACGAGTGGTTGTTCGCCGAACACGACCGCCGCTGCCACGCCGGCGGCGGCCACCAGCAGCACGCGGATGTGTGACATCTTCATCCAGCCGACGAGGATGGCCGCAAGCGCAATGCCGAACGCCCCCGTGATCCACCACTTGGCCGCGTAGATCGCGTGCCAGGCCCCCTCATCCACCGCCGGCTTCGCCCAGTTGGCAAACACAAGGATCGCGACCAGCACACCGAAGAACATCGCGTTCTGCCACAGCCGCCGACTCGGGCCTTCGTCAGGCAGCACGATCTTGCTGTTGAGCTTCTCGAGCTCCTCCTTGCGGTACAGGAAAGCCATCATCAGGCCGATGACCACGCTGAACACCACGGCACCGATGCCACGCGCGATGCCGAGCTCCGGCCCCAGGATGCGGGCGGTGAGAATGATCGCCAGTACATTGATCGCCGGCCCGGAATACAGGAAGGCGATCGCTGGCCCCAGTCCGGCGCCCATGCGATAGATGCCGGCGAACAATGGCAGCACCGTGCAGGAGCACACGGCCAGGATCGTCCCCGACACCGAAGCCACGCCATAGGCCATGCCTTTGTGCGCAGCCGGCCCGAGGTATTTCATCACCGCCGCCTGGCTGACGAAGACCGCAATCGCACCGGCGATGAAGAAGGCAGGGATGAGGCACAGCAGCACATGCTCTTCGGCATACCAGCGCACCAGATAGAGCGCTTCCCAGAAGGCATTGTGCAGCCGGTCCCAGCCCTGCAGGGCCTCGACCGGCAGGTAGAAGCAGGCGATGAAAACGCCCACGATCAGCGCCAGCGGCTTCCACTCGTTGCGCCAGAAGCTGTTGCCATCCATGGGACACCCCACACAAGAAGCCTCACCGGAATGATGCGACTATTTGGCCGCAAATAGGGCGTCGCCGCGACAACGCCCGGTCGGGTGCCATGACTTCGTTCAGGCCTCGATACAGCCTCCCGATCTTGCTGCGGCGCAGCATCATTGCTAGAATCCGCCACACTTGCGTGGCCCAAGTACTTGCGCCGAACCGCGCCCCCCCAACAAGCCTCCCCACAAGCGACCCATGTAAGCCTTGCCCCAGCCTGCGAGCTGCTCCACCCCTTCCCGCTCGCGCGAGGCTATTGCAACGCGTTCGCTTGACTCATCCCTGCACGGGCTGCGCAGCACGACCTATCACATGGCGCGCATCTGCCCCAATCCATGCGACCAGGCTGCGTGCCCGGCCGCCCAGGGCTCGGCGCTTCAATGCGAATCCGCCTCGCGTGAGTTCATCGCGCCCCTGCCCGGGGCGCGCGCAAACTAGATGGACTCATAACGACAAATGAAATCCCTCCACCAGGACTGGCTGTCCAACATTCGCAACGACCTGCTCGCGGGTCTCGTCGTCGCGCTCGCCCTCATCCCCGAGGCCATCGCCTTTTCCATCATCGCCGGCGTGGACCCCAAGGTCGGGCTCTATGCCTCCTTCTGCATCGCGGTGGTCATCGCCTTCACCGGCGGCCGCCCGGGCATGATCTCGGCCGCCACCGGGGCGATGGCGTTGCTGATGGTCACGCTGGTCAAGAACCACGGCCTCGAATACCTGCTCGCCGCCACCATCCTCACCGGCGTGCTGCAGATCATCGCCGGCTGGATCCGGCTCGGCGCGCTGATGCGCTTCGTGTCGCGCTCGGTGGTCACCGGCTTCGTCAATGCGCTCGCCATCCTGATCTTCATGGCGCAGCTGCCCGAGCTGACCAACGTCACCTGGCATGTGTATGCGATGACGGCTGCCGGCCTCGGCATCATCTATCTGTTTCCCTACATAACCAAGGCGATTCCCTCGCCGCTGGTCACTATCGTGGTGCTGACCGCGGTGGCCATCGTGCTCGACCTCGACATCCGCACCGTGGGCGACATGGGCGAGCTGCCCGACAGCCTGCCGGTGTTCCTGCTCCCCGACGTGCCGCTCAACCTGGAGACGCTGGCGATCATCTTCCCCTACTCGCTGACGCTGATGGTGGTGGGCTTGCTCGAGTCGCTGATGACCGCGACCATCGTCGACGATCTCACCGACACCACCAGCAACAAGAACCGCGAATGCGTCGGCCAAGGCGTGGCCAACATCGCCAGCGGCTTCATCGGTGGCATGGCCGGCTGCGCGATGATCGGCCAGTCGGTAATCAACGTGAAGTCCGGCGGCCGCGGCCGGCTGTCGACGCTGTCGGCAGGCCTGTTCCTGCTCGCATTGCTGATGCTGGTGGGCGACTGGGTGGCGCAGATCCCGATGGCGGCGCTGGTGGCGGTGATGATCATGGTGTCGATCGGCACCTTCGACTGGAACTCGATCCGCAAGCTGCGCGAACACCCGCCCAGCTCCAGCATCGTGATGATGGCTACGGTGGCGGTCACCGTCGCCACCCACGATCTGGCCCAGGGCGTGCTGGTCGGCGTACTGGCCTCGGGCTTTTTCTTCGCCCACAAGGTGGGGCGCATCCTGAGGGTGCGCTCGATTGCCGAGGACGAAGGGCGTCAGCGCCGCTACACCGTCACCGGGCAGGTGTTCTTCGCCTCGGCCGACGCCTTCATCGCCAGCTTCGACTTCCGCGAAGTGATCGACAAGGTGGTGATCGACGTCTCGCGCGCCCACTTCTGGGACATCACTGCGGTCAGCGCACTGGACAAGGTGGTGGTGAAGTTCCGCCGCGAAGGCACCGATGTCGAAGTCGTCGGCCTCAACGAAGCCAGCGCGACGATGGTCGACAAGTTCGGCGTGCACGACAAGAGCGACGGCACCGACCTGCTCACCGGCCACTGAGGAGAACAGCATGAACAAGCAAGACAGAAAAGTGCTGGCCTGCGTGGACCAGTCCCACTTTGCCGACACCGTCGCCGACTACGCAGCCTGGGCCGCGCGCCGCATGGACGCACCGCTCGAGCTCCTGCACGTGATCGACCGCCACCTCGAGCAAGGCTCGGGCGACGACCACAGCGGCGCCATCGGCTTCAACGCGCAGGAACACCTGCTGCACAGCCTCAGCGACAAGGACGCCGCCCTCGCCCGCAGCAAGCGCGAGCAGGGGCGCATCTTCCTCAACCATCTGCGCGAACGCGCACTGGCTGCAGGCGCCCCCTCGGCCGACATGCGCCAGCGCCACGGCGCGCTCGACGACACCCTGGCCGAACAGGAGGACAACGTACGCCTCTTCGTCTTCGGTCGGCGCGGTGCCTCGGCCGCAAAAACGCGGCCGGAAGGATCGAACACGCTCGGCCGTAATGTCGAGCGCGTGGTGCGCGCCATCCACAAGCCCATCCTCACCGTCACCGAGGGCTTCAAGGAGCCCGAACGCGTGATGCTCGCCTACGACGGCAGCGCGGTAACGCGCAAGGGCGTGGACATGATCGCCGGCAGCCCGCTGTTCAAGGGCCTGCCGATCCACATCGTGATGGCTGGCAAGGACAGCGCAGACGCACCGAAGCAGGTCGCCTGGGCAAAGGACACCCTCACCGCCGCGGGCTTCGAGGTGGTCGCCGACATCCTCTCGGGCGACCCCGAAGCGGTGATTGCACGCGAGGTCAAGGCGCGCAACATCGACATGCTGCTCATGGGTGCCTACGCGCATTCGCCACTGCGCGCGCTGCTGTTCGGGAGCAAGACCACCGACCTGCTGCGCGCCGCCACCATCCCGACCCTGCTGTTGCGCTAAATTGGGCAGGCCTTCGAGCCAGACAGGGCCGCAGCGGATCATGGGCCGCGGCCCGCTCCGGCCGTCGGCCCTTGCTTCGGTCGTTTCGTGAAATTTGCTGTAAGGATTCGCGCGCGCCTCCGACCAAGGTAAAAACCGACCCGGAGCACTCCAATGCGCGACACCCTCCCCCTGCTGGTCAAGACCGATTTCCCCGCGCTCACGCGCGGCCGTCTCGAGGTGCTGCAGGCCAACCTCGGCTACCGCTGCAACCAGGCCTGCCTGCACTGTCACGTGGCCGCCAGCCCGCGCCGCACGGAAGAAATGAGCTGGGACACGATGGCGCTGCTGCTCGAGGTGGCGCGCCGTCACCGGGTGCGCACCCTGGACCTCACCGGCGGCGCGCCGGAGATGAACCCCAACTTCCGCCGGCTCGTGGCCGAAGCGCGGGCGATGGGGCTGAATGTCATCGACCGCTGCAACCTCACCATCCTGGGCGAGCCGGGCTACGAATGGCTGGCCGATTTCCTCGCCGCGCAGCGCGTCGATGTCGTCGCCTCGCTGCCGTGCTACCTCGAGGACAACGTAGACGCCCAGCGCGGCGACGGGGTGTTCCGGCAGAGCATCGACGGATTGCGCACGCTCAACGCGCTTGGCTACGGCCAGCCCGGCTCCGGGCTCGTGCTGAACCTGGTCTACAACCCGCTCGGCCCCAGCCTCCCGCCCGAGCAGCACGGGCTGGAGCAGGCGTACAAGCGCGAGCTGGCGGCGCGCTACGGCATCGTGTTCAACCAGTTGTTCGCGCTCGCCAACATGCCGATCCAGCGCTTCGGCAGCCAGCTGATATCACGCGGGCAGTTCGACGGCTACATGGCCCTGCTCAAGGGTGCCCACCGGCCAGAAAACCTGGTCGGGGTGATGTGTCGGGCGCTGGTATCAGTGAGTTGGCAGGGGCAGGTTCATGACTGTGACTTCAATCAGATGCTAGGGCTGCCGCTCGGGGCTCGGTCACAGGCCACGCATCTGTCCGATCTTCTGGGCAATGACATGGAGGACGGCACAATCCGGGTTGGCGAGCATTGCTATGGCTGTACCGCCGGCCAGGGCAGCAGCTGCGGCGGCGCGCTCGAGCATTGAGCGCATTGGCAGACATCCAGATGAATCCTCGCAAACTCGCCCTGCTCGTGATCCTCGCCGCCGCGATCGGCAGCTTCTTCCTGCTCGATCTCGGCCAGTACCTCAACCTGCAGACGCTGAAGGCGCAGCAGGCCGCCATTGCGGACTATCGCGAGCACAATCCGGTGCTGAGCGTCGCCGTCTATTTCCTCATCTACGTGGCCGTCACCGCCTTGTCGGTGCCCGGGGCGGCCTTGCTGACGCTGGCCGGCGGCGCCGTGTTCGGACTGCTGTGGGGGACGGTGATCGTCTCCTTCGCCTCCACCCTCGGCGCCACCGCCGCCTTCGTGATCGCGCGCTTCCTGCTGCGTGACTGGGTCGGGCAGCGCTTCGGCCAGCGCCTGGCGGCCATCGACGAGGGCATCAAGCGGGAAGGTGCGTTCTACCTGTTCACGCTGCGCCTGGTGCCGGTGTTTCCGTTTTTTCTGGTCAACCTGCTGCTGGGCCTGACGGCGATGCGCACCTGGACCTTCTTCTGGGTCAGTCAGCTCGGCATGTTCGCGGGCACCGTGGTGTATGTGAATGCCGGCACCCAGCTCGCGCGCATCGACAGCCTGGGCGGCATCCTGTCGCCCGCCCTGCTCGGCTCCTTCGCCATCCTGGGCGTGTTCCCGCTGATTGCGCGGCGCGTAGTGGAGCGCGTCCGCCGCAATCGGGTCAATGCGCGCTGGACACAGCCGAAACAGTTCGACCGCAACCTGGTGGTGATCGGGGGCGGCAGCGCCGGCCTGGTCACGTCCTATATCGCCGCAGCGGTCAAGGCCAAGGTGACGCTGGTCGAGCGCCACAAGCTCGGCGGCGACTGCCTCAACACCGGCTGCGTGCCCTCGAAGGCGTTGATCCGCTCGGCGAAGTTCCTGTCGCACGTCGCGCGCGCGCCCGAGTTCGGTATTGCCTCGGCCGATGCGCGCTTCGATTTCGCCGAGGTGATGGAGCGGGTGCAGCGCATCATTGCCCAGGTCGAGCCGCACGACTCGGCCGAGCGCTACACCGGGCTGGGGGTCGACGTGGTGCAGGGCGCTGCGCGCATCGTGTCGCCGTGGGAAGTCGAGATCGATACCGCCGACGGCGAGCGCCGACGCCTTACCACACGCGCCATCGTCATCGCCACAGGCGCCCGCCCGACGGTGCCCGAGCTGCCCGGTATCGAAGATACGGGCTACCTCACCTCCGACACGGTCTGGTCGCTGCGCAAGTTGCCACGCCGACTGCTGGTGCTGGGCGGCGGGCCGATCGGCTCGGAACTGGCGCAGGCCTTCGCCCGCTTCGGCGCCCAGGTCATCCAGGTCGAACGCGGGCCGCGCCTGCTGCCGCGCGAGGACGCCGACGTCTCAGAACTGGTGATGCAGCGCTTTCGCGCCGAGGGCATCGACCTGCGCCTCGAGCACCAGGCCAAGGCCTTCATCACGGACGGCGAACAGAAGATCCTGATCGCCGAGCATGCGGGCAAGGAGGTGCGCATCCCCTTCGACACCGTGCTGATCGCGCTCGGGCGCAGCGCCAACCTGCGGGGCTACGGACTGGAGGAACTCGGCGTGCGCTGTGGCCGCACGATCGAGACGAACGCGCTGCT
Organism: Thauera mechernichensis; assembly: GCF_029588855.1. NCBI lineage: Bacteria > Pseudomonadati > Pseudomonadota > Betaproteobacteria > Rhodocyclales > Zoogloeaceae > Thauera > Thauera mechernichensis. Next base: position 432,900 of record NZ_JARQZE010000002.1, on the reverse strand, counting down.
GCAGACCAACTACCCGAGCATCTACGCCGCGGGCGACGTGGCCGGGCCTTACCAGTTCACCCACACCGCCGCGCATCAGGCCTGGTACGCCGCGGTCAACGCGCTGTTCGACCCGATCAAGACCTTCAGGGCGGACTACCGCGTCATCCCCTGGGCCACCTTCATCGAGCCCGAGGTTGCCCGCGTCGGACTCAACGAGCAGGAAGCACGCGAACAGGGCATCGCCTACGAACTCAGCACCTTCGGCATCGACGACCTCGATCGTGCCATCGCCGACAGCGAGGCACACGGTTTCATCAAGGTGCTGACGGTGCCCGGCAAGGACCGCATCCTGGGCGTGACCATCGTCGGCGAGCACGCGGGCGACCTCATCGCCGAGTATGTGCTGGCAATGAAGCAGGGCATCGGGCTCAACCGCATCCTCGGCACCATCCACATCTATCCGACCCTGGCCGAAGCCAACAAGTACGTGGCCGGCACCTGGAAGCGGGCTCACGCCCCCGAGCGCCTGCTGCAGTGGGTGGAGCGCTTCCACACCTGGCGCCGCGGATAGGTGTCGACACCCGGATGCGGTGCAACTCCGAACACAGGCGCATGAACACCCCGCTCTTGAACACCCGAGGCATGAACACCCAACTCGAGGCCATCGAATGAATCCGCACCGTCACGTCTCATGGACCGCAGGCCTGCTGCTCCTGCTGGTCGCCCCGGGCGCGCTGTCCGCCACAGCCTGGGTGGGGCGCTTTGACGGCGCAGGACTGCTGCCCGAGCCCTGGCGCATCCAGCAGCTCGACGAGCGCATCCCGCCCACTCGCTACACGCTGCGCGAGTGGGACGGCGTGCCTGCCGTCGAGGCGCTGGCCGAGCGCAGCATGGCGCTGCTCGGCCGCCCGCTCGAGGTGGACCTCGCGGCAACGCCGCACCTGTGCTGGCTGTGGCGGGTCGATGCCCCAGTGGCAGACGCCGACATGACGCGCAAGGCGGGTGACGATTACGCGGCGCGCGTGTATCTGAGCTTCGACGTGGCACCCGAGGCGCTCGGCTTCGGCACCCGCACCAAGCTGGCCCTTGCGCGCTCGATCTACGGCAACCAGGTACCCGACGCCGCGCTCAATTACGTGTGGGACAACCGCCACCCGATCGGCACGCTGCGCGACAATGCCTACACCGATCGCGCACGCATGCTCGTGCTGCGATCGGGCGCGGAGGATGCCGGGCGCTGGGTGCTGGAGCGGCGCAATGTCGCCGAGGACTTCCGGCGCGCGTTCGGCGACCTGCCGGCGAAGCTCAGCGGTCTGGCGCTGGCTTCCGATACGGACAACACCGCGAGCGTGGCGCGTGCCGGCTTTGCGCAGTTCCGCTTCGTCGCCGATGCAGGCGACTGTGACACCCCGCAGCCTGGGGCCGTGGATGGAGGCTGAAAGTTGAGTGATCCGATGCAGGCGCCGGAACGGACGCCAAGGTCCGTGCACGAAGGCGCTGAGAACGACGTGTCGATCGTGATGCCGGTGCTCGATGAGGCCGCCGGCATCGTCGCGCGCCTGCAGTCGCTGCAGGCGCTGCGCAGGCAGGGGGTCGAACTCATCGTCGTCGACGGTGGCAGCCGGGACGACACCGTCGAACGGGCCGCTCCCCTGGCAGATCGGCTTTTGAGCACAGGCCGTGGACGCGGGCGGCAGATGAACGCCGGTGCAGCCTGCGCGCGCGGCGGGGTGCTGCTCTTTCTCCATGCCGACACGACCCTGCCCCCCGACGCGATGTCGGCCGTGCGCCAGGCCCGCGCAAGCGGTGCCGCATGGGGGCGCTTCGACGTTCGCATCGTGGACGGGCCCGCGGGGATTGCGGTGGTCGCCTGGGCGATGAACCTGCGCTCGCGCGTCACCGGCATCGCGACTGGAGACCAGGCCATGTTCTGCACACGCGAGGCCTTCGCGGCGGCGGGTGGCTTTCCCGAGATCGCGCTGATGGAGGACATCGTGCTCTCGCAGCGGTTGCGTGCGCGTTCACGCCCGGCCTGCCTGCGCCAGCGGGTGGAGACGTCCGGCCGGCGCTGGGCGCGTCATGGGCTGGTGCGCACGGTGCTGACCATGTGGTGGCTGCGCCTGCGCTTCTGGCTCGGCGCCTCACCGGATGCGCTTGCGCGCGCCTACGGATACACCCCGCGATGAACGACGACGCCTCGACCCGCATCGAGCTGGCAATCCTGGCCAAGGCGCCGCTGCCCGGCCTGTGCAAGACCCGCTTGATTCCGCACCTCGGCGCGGCCGGCGCGGCGGCGCTGCAAGGCTGGCTGCTGCAGCGCGCGGTGGCCACGGCGGTGAGCGCCGACATCGGGCCGGTCAGCCTGTGGTGTGCGCCCGACGAAACCCACCCCGACTTCCAGCGCTGCCGGGCCTTCGGCGATGTCCGCCTGCTGCCCCAGCCACAGGGGGATCTTGGCGCACGCATGCATGCCGCAGTTGCCGCAGCGCGCACGCCGGCGGGCACGCTGATCATCGGCACCGACTGCCCGGCGCTGACGCCCGGCTTGATCCGGCAGGTGGCCGACGCCCTCGGCCGCCACGACGCGGTGCTTGTCCCCGCGGAGGATGGCGGCTATGTGCTGATCGCGCTGCGGCGTGCAGATCCGCGCCTGTTCGAGGCCATCGACTGGAGCACGGATCGCGTCATGGCGCAGACGCGCCTGCGCCTGCAAAACCTCGGTCTCGACTGGCACGAGACCGCGCCCTTGTGGGATGTCGACCGCCCGGCCGACTTCGAGCGTCTGGCCGCAGGCATGCCGGCACTACGCTCGCTGGTCGCCACGCCGGAGCAGGCATGAAGCGCCTCGTCCTCGCCGGCGCCGGGCACGCCCACCTGCACGTGCTGCGCACGCTCGGCGCGGCGCGCTGGCCGGGCGTGGAGGTCGTCCTCGTCACGCCCTACCCGCGCCAGATCTACTCCGGCATGGTGCCGGGCTGGATCGCGGGGCACTACCGCCTCGAGGACTGCGTCGCCCCCGTCCTGCCGCTGGCGGCTGCCGCGGGTGTACGCGTCGTCCAGGATGTCGTGTGCGCAGTCGATGCGGCGCGGGGCCATGTCACGCTGGCAAAAGGCGGCCGCATCAACTTCGACGTGCTGTCGCTGGACACCGGTGCCGGCCTCGCCATGGATGAAGGCCTGTCGGATCACCCTGGGCTGCTGCCGGTGCGCCCACTCGAGCCCTTCGTGGCGAGATGGGAACAGGCCCTGGCAACGCTGCTCGACGACGCCCAGGCGCGGGTGGCCGTAATCGGTGGCGGCGCGGCAGGCGTCGAACTCGCGTTGGCAGTCGCGTACCGACTGCGTCGCGAGACCGGCGCCGCAGTGCAGCGGGTGACACTTGCATGCGGGGGTGGCTTGTTGCCGGGGCACGCGCCCGGGGTCGTCAAGCGCGCGCGCGCAGCGCTGGCACGCCAGGGCGTCGAACTCGTCGAACAGCGGGTGCGGGCCGGCACATCCGCACTGGAGACCGCGGCAGGGACGCCGCTTGCCGCAGCGTGGGTGATCGCGGCTACGGGCGTAGCCCCACCCGGCTGGCTCGCCCAATCGGGGCTGGCGCTCGCGCCGGATGGCTTCCTCGCTGTGGGAAAAGGCCAGCAGAGCGTTTCACACCCGAACGTGTTCGCCGCGGGCGACGTCGCTTCGCGCATCGACGCACCGCACGCCAAGTCGGGCGTCTATGCGGTGCGTGCGGGCCCGGTGTTGAGCGGGAACCTGCGGCGTGCCCTGGCAGGGCGCCCCATCGAGGCCTATCGACCGCAACGCCGCAGCCTGTACCTGCTGGCCACCGGACCGCAGGAGGCGATCGTCTCATGGGGCCCGCTTGCGGCAAGCGGCAGCCTTGCGTGGCGATGGAAGGACTGGATCGACCGGCGTTTCATGCGCCAGTATCAATCCTCGGGCGAAGAATGAGCATGCATGTGCTGGCGCCAACAAGATCGACCGCAAGCTCCGTCAGGGGCCTGCGCCTGCAACACGGGCACGCGCCCGGTTCAGTAACCCGCCCTGGGACGACGCCTCGGTCACCGCGATCCGGCATGAGATGCTGCGCTTTGCCCGCATGCAGCTGCGCGACGCTGGACGAGTTCGATGTGCTGTTCAACCAGCGGGAACTGTGGAACCCCGACGATCGCCCCGCGATATGGTCGGATCACGAGGCCTGCTTCGTGATCCTGCACCGAGCACGGCTCGGCCTGCGGGAGTGTCTCGAGAATCGCCGTTACCAGGGAGAGGTCCGATGAAGATGATGGACTGCAAGGATGTGACGCGGCTCATGTCCGAACGCTATGAGCGCACGCTCAGCCTGCGCGAGCGGCTGTCGCTGAAGGTGCATACGGCCATGTGCATCGGTTGCACGAATTACGGCAGGCACATGGACGTGCTGCGCAAGGCCATGGCTCGGTTGCGCGAAGGAAAGACCAGCGACGAACGATGAGCAGGCCGCAACCAGCAGCCCGCCGTCAATCTTGTGCGCCCAGCTTCGCGCTGACTGCGGAGACGAGCGCGGCGAAATCGCTTTCGCTGTGCATCTGTGGCGACAGCGTGTTCATGTTGCCGAGGATGGAGGTCAGTTCGGCGATCGTGCGCCGGATTTCGGCGTAGCGGTCGATGTCCTCGCGGAAGCCCTTCAGGTCGGCTGCCGAGACGGTCTTGAGGGCCTCGTCGAGTTCGCGGATCTCGGCTTCCCAGTGCTGCACGTAGCGCACCCGATCAACTGATCGATGAATCTTCGCGTCGTCGAGCAGCACCGGGAATACGCGGTCCTGGAAGTTGCCCTGCGCGGCGACCCGCATCAGCTCGAACATGCAGTGCGGCGAGCGCAGGTACTTGTCGCCGATCACTGCGATCACGCAGCGACCGCCGCCCAGCCGTTCCATGAAGGCACGGATATCTGCCTTGTAGCCGAGCGCCTGCTTGTCGCGCACGACCGTGATGCCGTGCTCTGCGAATGCGCGCTCGAGCCGCTCCACCAGGGCCTCGCTCTCGCCGCCCCAGGCATAGGAGACGAAGACCTCGCGCGTCAGCTCGCCGGGCACGGGCGCCCGGCCTGTCGCAGCAGCGGGGACGACGCCAACGATGGTATCGGGTCGGCTTGCCGGGAGCCGAGCGAGGGACGACTCCAGCGCTCTGAAGACCGCTTCGACGTTCTGCCTGTTGCGGCCGAAGTCGAATACCGTCGTGCTCACCTTGCAACTGCTGCGCGCATGGACGGCACCGTCCCGCACCGTGAGCTCGATGTCTTCGCCGAAGGACTTCCAGTTGACGCCTGCACTCGCCTCGATGCGTCCTTCGTCCGGCAGCGCACGCTCGATGGTGAAGCCGCATTCCGACAAGGCGGCGCGGCCTCCTTCGAACAGCAGGGCTGTCGCCAGCGCGTAGTGGCGTGTCTCTTCGTGCTTCGCTGCCATGCCGGCCTCCGCTGTGAATGTGCTCGCCGCGGCGCGATCGACGCCGCTCATGTCGTCCTTGTGCAAGCCTTGATGGTGCTGCCGGTCTGGCGCCATGGAAGTTGGGGCACTCCCGAGCGGCAGCGCGCCTCGATTCTAGCCGTTCGGGAGAGACCTGGCGCGTCGTGCTCGCCGCCCGCGTTGCCCTCGCTCAGGCGAGCGTCGCGCGTGCGCTCTTAGCGTGCGGACATGAGCCGCATCACATCCTTGCAACTCAGCATCTTCATCGGCCCTCTCCCTGGAACCAGCGATTCTCCAGACACTCCCTCAGACCCAGCCGCGCGCGGTGCAGGATCACGAAGCAGTTGTTGCTGGTGATGCCGAGCTCCGCACAGATCTCCGTGGTCTCGAGTTCCAGAAGCTCACGCATCGTGTAGACGCGAGCGATGTGCTCGGGCAGGTTGTTCATGCAGATGTCGAAAACCGTCCAGAACGCATCCTGTTCGAAAGAGGCTTCCGGGTCCGACCAGGTCGATGGCCGGTCATCGGGGTTCCAGTGACCGCGCTGCTCGAACAGCGCGTCGAAGTCCTCCAGGCCGGCGTCGACCTCCGCGCGCGCAGCGAGGTCGCTACGGCTGATCTCGCGCGCCGACGCGCGGATGTGGTCGACGATCTTGTTGCGCAGGATCGCGAACATCCAGGTCTTGAAGGCCGACCGCCCGGCGAAGCGCTTGGCGCCGGTCATCGCCGCCATCAGCGCCTCCTGCACCATGTCCTCGGCCGCGCCGCTGTCGCGCAGTTGCAGGCGCGCGAAGCGCAGCATGTCGCGCCGGATCGCGGTGATCGAGGCGTCGTCCCAGGGCGGGCTCAGGGCCTGCGCGCTGGCCTCGGTCATAGATCGCTCCTGTCTCTTGTCTTCGCAAGAATACCGCGATCGTGAGGACGACAGCTCCGTGCGCTGCTGCAGCAGACCCGCGCACGAGCCGGTGCTCAACGCGCCGCCACCCTGCGGGCTACCGGGTGCTCGATCGCGCGCCGGACAAGCTCGGCCAACACGGCCAGCCCGCGCTCGATGCCCGCCTCGTCCGCATGGCTGAAGTTGAGCCGCATGCTGCCGTTCGCGGCTGGCTCGCCGGCATGGAACAGCTCGCCCGGCATGAATGCCACGCCGCGCTCGATCGCTGCGGGCAACAAGGCACGGGTGTCGATCGGCGCCAGCAGGTCAATCCAGAAGAACAGCCCCCCAGGCGGCGTCCGCCAACGTGCGAGCTCGCCGAAATGGCGCTGCAGCGCGGCGGCGAAGAAGTCGCGCTTGCGCCGATAGGCGTCCACCACCCGCTGCATGCGCTCTGCGCGGTCGGGCGAGCGCAGTTGCGCCAGCACGACATGCTGGCTGACGCGGTTGCTGTGCAGGTCGGCCGCCTGCTTCAGACGCACCAGCAGCGGCACCAGCGCGGGCGCGGCCACCAGATAGCCCAGGCGCAGGCCGGGTGCCAGCGTCTTGGAGAAGGAGCCCTGGTAGATCCACGGTGCGCGCTCGAGATGAGCGCACACCGGCGTGCGCTCGCAGGCGTCGTAAGCCAGGTCGCGATACGGATCGTCCTCGAACAGCGGCACGCCCAGGGTGTCGCAGGCACGGGCGAGCACAGCGCGCTCGGCGGCGTCGTAGCAATGGCCGGTGGGGTTCTGGAAACTCGGGATCGCATAGGCCAGCGCGGGCGGCACATCGGCGTCGAGGCCGGCGAGCGGCTGCCGCGGGCGCAGTGGCGCAAAACGGGCTCCGAAGAAGCGGAACACTTGCAGCGCTGCGAGGTAGGTCGGCTCTTCCACCGCCACCGTCGTACCCGGGTCGATGAAGAGCTTTGCCACCAGATCGATGCCCTGCTGCGATCCCGACAGCACGAGCACCTGGTCGGCCGTGCAGCGCAGGCCGATGGCGGCGACCTCGGCCGCGATCTGCTCGCGCAGCGCCGGCTCGCCTTCGCTTGGACCGTACTGCAGCACCTCGCGCGGCAATGGCATGCCTGACAGATCGGGAAAGCTGTCTGCCGACGGCAGGCCGCCCGCGAACGAGATCATGCCGGGACGATCGATAACGGCGAGTATCTCGCGGATCGCAGAGGGTTGGAGGCGATCCACGCGCTCGGAAAGCTTGGGCTGTTGTCGGCTGTTCATGGCTAAGCGTCAATGTTGTTGACCTTTTGCCAAGATAGGCACCTCCGCCTATCATGTCAACATGCTTGACCAATCAACAACCGACGCATTCGACGACAAGGACCCGCGTCGCGCGATCGAGCGCTTCTACTTCGCCTACCGCGCCTTCACTGCGGGCGCCGACCAGTTGCTGGAAGCGCGTGGCCTTGGGCGCGTTCATCACCGCGTGCTCTACTTCATCGGCCGCAATCCCGGGATTTCCGTCGGCGCCCTGATCGACGCCCTGGGTGTCAGCAAGCAGGCCCTCAACGCCCCGCTGCGCGAGCTTGTCGAACGCGACCTTATCCGTGCCGAGCCTGCCGCCGAAGACCGCCGCGTGCGTCAGTTGTCGCTCAGCCCACAAGGCCAGGCGCTCGAAGCCCAGCTCACCGAGATCCAGACCGACCTGCTCGGCCGCGCCTTTGCCGATTGCGGCGGCGAAGCGACCGATGGCTGGCACGCAGTCATGAAGCGACTCGCCGCCAACTGAACGGGCCGGACGGCAAGCACCGGCGCGACATCCCGGCGACGCTCGACGACGCAGCATCCGGCACGGACACCTGAGGTGTTCCCCACCCCTTAAACTGTATAAAATATCAGTCACCCAGGAAGACTGATGATGACTCACGACCAGATGACCCTGTTCGCGGTCCCGACCGCCCCAACCGAGTCGCAGCCCGCGCGTCAGGCACTACCTCGGCGAGCGGTCCGGACACGCTCCGCGCCCGACGATGCGCCCCAGGCTGCGCTGCTGCCCCTGCAACTGATTCCCCACGAGGCCACACCCGCCATGACCGATAACGACCCCATGCCCTCCATCGCCCCCGCTCCCGACGACACCCCGGACGCCATCCGCAGCGACCGCCTGTGGCAGCTCGACGGCTGGACCGCCCGCGTAATCAAGAACGAGGACGACGACGGCTGGGCGGTGGAGATGCTCAAGGACGGCGAGGCCGAGCCGGCGCTGGTCGGCCCATGGACCATGGGGCGTGACAAGAAGAACCCCAAGCCGCTCGACCAGGCGGCCTTCAACACCCTGGTCAAGACCGCGACCGAAGTGCTGCAGCGCCATGCCCAGCAGGCCCACGCAATGCTGCACAAGTCGCTCACGGTGTTCGCACTTGACGCCCAATGGGACGTTCGCCTCGACATCACGCCGGACGAGTACGAGCCCTTTGCAACCCTGAGCGCGTACGACGAAGCCGGCGATGAAGTCGCCCAGGTACGCGTGGCACCGGACTTTCGCCTCAACACCACGAGCGCGACGGCCTGGATCGTCAGCGGCTTCGCCCGCCCTGGAGGCCGGGGGCCTTTCGACGACTGAGCCAAGGGCAAGCAGATCGCGCTCGAGAGGGTTGAGGGCATACAGAGAATCATGAACTATGGCGTGATGTCGACACCGGAAGTGGTCATCGACGGTACTGTAGTGCACACCGGCGGAGTGCCCGCACGCAGCCAGGTCGAAGGCTGCTTCCGAGCATGCCCGCCTGTGCAGGACTGCCGGGCGAGCGCAACCATTGATGGCGGAAAACGCGGCTGTCGCAGCCTTTCGGCTCATCGTCATCCTTGCAACAGGATTCAACGAAAAGGAGTTCACCATGGAAACCGGTATCCACGCCTTCAGGGACCTATTCGCTCAACTTGGCTTGCCAAACAGTGACGCTGAAATCGCCGATTTCATCCGGGCTCACAGCCCACTGCCCGACTTCGTGAAGTTGGCGGACGCGCCATGCTGGACGCAATCACAGGCGGCCTTTCTGCGCGACGAGTTGGCAGAAGACGCCGACTGGGCCGAGGTCATCGATCAGCTCAGTGCAGCGCTGCGGCGCACTTGAGCGGAAGATTTAGCGGCCGACATGGCGCGCACCAGATGGCCTATCATGCCGCGAACGGCTTGGCCGGAGAGCCCGGGAACGATCGATCATGAGCAACTCGCAGTCACAAGCCCCAAGTCAGGGGCTCGGCAACACCGACGCCGACACTTACACCCCGCCCCGGGTGTGGACCTGGAACAAGCCCAATGGCGGACACTTCGCCAGCATCAACCGTCCGATCGCCGGCGCCACGCATGAGCGCGAGCTGCCGCGCGGCCGGCACCCGCTGCAGCTGTACTCGCTGGCCACGCCCAATGGCGTGAAGGTGACGGTGATGCTCGAGGAACTCCTCGCGCTCGGCCATGCCGGGGCGGAGTACGACGCCTGGCTGATCCGCATCAACGAGGGCGACCAGTTCGGCAGCGGCTTCGTCGGCGTGAATCCGAACTCGAAGATCCCCGCCCTGCTAGACTGCAGCAGCCCGCAGCCGACCCGCGTATTCGAGTCCGGCGCCATCCTGATGTACCTGGCCGAGAAGTTCGGCGCCTTCCTGCCCACCGCGCCGGCACAGCGCGCAGAGTGCCTGTCGTGGCTGTTCTGGCAGGTCGGCAGCGCGCCCTACCTCGGTGGTGGCTTCGGCCATTTCTACGCCTATGCGCCAACCCGTATCGAGTACGCCATCGACCGCTTCTCGATGGAGGTCAAGCGCCAGCTCGACGTGCTCGATCGCCGCCTGGCCGAAAGCCGCTTCGTGGCCGGGGACGACTACACCATCGCCGACATCGCGATCTGGCCCTGGTACGGTGCGATGGCGAAGGGGCTGCTCTACGACGCGGGCGAGTTCCTGCAGGTCGAGGACTACACCCATGTCGTGCGCTGGGCCGATGAGATCGCGCGTCGCCCGGCGGTGCGGCGCGGGCGCATGGTCAACCGCGTCACCGGCCCGCTGGAGCAGCAGCTGCACGAGCGCCACGACGCAAGCGACTTCGACACCCGCACCCAGGACAAGCTGCAGGAGGTCTGAATGGCGGACCCGCAAGGGGGCTGAAGCCCCCTTGGCCAGTGTTGCGGACGCGACGATTTCAAGCGTACGGGATAGACGATAGAATGGCCGCCCACCCAGTCACGGCCGATCGAGTGCCCGCAATGAACCAACCCGCGCCCCGCCCCAGTACCACGCAGCTGCCCGCCTGGCAGGCTCTTCGGGCCTGCTGCGAGGCCGCGGCCGGGCGCCACATCGCCGATGAGTTCGCTGCCGACCCCGGGCGCGCCGAGCGCATGCACACCGAGGCCTGCGGCATCTTCCTCGACTATGCCAAGAACCGTGTCGATGCGCCCACCCTGGCCCTGCTTTTCCAGCTCGCACGCGAGGCCGGCGTCGCCGAGCAGCGCGCAGCCATGTTCGGCGGCGAACGCATCAACCGCACCGAGGGGCGCGCGGTGCTGCACGTGGCGCTGCGCATGCCGGCAGGCAGCACGCTGATGGTCGACGGCGACGACGTGGTGGCGGACGTGACCGCGGTGCGCGAACGTGTCCGCCGCTTCAGCACGGCGGTGCGCGAGGGCGGATGGCGCGGCCATGATGGCCGTCGCATCACCGACGTGGTCAACATCGGCATCGGCGGCTCCGACCTCGGCCCGCAGATGGCCTGCGAGGCCCTGCGCGACTTCGCCCACCGCGAGCTGAGGCTGCACTTCATTTCCAACGTCGACGGCATCGCACTCGACCGCCTGCTGGGCACGCTCGATCCAGGCACGACGCTGTTCATCGTCGCCTCCAAGACCTTCACCACCCAGGAAACCCTCACCAACGCCAATGTCGCACGGCGCTGGCTGCTCGGCCATGCGGGCAGCGAAGCGGCCATCGCCCGCCACTTCGTCGCCGTGTCGACCAACACCGAGGCCGTTGCACGCTTCGGCATCGACACTGCCAACATGTTCGGCTTCTGGGACTGGGTGGGCGGGCGCTATTCGATGTGGAGTGCGATTGGCCTGCCGCTCGCGCTGCAGATCGGTGCCGAGCGCTTCGACGAGTTGCTTGCGGGCGCGCACGCAATGGACGTGCACTTCCGCGACGCGCCCTTCGAGCACAACCTGCCCGTCATCCTGGCCTTGCTCGGGATCTGGAATGTCGACTTCCTCGACGCGCCCACCCAGCTCATCGCCCCCTACCACCAGGGCCTGCACCGGCTGCCCGCCTACCTGCAGCAGCTCGACATGGAATCCAACGGCAAGTCGGTGCGATCGGACGGACACGCGGTCGGCTGCCACACCAGCCCGGTGATCTGGGGTGAGACCGGCATCAACGGCCAGCATGCCTACTTCCAGATGCTGCACCAGGGCACGCGCCCGGTGCCGGTGGATTTCATCGGCGTGCTCGAGCACCCCGCCCATCTGCACGCACAACACCGCATCGCTTTCGCCAACATGGTGGCGCAGGCCGAAGCCCTGATGCGTGGCAAGCGCGCAGCCGAGGCCGCCGCAGAGATGCACGCCGCCGGCCTGCCGCAGGAACGCATTGACGCACTGCTGCCGCATCGGGTGTTCGCCGGCAACCGCCCGAGCAACACCCTGCTGCTCGATCGCCTCGACCCTCGCACTCTCGGCGCCCTGATCGCGCTCTACGAACATCGCACCTTCGTGCAAGGCGTGGTGTGGGGAGTCAATCCTTTCGACCAGTGGGGCGTCGAACTGGGCAAGCAGCTCGCCGGGCGAGTACTCGAGGACATGGATCGCAGCACCGATATCAACGCCCATGACGCCAGCACGACGGCCTTGATCGACCGCTACCGCCGTGGCGCGCGCGCGACAGACCCCGTCCAACATGCGTGAGGCCCGCGTCCCCACGCTCCTGGTGGTCGATGACGACCTCGTCGCGCAGGCAAGGCTCAAGGCCTATTTCAGCCAGGAAGGCTATCGCGTGCTCGCTGCCGACGACGGCGAAGGCTTCTGGGCTGCGCTCGCGCGCGACGCAGTCGACCTGGTGCTGCTCGACATCAACCTGCCTGGGCAGGACGGCCTGTCGCTTGCCCGAGCGCTGCGTGCACGCGACGCCGGCATCGGCATCATTCTGGTCACCGCGCGCAATGACGACATAGACAAGATCGTCGGCCTCGAGGTGGGTGCCGACGACTACGTGACCAAGCCCTTCAACCCGCGCGAACTGCTGGCGCGGGTGAAGAGCCTGCTGCGGCGCAGCGGTGAACACGCAGCTACCGCCGAGGCCAGCACGCGCCCGCTGTGCTTCGGCGGCTGGACCCTGGATCTCGCAAAGCGCCGCCTCATCGATATCAACGCGAACGAAGTCGCGCTCACCCGGGGTGAGTTCGAGGTACTGGCGCTGCTCGCACGCCACCCCCAGGAGGTACTGAGCCGCGATCGCCTGTCGCGCGCCGTTAGCGGTCGCGACTGGGAACCGCAGGATCGCACCGTGGATGTCCTGATCCGCCGCCTGCGCGGCAAACTCGATGGCGGAACGGGCGATGACGGCGCCCCCTCGCTGATCGCCACCGTACGCGGCGAAGGCTACCGGCTGGCGGTCGACGTGGTGGCCGGCCCCGCCACCTGAACGCTGGCGCCACGGAAGGACATGCGGAATTCGCGGTGTCGTCACGCTCGAACGGGCCAATGCACTGCACTCGGCCTGCGCTGCGGCGGGCCGCGTCAGGCCTTCTTCACAAATTCCGACTTCAACCCCATCGTGCCAATGCCGTCAATCGGCGCCTGCAACAGGGCTGAACACCTGCAGCACTTTACTAATCTTCATCCAATGCTGCACGGAGCGCCTGCAGCGTAATTCGGTAGCCCTCCACCAGCTTCTGGACGCGAGTATCGAGTGCTTCGCCACCAGCGTGACACGCCGACTCGAAATTAGCCGCCAGTTCGCCAAGGCGCGCCAACCCCATACTTTGCGCCGCGCCGCGCAACTTGTGTCCCAGACGAGCGCATCCCATGGCGTCGCCCTGCGCTGCCGCTTGCTCGAGTTCAGCCAGCAGGGTGTCGCCCTGGCGCTCGAACACTGCGGCGATGTCGGCAACCACCGCAGTACCCAGGGCCGCCTGCTCGCTGCGCAGGAACGCCAGATCCACCCAAGCCGATACCGCCGCGGTCGGGTCCAGAGCGGACTGCACCTCACTGTCTGCCATCACCACCCGTACAGGAGCAACCGGTGCCGCACCATGGAGCAGTCCGCTCAGCAAACTACGCAACTGCGCCCGCGAGAAGGGCTTCGGCAGAAAGGCGGCGAAGCCCGCCCGCAGCAGGGCTTGCACCTCTTGGGCGGGTACATGGGCAGACATCAGCACCGCTGGCAGGTCACGCGTGGCCGGCGAGCTGCGCAAACGGGCGAGCAGTTCGCGCCCATCGCCATCGGGCAGGTTCATGTCGATGAGCGCGAGCGCAAGCGGCTGGCTCGCCGCGATCTCCAGCGCGTGGTGGATATCGGGCGCGCTCAGCACCTCTTGCCCCAGCGCCTCGAGAAAACGCTCGATCACCATCCGGTTGACCGCGTCGTCCTCCACCACCAGCACGCGCTGACGCGTCGGCAGGGCGTACGGGGTGGATGCGTTGGCGGCTTGCACATTGTCTTCCCCTGCACGCTCGCCCTGCTCCCCCTGCGCGTGCACCTCGTCCACTCCAACCTGACGCTCGAAGTACAGCTCGAAGTGGACCGTCGTGCCCTCGCCCAGTCTGCTCTGCAGGCCGATCTGCCCGCCCATCGCCTCGACCAGACGCTTGCACACCGCCAGTCCAAGCCCGGTGCCGGCATGGTGGCGACCACTGTCGCGCACCTGCACGAAGGGGTCGAACACCTCGCGCTGGCGCTCGGGATCGATGCCGATGCCATGGTCCTGCACCGCAAAGAGCAAGGTGTCCGGACGAGCGCCACAGGTGATGTGCACCGTTACGGCGCCCTCGTCGCTGAACTTGATGGCATTGCCAACCAGGTTGAGCAGGATCTGGCTGAGCTTGCGGCGGTCGCCGTGCAACAGGTCCGGCACGGCGGGTGCGATGTCCGCCACCAATGCGAGCCCGCGTGCCGCTGCGCGCGTGCCCTGTACCGCGAACACATCGTTGACGGTGTCGCGAAGGCTGAAGACGCTACGCTCCACATGCACGCCGCCGGCCTCGATGCGAGCGAAATCGAGCATATCCTCGAGCAGCTCGAGCAACAGCACCGCGGCGGCGCGCATCTGCACCGCATACTGGTGCTGCTCGGGCTGCAACGGACTATCCTCGAGCAGTTCGAGCAGGCCGAGAATGCCCGCCATCGGGGTCCGCAGCTCATGGCTGACCGTGCCGAGGAAGGCTGTCTTGGCGCGGTCGGCACGCTCCGCCGCAGTGCGGGCACTGGCGTGCTCCGCCGTCTCGATTGCCAGCGCGGCATTGCTGCTGCGCAGCTCGGCAGTGCGCTCCGCGACCTGGCGCTCCAGCGCCTGCTGCTGCTCGCGCAAGGCCTCGGCAAGGCGATCGCGCTCGAGGGCATCGTTGCGAAAGTGCACCAGGGCACGAGACAGCGAAGCGATTTCGTCATCGCCGGCGGTGTCGATGACGACGTCGCGCCGGCCCGCGGCCAGCGCCAGGGTCGCCTCCTCCAAAGCCAGCAGGCGGCCGAGCGTGTGGCGACGCAGGACATGGATGATGACGAGCGCCGTGACCAGCAGCAGCGCGCCGCCAATGGCACCGAACGCCACCAGGCCGGAGGTGGCACTGCGCTCGGCGGCCAAGCCAGCGGCGGCGAGCAGTCGGCCGCCACGGTGAATCAGCTCGCCGGCGAGGGCGTCGAGCTCGGTGGTGAGCTGGCCGATCTCGGCCTGCAGACCCTCGGCGCTGCTGCGCAGCGCGATCTCCTGCCCGCGCAGGGCGAAAGCACCCGCCGGCGCCAACGCAGCCCCCAGGCCTGCATGCAGCATCTCACCCTCGGCCCTGCCCGCTGGGTCGGCGATATCACGCAGGCGCCGCCCGAGCAACACCCGTTCGGCGTCGAAGGCCTGGCGTGCGGCCCGCAGGCGGTCTTCGCCGTCCACCTCATCGAGCCGGTCAAGCAAGCCCCCGAGCGCATGGGCGGCGAGCACGAGCTCGTGCATGCGCTCGAGTGTATCGAGATCCAGATCAAGCAGGCGGTCACGAGCACCCGGCCGCACAGCCTCGATCGCAGCAGAGGACGCCTCCCCGTCCTGCAGCAGCACAGTCAGCGTGGACACGAGCAAGGCCGTAGCGTTGTCGGACTGCGTGCGGGCCAGCGCGTCGAGTGCATCGACCTGGACGCGCAGGCGCTGACCCTCTGCCAGGCTGGCCTCACGCAGCAGCAGGCGCGCACCGACCGTATCGGCCATTGTGCGCAGGCGTTCGGCAAGGCGGCTGGCGGTGGCCATCAGGCGGCTGCGCAACTCGGCCTCGACGTGGGCGGCCGACAAGCTGTCCAGGCGCTCACGCACTAGGGCAAGATCCTTCTCCAGCGCTGCCTGCAGTTGCGCCAGCTCGTCCCTCGACTCGACACGCCCCAGGCGCGGCGCCAGCGCCGCCAGGCGGGCGTTGCCGCGCACCGTCTCATGCAGTGCGTCAGCCGCCGGCAAGGTATCGCGTACGATGGCCTGCTGGCTTGCCACCACGCGCTGGAAACTGACCCAGCCCACCACGGCAACCATCACGGTGCCTAGCGCCGCCAGCAGCAGCCCGAGCAGCAGGCGTTCACGCAGGCCGAAGCGGCGTCGGGACGGGGCTTTGACGTAAGATGAGGCGTCCATAGTCAGGGCAAGCGCGGGCGGTGGGGAAGGACGGCAGAAGGTGGCCATCACACGCTCGCGCGCCCGGGCGCTGGAGCACGACCAACCGCCTTACATCATGCGACGAGCAGTAAAGACATGGTTTCATCTTACCGGCACCGGAGCACGGGCAGCATGTCCATGTGCGCACTATGCGCACCGATCCTCGCCGCGCTGCTGTCCCTCGCCCCGGTGCCGGCCGCATCGGCGTCAAACGGCATGGAATGGGCGCTCGAGCGCTGGGAGGGTGATGGCCCAGCCCGCCTGGATATTGGCGCCCCAGAATCCACCCGCGCGCCGCCACAGCTGCCGCGCATCCCTGCATCACGGCCGTGGACCTTGTGTGCGGTGTACCCGCATCTGAAGGACAGCTATTGGCTGGCGGTGAATTACGGCATGGTCGATGAAGCACGCGCGCTCGGGCTGGGCTTGCGAGTGTTGATGGGCAAGGGCTACGAGAATCTCGAAAGCCAGCGCGCGGGCGTTTCGGACTGCATCGCCGACACGCGCACCGATGCGCTGCTGGTCGGCACGGTGAGCTTTGCCGGCCTCAACGACCTGCTCCGCCCTTATGCGGCGCAGCACCCCGTGCTGGGGCTGGTGAATGACATCGATGCCAGCGTGGTGAGCAGCCGGGTGGGCGTGCCCTGGTACCAGCTCGGCTGGCAGATCGGCCGCTGGTTGGCCGAACGCCACCCGGCGGGCAGTGCGGAGGCCACCATGGCCTGGCTCCCCGGGCCGCTCGAAGCGAGTTGGGTCAACTTCGTCGACCGTGGCTTTCGCGCCGCCCTCGACGGCAGCGCGGTACGCATCGTGGTCGTTAGCGGCGGCGACACGGGGCGCTCCATTCAGCGTCAGCTGATCGAGGCGGTGCTCGACGCTCACCCCCGGCTCGACTATCTGGTGGGCAACGCGCCGATGGCCGAGGCGGCAATTGCCGAACTGCGCCGACGTGGCCGCGAGGACAGCGTCGGCATCATCGCCTCCTACATCACGCCAGGCGTGCACAGCGGCCTCGCACGCGGTCGCATCCGTGTATCGGTAAGCGATTTCCCGGTGCTGCAGGGTCGCCTGGCCGTACGCCAGGCCCTGCACCTGCTCGAAGGCCGGGCTGTCGAACCCTACCTGGGCCCCAGGGTTGAACGCCTGGATGCAGATAATCTGGCTCAGTATCCGCTCGACTGGATGCTGCCGCCAGCCGGTTTCGTCCCCATCTACGAGGTTATCCCCGTCGAGCCGGAGAAGCCTCGTACGACGACGCCGGCCCGGCCATAGGCCACTACCGGCGTCTCGCAGATGCACGCCCTGGCTGCACACCCGGGCGTGCCATCAGGCTCACGCGCTCAATCGGCGCGCGCGTTCTTGTGCAGGAAGTCCAGCACCAGCTTGCGTTCGTCCTCGGTCAGGCCGGCGCGCGGGAACATGCTCTCGGTGATGCCCTGCCACTGCTTGACCGTGAAGTCGCCCGGCTCGCGCGGCACATGGCACAGTGTGCAACGCTCGTAGAACAGCTTCTCGCCCGGCGTCATGCCTGCGGTGGCCGAGGCCTTGGCCTTGGCTGCACGCTCGGTGAGGCTGAAGGCTGCGGCATCGATGCGACCGGAGGCGTTTTCGACCAGGGGTGGCTCGTAGGCACGGTTCGGCCCCTCGACGTCGGTGCATTTGCGGAAGGACGCCAGGCAGGTGTTGGCGCTGGTCGCCTGGCTGAGATCGCTCGCTGCCACGCTGGTGGTGAGCACGTTGATCGCCCCGCTGTTGCAACGGCCCTTGCTGTCTTTCGACAGCCAGGCCCCCTCGTAGATGCTGATCACACCCTTCATGATGTTGGGCGACACGCGGGCGCCGACGATGAGCGCGCCGCGGTCGTTGTAGACCTCGATCAGGTCGCCGTCCTTGATGCCGCGCTCACGGGCATCCTCCTCGCTGACCAGAGCGAACTCCCGGCCGTCGATGTTGAGGTGCTTGGCGCACTCGGCGTTGGCCATCTGAGAATGCACGCGCATGTAGGGGTGCGGGCTGACAACGTGCACCTGGCCGGGCTTGGCGTTGCCGAGAAACTCCGCGGGCTCGAGATACTTCGGGATCGGCGGACATTCCTCGGTACCGAAGCGGGCAAAGCTCTCGCAGTAGAGTTCAATCTTGCCCGATGCGGTGTGCAGCGGGCTCTTCTGCGGATCGGTGTAGAAGTCACCATGGCGCACCCAGCCGCGTGCGGACTCGGGCACCTCCATCTCGGCGACACCGGCTTCCCAGAACGCCTCGAACGGGATCGTGGCGTCGGTGTTGGCATAGCTGTTCTTGACGATGTCCATCACGGTCAGGCCTTCGGTGAAGCCGTACTCGACACCGAAGAGCTCGGCCAGGCGGCGGAAGATCTCGAAGTCGTCCAGGCTCTCGCCGTAGGGCTGGATCACCTGACGCATCGCCCAGATCTTGTCGTTGCTGTAGGTGCCGCCCGTGCTGATGTCGTCGCGCTCGAGGTGGCTGGTGGCCGGCAGCACGATGTCGGCATAGCGCGAGGACGCGCACCACCACGGGTCCTGATTGACCACGGTGTGCACCTTCTTCGCCATCGCCTCGATCAGCTCGTTGGTGTTCTGCTGGTGATGGACGAAGTTGTTGCCGGCGTTGTAGATCATGTGCACATCGGGGTATTCGAAGCGCTGGCCGTCGCGGGTATAGGCCTTGCCCGGGTTGAGCAGCATTTCCGAGATGCGCGAGGCCGGGCAGCGCCCCTTGGCCGGGTTGCGCCCCTGCGGAATGCCGACTGCACCGCGCTTGCCCGACACCGGCATGCCGCCACCGCCGTAGTGCCAAGAGAAGCCGACGCCTTCGCCCGGCTTGCCGATCTTGCCGGTCATGGCGGCGAAGGCGATGATCGCCCAGTGGCTCATCTCGCCGTGGTGGGCGCGCTGCAGCGACCAGGCACCGGCAAACTCGGTACGCTTGCTGGCGAACAGATCGGCCATCTCGACGATCCTGGCCGCCGGGATGCCGGTGATCTTCTCGGCCCATTCCGGGGTCTTGGGCGGCGTTCCATCGGCGTCCTTGCCCAGCAGATAGGGCAGGAATTTCTCGAAGCCAACGGTATAGTTTTCCAGGTAGGCCTTGTCGACCTTGCCGGTCGTATACACATGCCAGCACATCGCCAGGAACAACGCGGTATCGGTGTTGGGGATGATCTTCACCCACTCGGCGCGCATGGCCTCGTCGGTGGTGGTGCGCTGCGGGTTGATCGACACGAACTTCACGCCGGCGTCGCGGATCGCCTCCCAGCGCGAATACATCTGGTGGTCGGCCACCGTGTATTCGATGCGGTTGTTCTTCCACGGGTCGCAGCCGACCAGCACGAACACCTCGGTGTGGTCGCGGATCACCTCCCACGAGGTCTGCGGCGAATACACCTCCATGTCGCCGATGATGTGAGGCAGGCTGATCTGCGAAGCGCCGCCCGAGTAGTCGCCGGTGGTCACGCTGTGGCCGCCGATGAGACCGAACAGGCGACCTTGCAGCACTTGCGGGCGCAGCACGCCGGCGTGCGACCAGCCGCCATAGGAGGAGCTGAAGAGCGCATCGTTGCCGTGCTCTTCGATCGTGCGCAGGCTGGCGTCGGCCACCAGGGCCAGCGCATCTTCCCAGGACACGCGCACGAACGGCTCCTTGCCGCGCAGGTGGGGCTTGGTGTCACCGCGTGGATTGGCGAGGTAGGAGCGACGCACCATCGGGTACTGCACGCGGGTCGGGTGGTAGGTGCGACTGAGTACGCCCTCGAGCAGCATCTGCGTGGGCATGGGGTCGAAATCCTTCAGCGGCTGCACACCGATCAGCACGCCGTTCTTGACCACCGCCTTGAAGGGGCCGTAGTGCGAGGCGTGCGGAATCAGTATGGTGTCCGAACCGAACACCTCGTTGACGCCGAAAAGCTTGAGGCCACCCGTGGCAATGGCGATGGCGGCGGTGGATTTCAGGAAGGCGCGGCGGCTGAGCGACATGACGATTCTCCTCGAGCGGATCTGGTTTGCGTGAGGCCTCGCTTGGCGAGTGCCTTTGCTGAGGATCATCTTCCACACCCACGGTAAACACCGGCCGGAGAATTGCGAATGGACGCTGCGGATGTGTTAATCACATTCACATGGCGGCACACGCCACCACGGCTGGCGGCAGCGGACAGCCCTGCGTTATGCTCGAAGCCACTCCCCCCGGCGCTCCCCGCCAACGATCTCGGAGAACGAGACCATGACCCAACGCATCCAGCCCGCGCCCTGCCTCAGTCTGCTCAATGGCGTGCAGATTCCACAGCTTGGACTCGGAACCTGGCTGATGAACGATGCCGAGTGCGCCGTCACCGTGGCCGCCGCGCTGCAGATGGGCTACCGCCATATCGACACCGCCGAGAACTACGAGAACGAGCGTGGCGTCGGCGAAGGCATCCGCAACTCGGGCGTCACGCGCCGCGAGGTGTTCGTTACCACCAAGTTCAATCGCAAGTGGCACAGCGTGGACGGCGCCCGTCAAGCCTGCGAGGCCAGCCTGAAACGCCTCGGGCTGGACTACATCGACCTGCTGCTCGTGCACTGGCCCAACCCTGACCAGGACCGCTACCTCGAAGCTTTCCAGGGCCTCGTGAAGCTGCTCGAGGCTGGTGTCGTGCGTGCAATCGGCACCTCCAACTTCAAGCCCGCCCACCTGCAGCGCCTGTTCGATCTCGGCCTGGTGCCGCACCTCAACCAGATCCAACTCGACCCCTACCACCTGCGCGACGACCTCGTCGCCCTCCACCGCGAGCATGGCATCGTGACCGGCGCCTGGCGCCCGCTGGGCTACGGCAACGCCATGCTGGCCGACCCGGCGATCACCGCGATCGCCGAGCGTCACGGTCGCACGAGTGCGCAGATCGTGCTGCGCTGGCTGGTGCAGCAGGGCTTCGTCGCCACGCCGAAATCCTCCAACCCGACGCGCATGGCGCAGAACTTGGCCATCTTCGACTTCGCTCTCAGCGATGACGAGATGGCGGCGCTGGGCAGGCTCGACCGCCCCGATCCCGAGATGTTCGACGCCGATCGCTTCGGGCACTGATCGGCCCGCCCGCCACGGCATACGCTCACGCCTGTGGCGGGCGCGCGCAGGTCGCGGTTCAGAAACGGCAAGAGGGGCGCAATTGCGCCCCCCTTGCCCCATGAATGTCTGCCCGGGCTTCGATCAGCCGAAACGGCCGGTGATGTAGTCCTCGGTACGGCTATCCTTGGGCGTGGTAAACACGGTGTCAGTCGCGCCGTATTCGATGAGCTTGCCGAGATACATGAAGGCGGTATTGTCAGAGACGCGTGCCGCCTGCTGCATCGAGTGCGTCACGATCACGATCGAAAACTGGCCACGCAGTTCATGAATCAGCTCCTCGACCTTCGCGGTGGCAATCGGGTCGAGCGCCGAGCACGGCTCATCCATCAGGAGGATCTCGGGTTCGGCTGCAATCGCGCGCGCGATGCACAGGCGCTGCTGCTGGCCACCCGAGAGGCCGAGCGCGCTCTCATTGAGGCGGTCCTTGACCTCGTTCCACAGTGCCGAGCCCTTGAGCGCACGCTCGCAGGCCTCCTCGAGCATCGCCTTGTCGCTGATGCCCTCTACCCGCAGCGGGAAGATCACGTTCTCGAAGATCGACTTCGGGAAGGGGTTCGGCTTCTGGAACACCATGCCCATGCGCTTGCGCAGCGCAATGACATCCACGCCGGGCGCGTAGATATCGTTGTCATGCACGATCACCTTCCCCCTGATGCGCAGGTTGTCGATGAGGTCGTTCATCCGGTTGAGCGAACGCAGCAGGGTCGACTTGCCGCAGCCCGAAGGGCCGATGAGCGAGGTCACCATGCCGCGCTGCACTTCCATATTGACATTGTAGAGTGCCTGGGCCTCACCGTAGAAAAGGTTGAAGTCACGGATCGAGATCGCCGATCCCTGACCGGAATCGGTCACGTGATAGACGGTCTTGGGAATGCTCGGCGCTTCCAGGGTTGCAGTACTCATTGCTTTCGACTCCTGAATCTCAGAACTGGCTGCCGACGAACTTCTTCTTCAGTCGGTTGCGGATGTAGATGGCGGACGAGTTCATCAGCACAATCAGCGCAAGCAGAAGCAGCGTGGTGACGAACACCATGGGCTTGCCGGCCTCTGAGTTGCGCGACTGGAAGCCCACATCGAAGATATGGAAGCCCAGGTGCATGAAGCTGCGTTCGAGGTGAATGAAGGGTGCGAAGCCGTCGATCGGAAGTTCCGGCGCGAGCTTGACCACACCGACCAGCATGAGCGGGGCCACCTCGCCCGCGCCGCGTGCCATGGCCAGGATGAGGCCGGTCATGATGCCCGGCATGGCATGGGGCAACACCACCGAGCGGATGGTCTGCCACTTGGATGCACCACAAGCCAGCGAGCCCTCACGAATCGAGCGCGGCACCGCCGACAGCGCCTCTTCCGAGGCCACGATCACGACCGGCACGGTAAGCAGCGCCAGGGTCAGCGCCGACCACAGGATGCCGCCGGTACCAAAGGTGGGATTGGGCAGGCGCTCGGGGAAGAACAGTGCATCGATGGAGCCACCCACGGTGTAGGCGAAGAAGCCGAGGCCGAACACACCGTAGACGATCGAGGGCACGCCAGCGAGATTGTTGACCGCGATCCGTACCATCGCCACAACCTTGCCCTGCTTGGCGTATTCGCGCAGGTAGAGCGCGGTGATCACGCCGAATGGGGCCACGACGACGACCATCAGCAAGGTCATCACCACGGTGCCGAAGATTGCGGGCAGGATCCCGCCCTCGGTATTCGCCTCGCGCGGTTCTGCGCTCAGGAACTCGCCCCAACGCGAGAAATAGATGCCGATCTTCTGGAACACGGTAAGGTCGTTCGCGGGATAGAAGCGCACGATCTGTGACAGCTGCGTGTTCTTGGTATTGCCGCCCACTTCCTCGAGCACGATGCGATAGCGCGCATCCCGGGCCTTGATCTCGTTGGCCTGGGCCTGCAGGCGATCGAACTCGCGCTGCAGTTCCGCAGTACGCTGCTCGACGCGCGTCAGTTCGGCGCGATACTCGGCGCTGTCTGCTCCACTGTTGAGCTCGACGCGGCGCAAGCCGAGGCGAAGCTGGTTGAGCTCATGGTTGATGACACCGATGTCCGAGCGTTCGATCTTGCGAATCTCCGCAAAGCGAGCGCGTGCGGCGACCTGCTCCTGGCGCAGCCGGGACAGGCCCAGCGCAGCCGGATCCTGCTCGACACCATCGATGATCACGGACTTGATACGGCCGACGAACGGCCCCCACTCCTGGCGCTCAAGGTAGTAGAACGCAGGGTCGCGGACGACGTTGGCGACATCGAAGGTATTTACCCAGCGGAAATCCTCGTTGTACAGGTCATAGTTGCCGATACGGTAGAGGGTACGTTCGGCGTAGCCATCATTGTCCGCGATCTGCTGCTGGATCTCAGCGGGAAGACCAGCCAGGAAGCCGCCTTCCGGCCGATAGACATTGAAGCGCGAAGGCTCCCCCGCCACCTTCTGACCACTATTGAGCGTCACTACCTCGATCGGCTTAGGCCAGAAGGTAGTGATGCCGTTCCAGAAGATCATCAGCAGAAAACCACAGATGAGTATGATGCCCAGCGCCAGCGCGCCACCAAACCCCCAGAGTGCGGGCTCACCCACCGCCGAAAGGTCCGCGGTGTAGCGACGGACGGCCTTCGCTTCCTTGCTTGCAGCGTTTGCGGTGCTCATGTTCGGCGCCTTTTCTTCCACATGTGTCGTCATGGTCTGTTCCTCCCCGGTCAGAGCTGGAAGGCGCGCTTGCGGAAGCGCTGGCGGATGATCTCCGCCACGGTGTTGATGACGAAGGTCATGATGAACAGCGTCAGCGCGGCGAGGAACAGCATGCGGTACAAGGTGCCGCCGATCACGGCCTCGGGCAGCTCCACCGCGATATTCGCCGACAGCGTGCGCAGGCCGTTGAAGATGTTCCAGTCGAGCAGCGCGGTGTTGCCCGCCGCCATCACCACGATCATCGTCTCACCCACGGCGCGGCCCATACCGATCATGCAGGCGGCAAACACCCCGGACATCGCGGTCGGGAGCACCACCCACATCGCCGTCTGCCAGGGCGTAGCACCGGCGGCGAGGCTGGCGGCGCGCAGTTGGGCGGGCACCGAGTTGAGCGCATCCTCCGCCAACGTGTAGATGTTGGGGATGATGGCGAAGCCCATGACCATGCCGACGACCAGTGCATTGCGCTGCACGTAGGTATCAACCACGCCACCGCGCGGATCGAAACCCACCGCCGTCAGCGCCATTGCCAAGCCGAAGGACAGCGCGATCGACAGCACGATCATCACCAGCCAGCGCGCGCCATCGAGCACACCCGCCTGCTGCCGGCTCAGGCCACGCACATGCAGGCGATAGGATGTGCCCACCGTTCGATTGAACAGCATGGTGAGCAGCACGAAGGACAGCGGCCACAGCAGCAGGCCCATGAAGGGCGTGCCGGTACCGACGTCGTGGTTGGTCCAGGCCTTGAAGTCGCCATAGAAGAAGGTCTGCTCGAACCAGGGCCCGAGTGCGGCCGCGACCCACACCGACAGCGCGATGACCACGAACATGAAACTGAACTTGGGGATGCCGTTGAGCTTCAGCGCCATAGCGGGCGGCAGCATCTGCCACACATAGGCGGCAATCATCAAACCCATCGGCAAGGCGACAAAGCCGAGCACCACGGCTGCAATCCAGCTCTCTACGATGGGCGCCAGGATGAGTGCCGCGATGAAGCCCAGCACCACCGTCGGCAGCGACTCCATCATCTCCATCATTGGCTTGACGGTCGCACGGACCTTACGGTGTACGAACTCCGAGGTGTAGATCGCCGCCAACAGCGCGATCGGCACGGCGAACATCAGCGAATAGACGGTGGCCTTGAGGGTGCCGAAGATCAGCGGCACGAGCGAGAACTTGGGCTCGAAGAGGTCGGTACCCGAGGAGGACTGCCAGGTGTAGCTCGGCTCCTGGTAACCCTCGTACCAGCTCTTGCCGAAGATCGCGCGCCAGGTCGTCTCCGGGTGCGGCACGTAGAAGGTCCAGTGGTCGACCAGGCCGGCCGGCGTGATCGCCACCGCGCCGTCGTCGCGCGGCATCAGCATCACCTGCACGCCCACCTCGGCAAGCGGCTTGTCCTGCTTGAGCTGGAGCAGCACCTGCTCGCTGGTGGCATGGCGGAACCACAGGTTGCCCGCGGCATCGAGCGTCACCAGGCTCTTGCGGCGCTGCGAAACGTCATAGGCGACGATCCCTGCCGGCTGGCGCTCCAGTTCGCGGGCGAGCACCATCTTGTAGCCATCGACCGTGCCCGCGTTCTCGGGCTGCAGCCGGAAATACATACGCAGCGAGCCGTCGTTGCCGCCGACGACGATGGTCTGGTCGCCGATCAGGAAACCAAGCACACCGAGCTGCGCGCCGTCCGGCGTCAGGCGAGCAGTCTCGGCCAACACCGGCTTGTTGAAGTCGCGGGTATCGAAGCGATGCACCGTTCCATCGGCAAGGCCGACGTAAACCTGGTCTGCCTGCGCAGTCAGAAGCACCTTCGCGACCTTCGTGCCCTCCGGCAACGCCGGCAGTGTCGAACTGCGGGTGGTGACAGTCTCCTGGCGGGTCATCAGGTTGACCCGGGTCTCCGCGCGCGTGAGGCGGCCAACGCCCTCTGCATCAAAGCTGACATAAGAGCGTGTCGGGCGCTCAACCGTACCGCCAAGGGCGAAGCCGATGGCCTTGATCGCTACACCCTCAGCCGCAATCTGCTCGGGCGGCATCACCTTGGCATCGATGAAGATACGGCGAATCTGGTTGCCGGGAATGCGACGATACACGGCACTGCCGTCGGTATAGTCATTCTCGTCGAGCTGCGTCAGGCCTGCAGGCATGTCCTCGGCGCGCAGCACCTGGACCTCGAGTGCAATATGGGCGAAGCGCACGCTACCGTCGGCGAAGCCGAACATCATGTCGCTGCGACTGTTCGTGGCCCCTACCGCAGTCGCAGTATCGCCGCCGAAATCCAGTTCCAGTGAGGAGAGCGGGCGCCCCGAATTGATGTGAAAACTGTCGACCCGGCCGTTGCTGCCGATACGCAGCCCCATGGTCTGGTACTCGTCGGCATTGCTCCAGATCACGTCCTGCATCGGCTGCAGGACATAGGTATCCTGTTTCTTGAGTTCGCCGCCCATGAACAGCGGGATCGCCTCCTTGGCGAGAAAGGCGAGGATGCCGAATACGGCGAGGATGACGAGAAGGCCGCCGACGGTGATCGTCACATCCGCCGTGCGATCCGCGAGGAGGACGGACTTGCGCGTCGTCCGGCCGATGGGTAGCAGACGCTTGTAGCCTTCTCGCTTACCCGACTGTTTGGCCGTTGTTTCACTCATGGAGGATATCCATTGCTACGTTCGAACAAATGGCGGGCACGGCAAAAGCCGTGCCCGCCCTCAGCACACCAAAGCGATTACTTGGCCAGACCGAAGCGCTTCAGGTCGTCGTCAGCCAGGGCCTTGACCACCGGGAAGTAGCCGTCCTTGACCACCGCTTCCTGACCTTGCTTCGAATAGACGAAGCGGATGAACTCGCCGCGGACCGGATCCAGAGCTTCGTTCGGGTTCTTGTTGACATAGATGTAGAGGAAGCGCGAGACCGGGTAGTCACCGCTCGAAGCGTGTTCAGCGCTCGGCTCGTAGCAAGTCTCGCCCGGGGCGGAAGCCAGCTTCACGAACTTGACGTCGGCGGTCTTGTAGCCCACGCCCGAGTAGCCGATACCGCCGATATCCGAAGCTACACCCTGAACCACAGTGGAAGAACCCGGCTGCTCCTTAACCTCATCCTTGTAGTCGCCATTGAAGAGCGCGACTTCCTTGAAGTAGCCGTAGGTGCCCGAGGCCGAGTTGCGGCCATAGAGGGAGATCGGGCGGCTCGCCCACTCGCCGGTCACGCCGACGTCACCCCAGGTCTTGATGTCCTTGTCCAGGCCGCCATTGCGGGTCTTGGAGAAGATAGCGTCAACCTGTTGCAGGGTCAGACACTCGATCGGGTTATCTTTATGTGCATAAACGGCCAGCGCATCGACCGCACCGCGGATGGCGGTAGGCTTGTAGCCGTATTTCTTCTCGAAGTCGTCTTCTTCCTTCGACTTCATCGGGCGCGACATCGGACCGAACTGCGCAGTACCGGCGATGAGCGCAGCCGGAGCGGTGCTCGAGCCCTTGCCCTCGATCTCGATCTTGACGTTGGGGTACATCGCATTGAAGCCTTCGGCCCACAGCGTCATCAGATTGTTCAGGGTGTCGGAACCGATCGACTTCAGGTTGCCCGACACGCCACTGACCGGCTCGTAGGACGGCAGCGAGGGATCGACCTGCACCTGCGCCTGAGCGGCAAACGAGGCGGTCATGGCCACGACGGCGGTCGCGATGAGGCTCTTCTTGAACATGTACAGACTCTCCAGATTCGTGAATTCATCTTGCCCCTGCGGGCCGGTGCCCCCGTCACACGGGGAACGGACTGGATTATCAGGACACAAGATGACAGTTCTGTTAAACGTCACGAAACAATCGCAGGGGCAGCATCTGCAATACTTCCAGATGACATTAAACCCCTCGACTTGAGAACCTGAACCTCATATGTGACAAGGGCTTGCCGCGATTCCGCAGCAAGCCCTTGCTTGGCGACGCCGCATGCTGCGGCGCAAGAAAAATAATCGGCGGTCAACCGATGGCGTGCTCCACCGCCGAGGCGATGGACTTGGCAAGGCGGTCCACCTGCGCCCCGTCACACCCCTCCACCATCACTCGCAGCAGCGGTTCGGTGCCCGAGGGGCGCAGCAACACTCGCCCGCTCTCGCCCAGCTCGCGCTCGGCGTCGTCGCGCGCACGTGCAATCGTGGCGTCGGCCTGCCAGTCGAAACCCGCTGCCATGCGCACGTTGATGAGGCGCTGTGGGTAGAACACCAGGTCGGCGCAGGCATCTGCCAGCGTCTCTCCGCGCTGCTTGAGCGCGGCCAACACCTGCAGGGCAGAGACCATGCCATCGCCCGTGGTGTGGCGATCGAGACAGATGATATGGCCCGAGTTCTCGCCGCCGAGTTTCCAGCCGCGCTCGTGCAAGAGTTCGAGCACATAGCGGTCGCCCACCTTTGCGCGGGCGAAGGGGGCACCGAGGCGGCCGATTGCGTGCTCGAAGCCGAGATTGCTCATCAGCGTACCGACCACACCATCGAGCCGGTCTTCGGCATGGCGCGCTCGCGCGATCACGTAGAGCAGCTTGTCGCCGTCGTAGATCTCGCCGCGCGCATCGACCATCATCAGGCGGTCTGCATCGCCATCGAGCGCGATGCCGAGGTCCGCTCCCTGTGCCAGCACTGCGCTGCGCAGATTCTCCGGACGGGTCGCACCCACGCCGTCGTTGATGTTGAGCCCGTTGGGCTCCACCCCGACGGGCAACACTTCGGCGCCAAGCTCGTGCAACACCTTGGGCGCAATGTGGTAGGCAGCGCCGTGTGCGCAATCGACCGCGATGCGCAGGCCGCGCAGGTCGAGCTCGTTGGGAAAGGTGCTCTTGCAGAACTCGATGTAGCGCCCTGCCGCATCCTCCACCCGGCGCGCGCGTCCGAGCTGCGCCGAATCCACGCAGCCCATCGGTTCGTCAAGGTGGGCTTCGATCTCGGCCTCTACCGCATCCGGCAGCTTCGTACCACCGGCGGAGAAGAACTTGATGCCGTTATCGTAGAAGGGGTTATGAGAAGCGGAGATGACGACCCCGGCCTGCAACCGCAGGGCGCGGGTGAGGTAGGCCACGGCAGGCGTCGGGATGGGCCCGGCGAGCATCACGTTGACCCCCGCCGCGGCAAAACCGGCCTCGAGCGCCGCTTCGAGCATATAGCCCGAGACGCGCGTGTCCTTGCCGATCAGCACTGCGGGGTGCTCTCCCGCAGGCAGCTTTTCCCGCGCCACCAGAGTCACGCCCGCGGCGTAACCCAGGCGCATCACGAACTCGGGTGTGATCGGCTCCTCACCCACGCGGCCGCGCACCCCATCGGTACCGAAATACTTGCGCCCCATCCCTGCTCCCGTGAACTAGACGAAAGCGCGATTATGACACTGCCGACACCGCCTGCCATACCTTGAGGACGTCCACCGTGGGAGCAACGTCATGTACACGCACGATGCCCGCCCCACGCTGTACCGCGATCAGGGCCGCGGCCACACTCGCCGCCGTGCGCTCGCCGACCTCACGCCCCGTGACTGCACCCAGCATCGACTTGCGCGACATGCCCGCCAGCACAGGCAGCCCGCCCGCGCCGAAGCGGGCGAGTTCGCGCAGCAAGGTGTAGTTATGCACCGTGCGCTTGCCGAAGCCAAAACCGGGGTCGAGGACAATGCGCCCGCGATCGACGCCCGCAGACTGAAGCGCCGCCACCCGTTCATCGAGAAAGGCTGCCACCTCGCCCACGACATCGTCGTAGCGCGGGTCGAGCTGCATGGTGCGCGGCTCGCCCTGCATGTGCATCACGCACACGGCTGCGTCGCCGGCAGCCACGGCATCGATCGCGCCAGGGGCACGAAAGGCGTTGATGTCGTTGATCATGTCTGCGCCGGCCGCAAGTGCCTCGCGCATCACTGCGGGCTTCAGGGTGTCGATCGACAATGGCACCTGCCAGCCGCGCGCGTGCTCGACGAAGCGCACCACACGCTCCAGCTCCTGCGCCTCGGTCACCGGTTCGGCGCCCGGGCGCGAGGACTCGGCGCCAATGTCGAGCATGTCGGCCCCCTCCTCGATCGCTCGCTCGGCGCGACCAAGGGCGGCGGCAACGTCGCCATGCACGCCATCGCCCGAAAACGAGTCATCGGTCAGGTTGATGATCGCCATCACCTTGGGCTGGGCAAGATCGAGGCGGAAGCGACCGCATTGCAGGATGCTCATGAACACTCACTCGGCAACGGAGGAATCGGAATGGGCTGCATCGTCATCGGCCCATCATGAAAAAGGGCCGGATCGACCGGCCCTTTCAGGGGACGGGCCCGGAGGCCCGCAAGCAATACAACGTAAGCGCTCAGGCAGCAGGCGCAGCCGCGTTGGGTGCTGCACCTGGCGCATCGTCCTTGGGACGGGGCGTCGGTGCGGCAACCGGCTTGGGCGGACGCGGCGGGCGACCGTCCATGATGTCGTTGACCTGGTCGGCGTCGATGGTCTCCCATTCGAGCAGCGCCTTGGTCATGGCCTCGACCTTGTCGCTGTTGTCTTCGATCAGACGCCGGGCCAGACCGTACTGCTGATCGATGATGCGACGAATCTCGGCGTCGACCTTCTGCATCGTTGCCTCGGACACGTTGCGGTGCGTGGTGACCTGGCGGCCAAGGAAGATCTCGCCTTCCTCCTCGCCATACACCATCGGTCCGAGATTGTCGGACATGCCCCACTGCGTGACCATGCGACGTGCCAGGTCGGTGGCACGTGCAAAGTCGTTCGACGCGCCGGTGGTCATCTGCTTCATGAAGATCTCTTCGGCGATTCGACCGCCGAACAGCACCGCAATGGTTTGCAGCAGACGCTCGCGGTCCTGACTGTAGCGATCTTCGGTGGGCAGCTGCATGGTCACGCCCAGTGCACGACCGCGCGGAATGATCGTGACCTTGTGCACCGGGTCGGTCTTGTCGAGCAGCCGCGCGACGACGGCATGGCCCGACTCGTGGTAGGCCGTGTTGCGGCGCTCTTCCTCGGGCATGACCACCGAGCGGCGCTCGGCGCCCATCATGATCTTGTCCTTGGCGCGTTCGAAGTCGTCCATGTCGACCAGGCGCTTGTTGCCGCGCGCAGCGAAAAGTGCTGCCTCATTGACCAGGTTGGCGAGGTCGGCGCCGGCAAAACCTGGCGTTCCACGCGCCAGCACCTGCGGGTCGACATCGGGTGCAATCGGCACCTTGCGCATGTGCACCTTGAGGATCTGCTCGCGACCACGGATATCGGGCAGCGAAACGACGACCTGGCGGTCGAAGCGCCCCGGGCGCAGCAGCGCGGGATCGAGCACATCAGGCCGGTTGGTGGCCGCGATCACGATGACGCCGGTCTGGCCTTCGAAGCCGTCCATCTCGACCAGCAGCTGGTTGAGGGTCTGTTCGCGCTCGTCGTTGCCACCACCCAGGCCAGCACCGCGCTGGCGTCCAACGGCATCGATCTCGTCGATGAAGATGATGCAAGGCGCGTGCTTCTTGGCCTGCTCGAACATGTCGCGCACCCGTGCCGCACCCACACCGACGAACATCTCGACGAAGTCCGAGCCGGAGATGGAGAAGAACGGCACCTTGGCTTCGCCCGCGATCGCTTTGGCGAGCAAGGTCTTGCCAGTACCGGGCGAGCCCACCATGAGCACACCCTTGGGGATGCGTCCGCCGAGCTTCTGGAACTTGGAGGGGTCACGCAGAAACTCGACCAGCTCGAAGACCTCTTCCTTGGCCTCGTCGCAACCGGCAACGTCGGCAAAGGTGATGGAGTTGGCCGACTCGTCGAGCATGCGCGCCTTGCTCTTGCCGAAGGAGAACGCACCGCCCTTGCCCCCGCCCTGCATCTGACGCATGAAGAAGATCCATACGCCGATCAGCAGCAGCATCGGGAACCAGGAGACGAACACGCTCGCAAGGAAGGACTGCTCCTCGTCGGGCTTGGAGGCGTTGACCTGCACGCCGTAGCGCATGAGGTCGGACACCATCCAGATATCCTGCACGCCCGGCGTATAGACCGTGATGGTGCGTCCTTCCTGCGTGGTTGCCTTGAGCACGCGACCGTCCACCGTCGCTCTCGTGATGCGTCCCGCCTTGGCTTCTTCCAGGAACTGGGAGTACTCCATGGTGTTCATGGGAGCCTGGCGCGCATTGAACTGGTTGAATACCGTCATCAGCACGACGCCGATAACCATCCAGATCGCGAGATTCTTGAAGAGATTGTTCAACTTTCTATTCCCCGAAAGCCATTCCGGCCATGTACGCGACAGACCGATTCTAGTGGTGAACGTTCCCACCGGCAAACCAATGACGGCGATTGGCAAAGGCAATCCCCGCGCCGGCATGCCGGTCAGGCTGTCTGCGGCCCCTTGCCGACGAGATAAACCTCGGCACTGCGGTCCCTCGAGGCCTTCGGCTTGCGCACCTGGACCAACGCAAATGCGCCCTCCATCTGCTTGCGAAAGTCCATGAAGCCCTCGCCCTGGAAAACCTTTACGACAAACTGCCCCCCCGGCTTGAGATGCCGCGCCGCGAAATCGAGTGCCAGTTCGCACAGATGGATCGAGCGCGCCTGGTCAACGGTTGCAACACCCGACAGGTTGGGCGCCATGTCCGAGAGCACGACGTCGACCCGCGCGCCCTCGAGACGGGCCTCGAGCAGTTCGAGCACGCTGTCCTCGGTGAAGTCGCCGAGGATGAAATCAACGCCCGCAACAGGCTCCATCGGCAGCAGATCGAGCGCGAACACCCTCGCCTTCGGCCCGCAGCGCTTGACTGCCACCTGGCACCACGAGCCCGGCGCCGCGCCTAGATCGACCACGACTGCGCCGGGGCGCAGGAGGTGGTCGCGTTCGTCGATCTCGAGCAGCTTGTAAGCCGCGCGAGCGCGGTAACCATCTGCCTGCGCCCGCTGGACGTAGGGATCATTCACATGGTCATGGACCCAGGCCCGGCTCGTCTTGTTCTTTTTCATCGCTCCATCCGCCACTAAGGGGCATTTCCACACGGCCGCTAGGCCTTCGTCGGAGTAGAATCCGGTTCCCGATGCTTCAAGTATCCAGAGAATCTCAATGACCGAGCTTACCCCGGCGCAGCGCCGCGACCTGCGCGCCCGCGCCCATCACCTCAACCCGGTGGTCACCATCGCCGGTAACGGCCTTACGCCTGCCGTCCTCGCCGAGATCGAACGCGCGCTGCAGGCGCACGAACTCATCAAGGTCAAGGTCCAGGGCACCGAACGCGAACAGCGTGACGCCCTCATGCAAGCGCTGTGTGCGAGCCTGGAAGCCCAGGCTGTGCAGCACATCGGCAGCATCCTCGTCGTCTGGCGCGAACGCCGTGAGCAAGACAGGCCCGCTGCAGCACCCGAAAAGAAACCCGCCCGGGCCGCGACCGCCAAGTCCGCTGCGGCCTTCGCCGCCGCTGCGCGCCGTGCCGCCCTTGCCAAGGCAAGCGCAGAAACCCGTCGTTCACCCGCCCGCGCGCCGGCTGCACGCGGCCGTACAACTGGAGCACGCGGCCGCTGAAGTATGGCGCCGTGATCGGCGCCACGCCTGAGCCGGCCATGCGAGAAGGCGGTGCATCGCACCGCCTTCTTCACGTCCGGCGACAATCAGACGTAGCGTACGTCGATGATCTCGAATTCGCGCACGCCGCCCGGTGCCTGAACCTCCGCAATATCGCCGGCGAACTTGCCAATCAGCGCACGCGCGATCGGCGAGCTGATCGAGATCTTGTTCTCCTTGATATCGGCCTCGTCGTCACCGACGATCTGGTAGGTCACGACCTGCCCGGCATCCATGTCCTCGAGCTCGACCGTGGCACCGAACACGCAACGGCCATCGGCATCGAGCAGCTTGGGGTCGATGATCTGGGCATTGGCGAGCTTGGCCTCGACCTCCATGATGCGGCCTTCGATGAAGCCCTGGCGGTCCTTGGCAGCCTCGTACTCGGCGTTTTCGGACAAGTCGCCATGCGAGCGCGCTTCGGCGATCGCCGCAATCACGTTCGGACGGTCCACGGTCTTCAGGCGGTGCAGTTCGGCGCGCAGCTTCTCTGCACCTGCGACGGTCAACGGAGTCTTGTTCATGCTTGCTGCTTCAGCTCGGTGTGCAGATCCTGCACGGAATAGACATCGAGCCCGCCAGCGAGATGGCGCATGCCCATGCACGCGGCGCGAGCGCCCTCGATCGTGGTGAAGATCGACAGCTTGGCGGCCAGCGCGCTGGTACGGATCGAGCGCGAATCGGTGATCGCCTGGCGCTTCTCCTCGACCGTGTTGATGACCATGACGATCTCTTCGTTCTTGATCATGTCCACGATGTGCGGACGCCCCTCGTTGACCTTATTGACCACAGCAACCGGGATGCCTGCGGCCTCGATTACCGAAGCGGTGCCGCGCGTGGCAACCAGGGTGAAGCCAAGGTCGTGCAGCTCGCGTGCCACTTCCACCGCGACAGGGCGGTCGCTCGGCTTGACGCTGATGAACACCGCGCCGCTGGTCGGCAGCTTGACGCCCGCGCCGATCTGGCTCTTGACGAAGGCCTCGGCGAAGCTGCGGCCGACGCCCATGACCTCGCCGGTGGACTTCATCTCCGGCCCGAGGATGGTATCCACGCCCGGGAACTTGACGAAGGGGAACACTGCCTCCTTGACCGAGTAGTAAGGCGGCACGATCTCGCCGGTGACGCCCTGGCTGACCAGGCTCTGGCCCGCCATGCAGCGCGCCGCGATCTTCGCCAGCGGCAACGAGCAGGCCTTGGACACGAAGGGCACCGTACGCGAGGCGCGCGGATTCACCTCCAGCACATACACGACCGCGTTGTCGCCCTCGCCCTGGATCGCAAACTGCACGTTCATCAGGCCGACGACGTTGAGCGCGCGCGCCATCGCCTCGGTCTGGCGGCGCAGCTCGTCCTGCAATTTGGCCGACAGCGTGTAGGGCGGCAGCGAGCACGCGGAGTCGCCCGAGTGCACGCCGGCCTGCTCGATGTGTTCCATGATGCCGCCGATCATCACCTGCTTGCCGTCGGACAGCGCATCGACGTCCACCTCTGTGGCGTCATTGAGGAAGCGGTCGAGCAGCACCGGCGACTCGTTGGACACCTTGACCGCCTCGCGCATGTAGCGCTCGAGATCCTTCTGCTCGTGCACGATCTCCATCGCGCGGCCACCCAGCACGTAGGACGGGCGCACCACGAGCGGGTAGCCGATCTCGGCCGCGAGGCGCACGGCCTCTTCGGGCGTACGCGCGGTACGGTTGGGCGGCTGACGCAGGCCAAGGTCGTTGAGCAGCTTCTGGAA
Source organism: Thauera mechernichensis (assembly GCF_029588855.1). Classification (NCBI taxonomy): domain Bacteria; kingdom Pseudomonadati; phylum Pseudomonadota; class Betaproteobacteria; order Rhodocyclales; family Zoogloeaceae; genus Thauera; species Thauera mechernichensis. The sequence goes on along the minus strand of NZ_JARQZE010000002.1, from coordinate 397,632 downwards.
GCGCTCGCGGTCCTCGGCGGCGTCGATCATGTCGGGGCTGGTACCGATGATGGGCACGCCGTTGTCCTGCAGCGCCTGGGCGCGCTTGAGCGGCGTCTGACCGCCGAACTGCACGATCACGCCGACCGGCTTCTCGATGTGCACGATCTCGAGCAGGTCCTCGAGCGTGATCGGCTCGAAGTACAGGCGGTCCGAAGTGTCGTAGTCGGTGGACACGGTCTCCGGGTTGCAGTTGACCATGATGGTTTCATAGCCATCCTCGCGCAGGGCGAGCGCGGCATGCACGCAGCAATAGTCGAACTCGATGCCCTGGCCGATGCGGTTCGGACCGCCGCCAAGCACCATGATCTTCTTCTTGTCGGTCGGACGTGCCTCGCACTCGTCCTCGTAGGAGGAGTACATGTAGGCGGTCGAGGTGGCGAACTCTGCCGCGCAGGTGTCGACGCGCTTGAACACCGGGCGCACGCCGAGCGCGTGGCGATGCAGGCGCACCGCGGTCTCGTCGGCGTTGAGCAGCTTGGCCAGGCGGCGGTCGGAGAAGCCCTTGCGCTTCAGGTCGCGCAGTTCGGCAGCCTGGATCGCCTTCAGCGAGCGGCCGGCAAGCGCCTTCTCGGACAGCACGATGTCCTCGATCTGGGCGAGGAACCAGGGGTCGATCTTGGTGAGGTTGTGCACCTGCTCGAGGCTCATGCCCTCACGGAAGGCCTGGCCGACGTACCAGATGCGCTGCGGGCCGGCGCTGGAGAGTTCGTGCTCGAGGTCTGCGCTGTCGGCCTCGATCTCGTCCAGGCCGTAGGCGCCCACTTCGAGGCCGCGCAGGGCCTTCTGGAAGGACTCCTGGAAGCTGCGGCCCATGGCCATGACCTCGCCCACCGACTTCATCTGGGTGGTGAGGCGGTCGTTGGCCTGGGGGAACTTCTCGAAGGCGAAACGCGGAATCTTGGTGACGACGTAGTCGATCGAAGGCTCGAACGAGGCTGGCGTGGCGCCGCCGGTGATGTCGTTCTTGAGCTCGTCGAGCGTATAGCCCACCGCCAGCTTGGCCGCGACCTTGGCGATCGGGAAACCGGTGGCCTTGGACGCCAGCGCCGACGAACGCGACACGCGCGGGTTCATCTCGATGACGATCATGCGACCATCCTGGGGGTTGATGGCGAACTGCACGTTCGAGCCCCCGGTATCCACCCCGATCTCGCGCAGCACCGCGATCGAGGCGTTGCGCATGATCTGGTATTCCTTGTCGGTCAGCGTCTGCGACGGCGCGACGGTGATCGAGTCGCCGGTGTGCACACCCATGGGATCGAGGTTCTCGATCGAGCACACGATGATGCAGTTGTCGGCGCGGTCGCGCACGACTTCCATCTCGTATTCCTTCCAGCCGAGCAGCGACTCTTCGATCAGCAGTTCGTTGGTCGGGCTGGCCTCGAGACCGCGCTTGCAGATCTCGTGGAACTCTTCCATGTTGTAGGCGATGCCGCCGCCGGTACCGCCGAGCGTGAAGCTCGGGCGGATGATGACCGGGAAACCGATGCCGCCCTGCACCTGCAGCGCCTCTTCCATGCTGTGGGCGATGCCCGAGCGCGCCGAACCGAGACCGATCTTGGTCATCGCGTCCTTGAACTTGAGGCGGTCTTCGGCCTTGTCGATGGCCTCCTCGGAGGCGCCGATCAGTTCCACGCCGTACTTGGCCAGCACGCCGTGGCGGCCGAGGTCGAGCGCGCAGTTGAGCGCCGTCTGTCCGCCCATGGTCGGCAGGATGGCGTCGGGGCGCTCCTTCTCGATGATGCGCTCGACGACCTGCCAGGTGATCGGCTCGATGTAGGTCACGTCGGCCGTCTCGGGATCGGTCATGATCGTGGCCGGGTTCGAGTTGACCAGGATGACGCGGAAGCCTTCCTCGCGCAGGGCCTTGCAGGCCTGGGCGCCGGAGTAGTCGAACTCGCAGGCCTGGCCGATGATGATCGGGCCTGCGCCGATGATCAGGATGCTCTTGATGTCTGTACGTTTCGGCATTGTCTTGCCTCGATGATTCCTCGACGGCGCGCAGGATGCGCGCGCGTCCAAAACAGTAGCGGCAGGCCGTGACCTGCCCGGTGACGGCTTACTTGGCGGCTTCCATCAGACCGATGAAGCGGTCGAACAGATAGGCGACGTCGTGCGGACCGGGGCTGGCTTCCGGGTGTCCCTGGAAGGAGAAGGCCGGCACATCGGTGCGCGCGATACCCTGGTTGGTGCCGTCGAACAGCGACACGTGGGTCACCCTCAGGTTCGCCGGCATCGTCGACGGATCGACGGCGAAGCCATGGTTCTGGCTGGTGATCAGCACCTTGCCGGTGTCGAGGTCCTTCACTGGATGGTTCGCGCCATGGTGGCCGGTGCTCATCTTCATGGTCTTCGCCCCGGAGGCGAGCGCCAGCAGCTGATGGCCAAGGCAGATGCCGAAGGTGGGCGTGCGCGTGGCGACGATCTCGCGGATGGCCTCGATGGCGTAGTCGCACGGCTCGGGGTCGCCCGGGCCGTTGGACAGGAACACCCCATCCGGCTTGAGCGCCAGCACGTCCTCGGCGGGCGTCTGCGCCGGCACCACGGTCAGGCGGCAGCCACGTTCGGCCAGCATGCGCAGGATGTTGAACTTGACGCCGAAATCGTAGGCGACGACGTGGAAGCGCGGCTCGGCCTGATCGACGTAGCCCTGGTCAAGCTTCCACTCGGCCTGCTTCCAGTCGTACGACTCGGTCGCGCTCACGACCTTGGCCAGGTCCATGCCGGCCAGGCCCGGGAACGCGCGCGCCTGGGCGATGGCGGCATCTGCATTCAGCGCCTCGCCGTCTGCGGCAGTGACGATGCAGCCGGCCTGCGCCCCCTTCTCGCGCAGCACGCGGGTGAGCTTGCGGGTATCGAGCCCGGCGATCGCGACGATGTTCTCGGCGCGCAGGTAGGCGTCCAGACGTTGCGTCATGCGGAAGTTGGAGGGCAGCAGCGGCAGGTCGCGAATGACGAGGCCGGCTGCGTGGACGCGGGTGGACTCGACGTCCTCGGCATTGACACCGGTATTGCCGATGTGCGGGTAGGTCAGCGTGACGATCTGGCGGGAATAGCTCGGGTCGGTCAGGATTTCCTGGTAACCCGACATCGATGTGTTGAACACGACCTCGCCAACCGTGCTGCCAACCGCGCCGATACCCTTGCCGTGGAAGATCGTTCCGTCGGCAAGCGCAAGAAGGGCGGACGGGTATGCACTCACGAGAAGCTCCTGGATTCAGCTTGTAGATCCGGGACACGCATGGCGCGCCCCGATACGAGAAAAAGCAAGACGTACAAAAAGCGGGACGGGCCTCGGGGCCAATCCCGCTTGTTGAGCCGGCAGTCATCGCCACCTGGCTCCAATTCGCCATGACCCGAACGATGGTCGTCAATCACGACGACAACCGATCCGCGGCCGCACCGCAGACGAAAGTGTTTAATTCGGGGAAGAAACCTTTCATGCCCGGGTCGATGAAAACTGCGAAATTGTATATTTTTGGGCCTTTGAAGGCAAACCCCACGATGGATTCGACACCCGAGCAGGCCGTCCGGGATGGCCAGCCCCCTACGCCGAGTCGTTACGCAACACGCGCGCGAGCAAGCCGAGCTCGGAAATGAGGATGCGCGCCTGCGAGGTCGCCGCCTCTGGATCGCTGGTACGCGCGAGCGACTCGAGCTTGCGTGCAGCCTCGACCGCCCGATTGGCAGAGAACAAGCCCACCGACCCCTTGACCGCGTGACCGATCTCGGCGAGCTGGGCGTAGTCCATCGCCGATGACGCGCGCTGCAATTCGACCACCGTGCGCTCGTGATCGCGGAGAAACACGTCGACCAACTGGCGGACGATATCCTCGTCACCGTCGAACATCGCACGTGCCTCGTCCAGGCAGGCGATCTGCCTGCGCCCCGCCTCGCCGAGCTCGAGCAGGCTGACGTCGGCCTCTTCATCCGCTTCGCCCCCTGCGCGCTCACCACAGGCGCGCTCGATCGCGGCCAGCAGCTCGCGAGGATGAACCGGCTTCGAGACATAGTCGTCCATACCGGCGTCCAGGCAACGCTGCCGGTCGCCCTCCATCGCATGCGCAGTCATGGCAATGATCGGCATCGGCCGCCAGTCACCCTGCACGACCCAGCTGCGACGGGCCTCGCGCGCGCGAATGGCCTGGGTTGCCTCGAGGCCGCCCATCACCGGCATCTGGACGTCCATCAGGATGAGATCGAAGCGCCCCTGATCGAAGGCTTCGAGCGCCTCCTCGCCGTTATTGGCGAGCGTGACCGAATGGCCAGCGCGTTCCAGCATGCGCTGAGCGACGGTCTGGTTTACCGGGTTGTCCTCCACCACCAGCACCTCCAGCCGCCGTCCTCCACCCACCGGCTCGGCGCCAACACCCTCACCCAGGTCGAAACGCAGGTTCGCCATCAACGCCGAGCCCTGCACGTCCACAGCCTCGCCGCCCGCGCGCGCCATCCGCAAGACGTCGAGCAGGTCTTCCTGGGAGAAGGGTTTCACGAGCCTCGAGTTCAGGCCTATCTCCGCGCAGCGGGCTGCATCATTGCGCTGCGAATGGCTCGCCATCATCATGACGATGCGATCGAGGCGCGAGTCCGCATCGGCAAAGCGCTGAGCCAGGGCAAAGCCTGCCGGATCGGGAAGGCTGGCATCCATGATAAGGAAGTCGTATGGCTCCGAGCCATCGCGGGCCGCCACCAGCGCTGCAAGGACATCCCCGCTGCCGGCAACGCGTTCGGCACGCGCACCGAACGCGCTCAGCTGGCGGCAGATCGATGCCGAGAACGCCTCGTTGCGCGCGGCCACCAGCACCCGCGTGGCCCGTAATGCAGTGGCGTCCAGCGGAGTCGGCCCCGCCACGACTTCCAGCGGCAGTGTGAAGCGAAACACGCTACCGACCCCTGGCGTGCTCTCGACCTCGATCCGGCCGTGCATCAAGTCGAGCAATTGACGGGTGATCGCCAGGCCAAGACCGGTACCGCCGTACTTTCTCGTTGTCGACGTATCGGCCTGCGAGAACACACCAAAGATCGATTCCAGTTTGTCCGCCGGAATACCACAGCCGGTGTCACGAACAGCCACGGCCAGCACTGCTGCACCTGCGGCATCGTGGGCACGACCGACGCTGACCTCAACTTCGCCTGCGTCGGTAAACTTGATCGCATTGCCGATGAGGTTGGTGAGGATCTGACGCAGACGGGTAGGATCCCCTCTGAGAACGGCCGGCACGTCGGGCGCAATCTCGTAGAACAACTCCAGCCCTTTCTGGCTCGCCCGCAGGCCAAGGCTGCGCACCGTCTCGGAGAACACCGCAGCGACCGAGTAGTCGATTGCCTCGACGTTGAGCCGACCGGCCTCGATGCGCGAAAAATCAAGGATGTCGTTGATGATCGTGAGCAGCGCCTGCGCCGACGTCCTCACCGTCTCAAGATACTCGCGCTGCTCGCCGACGATGCCCGAGTCGAGAAGAAGCTCGGTCATGCCGATAATGCCGTTCATCGGCGTGCGGATCTCGTGACTCATGTTGGCGAGGAAGTCGCCCTTGGCCCGACTGGCGGCCTCCGCCGCCTCCTTGGCCTCGAGCAACTCGAGCTCTCGCCGCTTGCGCGCGCTGACATCGCGAAGCGTACCGACCACGCGCAACCAGCGCCCGTCTGCAGCACGGTCGAAAGCCTCGCCCTCGATCTCGAGGGAACGCCACTCACCCGCGGCCGACAACGCTCTGATCTCCGCACGAAACTCTGGCGTGACACCACGCAGATGATCGACGAGGCGGCGATGCAGCAGCGAGCGGTCTTCCTCGTTGACCCGCTTCAGCCAGTCCAGCGCAACTTCGGGACCATGCCCGAGCGCGACCGACAAACCGCGGTCGAAGTCGATGCTGCCACTCTGGAGATCGAGCTCCCACACGCTCGCGCCCGTATGGCGCTCGATCAGTTCGAGCTGCGCGCGAACCCGCCGCAACTGGGCCAGCGCCTCATCGCGGTCAAGTTGCGGATCTGCGCTCATCAGCAGTCCTGCCGCTCAACGCAGACCGAGAACATCCTGCATGTCGAACAGACCGGACGAACGGCCGCCAAGGAAGCGCGCGGCGCGCATTGCACCAGTGGCGTAGGGCATGCGACTGCCCGACTTGTGGGTGATTTCGATACGTTCACCGAGGCCGGCAAACAGCACGGTATGGTCGCCGACGACATCACCGCCACGAATGGTGGAAAAGCCGATCGTCTCGGGCTTGCGCTCTCCGGTGTAGCCCTCGCGGCCGTAGATCGCACACGCATCCAGATTGCGACCCAGTTCGCGGGCAACGACCTCACCCATGCGCAGGGCGGTACCCGACGGGGCATCGACCTTGAAGCGATGATGCGCCTCGATCACTTCCACGTCGTAGCCTTCGTCGAGAATGCGCGCAGCGACCTCGAGCAGCTTGAAAACAGCGTTGACGCCGACCGCCATGTTGGGCGCGAACACGACCGGAACCTGCTGCGCAACTTCGGCAATGGCCGCCTTGCCGGCAGCGTCGAACCCGGTGGTACCGATCACGACGGCCTTGCCCAGCTCACGCGCCAGGGCGAGATGAACGAGCGTACCCTCCGGGCGCGTGAAGTCGATGACGCAATCGGCCGCAGCGATGGCTGCAGCCGCATCATCGGTGATCTGCACCCCGGTGTTGACCCCGGCCATCTCACCGGCGTCACGGCCGATGAAGGGGGTCTGCGGACGGTCGAAGGCCGAGGCGAGCACGACCCCCTCCTCCTTGAGCGCCGCCTCGATCAGCATGCGCCCCATGCGGCCGGAGGCACCGGCAATGGCAACCCTGACATCGGACATTCTGTTGCAATCCTGGAGTAGATGGTATGAGCACTAGCCGGCGCCGCGTCGTGCGCGCTCGCCGGACTGAGCGGCTTTCAGTCGCGCCGGGCAGGCCCTGGCACCTCGACGACACGGACACGCGTCGACGCCTGCGCGCCCTCGCCCGTCGCATCGGCGGCCTGCACATCACCTTCGACGCGATCGAGCACATCATTGACGAAGAACACCGAGATCACGCGCTGCTGGGGCGCAGCACGACCCGAACGGTGGTGATAGACGTAGTCCCAGCGGTCATTGCGGAACACGTCCGCGACCAGCGGCGACCCCAGGACGAAGCGCACCTGCTCGCGCGACATGCCCTTGCGCAGTTGGGCAAGCATGTCCTGATCGACGTAATTACCCTGACGGATGTCGATCCGATACGGGTCTACGACTCCGATCGCGGAGTCTAGAGAGCAGCCGCCAAGCAGGACGGCAGTGACGGTTACCGCAGCGATGTAGGAACGCATGGATGATTTCAAACCTGACGCGACCGGGTCGCGGTTCTCAGAAGGGGGTAAAAAATATAACATACGCCGTGTTGCCGAGGCGCTGGCGCATGAAGACCTTCGGGTTCTGCCCCTGCGCAAGCCTGCACCCCGGATACCGGCCCGCACACTTGCGGCATGCATGCTCCGCGACGCACACAGACTCCGGGCCAATCTCTCTTCCACTTGCACGCAATTCAGGCTCCCATGTCCGACAACTCGAAGAACCTCAAAAGCATCGGCCTCAAGGCGACCTACCCCCGCCTGAAGATCCTCGATCTCTTCCAGAGCTCGGATCAGCGCCACCTCACCGCGGAAGACGTCTACCGCTCGCTGATGAACGAAGGCATGGACATCGGGCTTGCCACGGTTTATCGCGTTCTCACCCAGTTCGAACAGGCCGGACTCCTCGAGCGCCATTACTTCGAGTCGGGCAAGGCCGTGTTCGAGCTCAACGAGGGCGGCCATCACGACCACCTGGTGTGCATGCAGTGCGGCAAGGTCGAAGAATTCTTCGACCCGGAGATCGAACGCCGGCAGAACAAGATCGCCGAAGAACGCGGCTTCTCCATCCGCGAACATGCGCTCTACCTGTACGCCGACTGCAAGCGCGAGAACTGCCCCAACCGCGAAACCTGACGCCAGGTGCCTGCAGGCACCTAGCTGCGGCTCAACATTTCTGCCGCGTGCTCTCGGGTAGTGGCCGTTATATTCACCCCGCCGAGCATGCGCGCGATCTCCTCAACCCGCTCGCTCGCCCCCAGCGCCACCACCTCGCTGACGGTAGCGCCATCATATTCGCGCTTGGCGATGCGCCACTGCCAGTCCGCACACGCCGCCACCTGCGGAAGGTGGGTCACGCACAGCACCTGGCGATCGGCGCCAAGGCGCGCCAGCAAGGTGCCCACGATTTCCGCGACGCGACCGCCGATACCGACATCCACCTCGTCGAAGATGAGTGTCGGCACTGCCGAATCACGGCTGGTCATGACCTGAATCGCCAGCCCGATACGGGACAATTCGCCGCCTGAAGCGACCTTGGCCAGGCTGCGCAGGGCCTGGCCCGGGTTGGCCGCGACACGGAACTCGACAGTTTCCACACCGTTCGCGGAAGGCTCGCAGGCCTCGAGGGCGACCTCGAACCGTCCACCGGCCATCGCCAGGGTCTGCATCGCCTCGGTAATCTCCGCCGACAAGCTCTGCGCGGCCGGTGCCCGGCAGGCGGACAACTCGGCGGCTGCGGCATCGAAGCGCCTGCGCGCCTCGGCCTCCGCAACAGCCATGCGCTGCGGATCGGCACTCGCCTCGAGCGCCTCCAGTCTTGCCTGCCATTGCTGCCTGAGCTCGCCGAGCGCCTCGGGCGCGACCCTGTGCTTGCGCGCCATATCCAGCACGGCAACGATGCGCTGCTCCACCTCGGCAAGGCGGCCGGGGTCGAGATCGAGACGGTCGCGGTAGCGGCGCAGCGCATGCAGCGCCTCGTCGGCCTGGATCGCGGCCGCAGCAAGAAGGTCGCGCACGTCGGCGAGCGCCGGATCGTAGTCGGCCAGCGCTGCAATACGAGCATCGACATGGCGCAGCACCGAACACACCGCGCCATCCCCCTCGGCGAGCGCCACCAAGGTCTCCTCCGCCCCCTCGATGAGGCCGGCTGCATGCGCAAGGCGGCCGTGCTCGGCATTGATCTCCTGCCACTCGGCGGGGTCGAAGCCCAAGTCGTCAAGCTCGCGCAACTGCCAGGCGAGCAGCTCGCGCTCGCGCGCCGAGCTCTCCGAGTCGGCTTCGGCCTCGCGCCGCAGCCGCACGAGGCGCTGCCATTCGCGATGACACCTGGCGACCTCGGACGCCAGAGGCAACGCGCCCGCATGGGCATCGAGCAACGCGCGCTGAGCATCGGCGCGCAGCAACGCATGATGCGCATGCTGGCCGTGGATGTCGGCAAGCCACTCTCCCGCGCAGCGCAACTGCGCGAGCGTGACGCTGCTGCCATTGATCCAGGCCCGGCTGCGCCCGCCTGCATCAAGCGTGCGACGAAGGATCAACGCCCCATCGTCAGTGGGCAAGGCCTGCTCGCGCAGCCAGTCAAGCAGTTCGCCGGCGGCAGGCAGGTCGAACTCCGCGCTCACCTCCGCACGCTCGCAGCCCTGCCGCACCATCGCCGCTTCGCCACGGCCGCCGAGGGCGAGCCCCAGCGCGTCGAGCAAGATCGACTTACCGGCGCCGGTCTCCCCGGTCAGGGCGCCGAAACCGGCCTCGAACTCCAGCTCGAGGCGATCGACGATTACGAAGTCGCGGATGGTCAGATTACGCAGCATGGGAATCGATCAGTCGGAGGCAAGGCGCGGTGGAAACAACCCACGACAGCGTGCTCGACCCGGCGCAGCCCGGGCGCTCACGGGCCGCAAGGTCACGACCACCGCGGGGAATCAGTTGTGTCTGGGCGAAGCACTCCAGTGCAGCTTCTCGCGCAACATCGCAAAATAGCTGTACCCCTCCGGATGCAGCAGACGCAGCGCGCGCGACGACCGCGTCAGGCGCACCCGATCCCCTGAGCGCAGATCGAAACGCGTCTGGCCGTCGAAATGCACGCGCGCATCCTGGTGCGGCAAGAGGTCGATGTCGATCCGGCAGGTATCGGGAATGGTGATCGGACGCGCCGTGAGCGCATGCGGACACAGGGGCACGAGGGCGATCCCGCCCACGCTCGGGTGCAGGATCGGACCATTGGCGGAGAGGACATAGGCGGTCGACCCTGTCGGCGTCGACACGATCATGCCGTCCGAGCGCTGGGTGTAGACGAACTCACCGTCGATGGAGAGATCGAATTCGATCATGCGCCCCAGGTCGCCCTTGTTCACCACGACATCGTTGAGCGCCAGGGTGTGGAACACGCGTTCGCCCGCGCGCAGCACCTCGGCGTCGAGCATGAAGCGGGTTTCCTCGCTGAAGCGGCCATCGAGCATCTCGCCGAGGCGCTCGCAAGCGTCGGTGCGCGAGATGTCGGTCAGGAAGCCGAGGCGCCCGAGATTGACCCCCACCAGCGGAACGCCGTGCTCGATCAGCCGGCGCGCACTGTGCAGCATGCTGCCATCGCCGCCGATGACCACGGCCAGATCGGCCTCGGCACCGATATGCTCATAGCTGGCGACCGGAAAGTCGGGCGTGCCGCCGATGAAACTTGCCGTGCCTTGCTCGATCAGTACCTTGAGCCCGCGCTCACGTAGAAAACGCGCAATCGAAGTCACCGACTCGGCAACGTCGGCGCTCTGGTATTTGCCAATCAGGGCGATGGTCTGGAAGCTGAAGCTCATGAGCGCGGATTAAACCACATTCATGCAAGCCGCCGACAACACCCGACGTCGAAGATACCCCTCTCAGTGCGCCTGCACGCGGCATTCCGGTGCATTTCGAAGTATAGTTCTCGACTGAAATGAACGCCCTCGACGCCCGCTCCCAGATCCTGCTCAAGACCCTGATCGAACGCTATATTGCGGACGGTCTGCCGGTCGGTTCGCGCGCACTGTCCCGCTTCTCCGGTCTGGACCTGTCGGCGGCCACGGTGCGCAACGTGATGAGCGATCTCGAGGAGATGGGCCTCATCGCCAGTCCGCACACTTCTGCCGGGCGCATCCCCACCGCACGCGGTTACCGCTTCTTCGTCGACTCGCTGCTCACGGTGCAGCCGCTCGAGAACGCCCGCGTGCGCGCCCTTGAGGGCCAGTTCCTGCCCGACCAGCCCCAGCGCCTGATCAACTCCGCCTCGCACCTGTTGTCCGAACTCACCCAGTTCGCGGGCATCGTCGTGGCGCCGCGCAAGGAAGCCATCCGCATCCGCCAGTTCGAGTTCGTCAGCCTGGCCGAGACGCGCATCCTGCTCATCATCGTCACCACCGCCGGCGACGTGCAGAACCGGATTCTGGTCACCCGTCGCGGCTACAGCGGCGCCGAACTCAGCGCGGCCGCAAGCTACCTCAACGAACACTTCGCCGGCCTTGGCTTCGACGAGATCCGCCGCCGCCTTGGCGAGGAACTGCGCCAGTTGCGCAGCGACATGACCGAACTGATGACGGCGACCGTGGATGCCGGCACCGAGGCTGCAGAAGAGAACGCTTCGAGCTACGTGATTTCGGGTGAGACCAATCTGCTCGACTTCGAGGACCTGTCGTCAAACATGTCCCGCTTGCGCGAACTGTTCAAGCTGTTCGAGCAGCGCACCGGCCTGATCCAACTGCTGGACCTTTCCAACCGTGCCGACGGCGTCCAGATCTTCATTGGCGACGAATCCGGCCTGGCCCCGCTCGACGGCTGCAGCGTGATCACCGCACCCTACGAGGTCGACGGCCGCATCGTGGGCTCGCTCGGGGTCATCGGCCCCACCCGCATGGCCTACGACCGCGTGATTCCGATCGTCGACATCACGGCACGACTGCTCTCGAACGCCCTGTCTTCGAACCATTGATGGGCCGTAGCCGGCCTTCGGCCCGGCTCGCTCGCCCGCCCGCCGACAAGGACCCCGATGTCTCGTTACTGGACCGAACCGCCGTTCAAGCACGGCTCCGAAACCCGCACCGGCGTGCTGCTGGTAAACCTCGGCACACCCGACGCACCCACCGCTGCCGCACTACGCCCCTACCTCAAGCAGTTCCTGTCCGACCCGCGCGTGGTCGAGATCCCGCGCCTGATCTGGTGGCCGATCCTCAACGGCATCATCCTCAACACCCGTCCCAAGGCCTCGGCGCGCAAGTACGCGAGCGTGTGGATGGACGAAGGCTCACCGCTGAAAGTCCACACCGAACGCCAGGCCAAGCTGCTGGCAGGCTACCTGCTCAAGGCCGGCCATGGCGAACTCGACATCGCCTACGCCATGCGCTACGGCAAGCCCTCCATCGCCGACACGCTCAACGGCATGCGCAGCCGCGGCTGTACGCGCATCCTGGTGGTGCCGATGTACCCGCAGTACTCGGCCAGCACGACGGCGACCGTCATCGACGAGGTCGGGCGCTGCCTCGCGCACTGGCGCAACCAGCCAGAGATCCGCTTCGTGCGCAGCTTCCAGGACGATCCCGGCTACATTGCCGCCCTGGTCGCGAGCGTACGCGAGCACTGGGCTGTCCATGGCGAACCGGATCGACTCCTGCTGAGTTTCCATGGCGTACCACGGCGCTCCCTCGACCTCGGCGATCCCTACCACTGCGAATGCCACAAGACCGGCCGCCTCGTGGCCGAAGGCCTGGGCGTCGCACCCGAGCGCGTACTGGTCACCTTCCAGTCCCGTTTCGGCAAGGCCGAGTGGCTCAAGCCCTACACCCAGCCGACACTGGAGGCGCTTGCTGCCCAAGGCGTCGGACGCGTCGATGTGATGTGCCCCGGCTTTGTCGCAGACTGTCTGGAAACGCTCGAGGAAATCGCCATGGAGTGCAAGGAGGCCTTCCTCGAGAAAGGCGGCAAGGTGTTCCACTACATCCCCTGCCTCAACGAGCGTCATGAATGGATGCAGGCCCTCTCCGAACTCACCTGTCGCCATCTCGGCCACTGGCTCGAGATCCAGGCGCCTGACGCGGCCGCGCGCGAAGCCAGCGCCACCAGGGCACGCGCGCTCGGCGCGGCCCGCTAGGCAGGGCCGCTGCCCGGCCTGGCATGGCCTGGCAGGCCTTCAGTTATCGAGCAGCTGCAGATCGAAACCCGTTGCGGTGTGTTCCGCGCGCAGCGCGGCGGGCGCAGTCGCGGAAAGCTCACGCGAAACCTGCGCCAGGCGCCGCACCACCACGGTCGAGATCTCGCGGCGGAAGCGTTCGAGCACCTCCTCGCTGGCGAGCGCGAGTGCAGCCGGGTTGACCTCCAGATAGCTCAGCTCGCCGACCGACACAACGGTCATCATGTGCCTGCGCTCGAGCTGGTCGAGCCAGGCCTGCACCCCGAACACCTCGCCCGGCCCGAGTTGCATGACGCGGCGCCCCTCGATCGACAGCTCGACCTTGCCCTCGAGGACGATCCCGAAGCGCTGGTCGTTGTCGCCCTCGCGCATCAAGGCGACCTGCGGCCCGACCTTGCGCCACGCGCAGATGCGCATCACCTCCCACAGGTCGATGTCCTCGAACTCGGTGAAGAACGCGAGCCTGCGCAAGCGCGCAAAGCGGGCCTGGTCAAGCGGAGCCTGGTCCTCATCGAGGATCTGGTAGCGCACCGCAGCAAGATCCTTGGCGAACTCGGCGCCATTGCGATAGCGCGAGTACAGATCCTTCTCCAGCGCCTTGCGGATCACCGCGTCCATCTGCTCGGGCACATCCGGATTGAGTTGCGACACCGAGGGCGGATCGGCATTGATGATCTTGTACACCAGCTGGGCAGGGTTGCTGGCGCGGAAAGGCAATCGGCCCGTGAGCAGATGGAAAAGCAGGACGCCCAGCGAATAGAGGTCGGTCTTCTGGTTGAGCGGGTAGCCCTTGATCTGCTCCGGGCTCATGTAGGCCGGCGAGCCCACACCCATGATGAAGGTCGAGTCGGTATCGAGCTTCTTGTTGATGTTGAGCGCAAGCCCGAAGTCGGTGATCTTCACGTTGTCCTCGTCGTCGACGAGGATGTTGGCCGGCTTTATGTCGCGATGCACGATGCCCTGCCGGTAGGCATGATCGAGCGCCATGCAGCACTTGAAGACGATGCCGATCGTGCGGTGTATCGGCAGCAGCTTGTCGAAGCTGCAGTAGCGCTCCAGCGAGCCACCCGGAAAGTACTCCATCACCACATAGGCCTGTGTCGGCTCGATCGAAGCATCGTGGATGCGGATGATGTTGGGGTGGTTCAGACGGCTCGACACCACCTGCTCGGCCCTGAGCAGCTTGACCAGGCGGCGGTTCCATTTCGCCTCGTCCTTGACCTTGTCATCGAAACGCACATGCTTGACGGCGACAGGCTCGGGCCGGTCGTCAGACTCGGCGAGGTAGACGATCGCGGTAGCACCACGCCCGACCTCCTTGATGATCCTGTATTTGCCGATCCGGCTTGGAGTCGCGTTCATACATTCGCGGTGGCCGCAGAGCCGCCATCAGTCCAATAGGAATGGCCGAATTGTTGCATGAAGCGATGCGCTGCGGGCGAACCGCCGGCGCATTTCTCACATCCCCCTGGCCACAGGGCCAGCGGTCGTGTTGTTGGCCACGAACGCCCATGCTAATAATGGTCGATGCATTCGCCGCCCAACCCTTGCGACAACCTGCCCGGCACGCCACCTGATCGACCGGGACATTGCGGAGCTCCATCTTGAACGAGATTGCCGACCTGCTCATCCACGCACGCTGGGTCATTCCCGTCCAACCGGCGGGCGTCGTCCTCGATGACCACACTGTCGTCGTCTCGAAAGGCCGGATCACCGACATCCTTCCCAGCGCGGACGCACGCGGAAGGCTCGCCGCCCGCAAGGTGTTCGACCTGCCGGACCATGTACTCATGCCCGGCCTGGTCAATCTGCATACCCATGCAGCGATGAACCTGATGCGCGGGCTGGCCGATGACCTGCCGCTCATGCGCTGGCTCCAGGAGGCGATCTGGCCGACCGAGTCGCGCCACGTTTCGGCCGCCTTCGTGCATGACGGCAGCCTGCTCGCCGCCGCCGAGATGCTGCGCGGCGGCATCACCACGTGCAACGACATGTACTTCCACCCCGAAGCCGCCGCCGAGGCCTTTGCCACCGCGGGCATCCGAGCGGTGGTCGGCATCGTCATGCTCGAGTTCCCCACCCCTTACGCAAGCGACGCCGACGACTACCTGCGCAAGGGCCTTGCCGCACGCGACCGCTGGCAGCGCGAGCCGCTGATCGACTTCGCCATCGCCCCTCACGCGCCCTACACGGTCAGCGACAGGAGCTTCGCACGCGCGCTCGCCCTTGCCGAGGAGCTCGAACTACCAATCCACATCCATGTACACGAGACCGCGGGCGAGATCGCCGACTCGATCACGACGCACGGCCTGCGCCCGCTCGCCCGCCTGGCCCGGCTGGGGCTGCTCGGCGAGAACCTCATCGGTGTGCATGCGGTGCATCTTGACGACGCCGACATCGAACTGCTCGCGCGCCACAACTGCAGTGTCGCCCACTGCCCGACCTCGAACATGAAGCTGGCCAGCGGCATTGCCCCCATTCCACGCCTGCTCGAAGCGGGCATCCGTGTCGGCCTGGGCACGGATGGCGCAGCGAGCAACAACCGACTCGACCTTTTCCAGGAGATGCGCCATGCCGCCCTGCTTGCCAAGGTAGGCAGCCTGGACGCGAGCGCAGTCCCCGCCCACGCCGCACTGCATATGGCCACACTGGGCGGAGCCGATGCGCTCGGCATGGCGGATCGTATCGGCTCGATCGAGCCGGGCAAGGCAGCCGACCTGTGTGCGGTGGACCTTGGCGCCCTGCACTGCCGGCCGTGCTTCGACCCGATCTCGCATCTGGTCTATGTCGCCGGTCGGGAGAACGTCTCCCACGTCTGGGTAAACGGAGAAACCCGCGTGGACAAAGGCGTTCAGCTGTTGCATATTAGAGACAGCGAATTGCTGCGTATCGCGTCGGTGTGGCAAACTAGGTTCGGTAATTGAACTGGATACACTGGTGCAAACCAACGCGAAAGCGGCTTAACGCACGTTTTCAATCCGTCCTGTGGAAACTCCGGCGACTCGCCCATCAAAGAGGAAACCATGATCAAACAAACCAAGAAGCAAGTGCTCATGCTGGCCGCCATCGCCTCCCTCGGCGTGTCCGCTCCCAGCGCCTTCGCGCAGGCTGCCGACGTCGTCGTGGCTGGCAAGGGCGAAATCCCTTACGTGATCGACGCGCGCAACGTCGTCGCCCGCAGCGGTGCCGGCCTGTGCTGGCGTACCGGCTACTGGAGCCCGGCTGCCGCCTCGACCGCCCTTGCTGGCGAGTTCCCGGTCGGCTGCGCCTGCGACTCCGACATCGTCCCCGCCGACAAGTGCGCCGCTCCGGTCGCTGCTGCCGCCCCGGCTCCGGCTCCGAAGCCCACCGCTGACAAGATCAAGCTGTCGGCTGACGCTCTGTTCGACTTCGACAAGGCCGTGCTCAAGCCCGAAGGCCAGGCCCGCCTGAACGACCTCGCCGCCCAGGCCAAGTCGCTCAAGCTGGAAGTGATCCTTGCAGTCGGCCACACCGACCGCATCGGCTCGGCCGCCTACAACCAGCGTCTGTCGGAGCGCCGTGCCGCTGCCGTCAAGACCTACCTGGTCGCTCAGGGTGTCGACGCCAACCGCATCTACACCGAAGGCAAGGGCAAGACCCAGCCCGTCACCGGCAACCAGTGCGACAACGTTCGTGGCCGCGCTGCGCTGATCTCCTGCCTGCAGCCGGATCGTCGCGTGGAAGTGGAAGTCATCGGCTCCAAGTAATCACGAGCCCGATGTCCGAAAAGCCCTGCCTCGGCGGGGCTTTTTCATTTGGACGGCACGCCGGAACGCCCATCGAGCGCCACGGTCCATCCTGCACCCTCATCAAGCTGGCCTTAAATCATGAGCACCCTTAACGCCGACCCCGCCGAACTGCAGAAATTCAGCGAACTTGCCCACCGCTGGTGGGACCCGGCCTCCGAGTTCCGCCCCTTGCACGAGATAAACCCGTTGCGCCTGGGCTGGATAGACGGCAAGGCCGCGCTCGCGGGCAAAAAGGTGCTCGATGTCGGCTGCGGTGGCGGCATCCTCGCCGAAAGCATGAGCGCAGTCGGTGCGGACGTAACCGGCATCGACCTGTCCGAAAAGGCACTCAGCGTGGCACGGCTGCACCTGTTCGAGAGTGGCCACAAGGTCGATTACCGACTGGTCAGCGCGGAAGCCTTTGCCGACGAAAACCCTGCCGCCTTCGACGTCGTGACCTGCATGGAGATGCTCGAGCACGTCCCTGACCCGGCCAGCACCATCGCCGCCTGCGCGCGCCTGGTCAAGCCCGGCGGCCACGTCTTCTTCTCCACGCTCAACCGCAACCTCAAGTCTTATGTGTTTGCGATCATCGGCGCGGAGTACGTGCTCAAGCTGCTACCTGCCGGGACGCACGAGTACGCCAAATTCATCAAGCCGTCCGAACTCACCCGCTACTGCCGCCAGGCTCGCCTGGACACGCAGGAACTGATCGGCATGAGCTACAACCCGCTCACCAAGGTGTACTCACTCGGTCGCGACACCGACGTCAATTACCTGCTCCACACCCGCCGGCCGGGCTGAACGAAGGCACGGCGAGCCCACGCCATGAAAACGGGCCACGACATGCGCGCGTGCGCGTGTCGTGGCCCGGTCTACTGCACAGCAAGGTCGGCGAACGGCTCAGGCGTCCTCGAGGATGAGCACCAGCAGTTCCTTGGGGCCATGGGCACCGTAGGCGAGCGTTTGCTGGATATCGGCCGTCTTCGAGGGCCCCGACACCAGCAAGGCGTTGGTCGGCATCCCCGACGCCCAGTGCTGTGCATGCATCAGCTCATACAGGTTGTCGCGCACCTCGCTGGCCTTGAGCAAGGCAATGTGCAGGGGCGGGACCAGACTCATCAGCCGCGGTTCCTGCGGCGTCGGCCACAGCACCAGGCTGCCTGTGGCGGCGATACCGCCCAGTGTGCCGGTGAGCGAGGCGGGCGTGCGGAAGAAGAGTTCCTCCTTCCACGCCTCGACGGGCTGGTCGTAGGCCTTCAGGCGCAGACCCGCAGCACTGGCGGCGACATGCGCTGCCAGCTGCTGGCCATGCGCAGTGTCCGGGGAAACCAGCAACTCGCCGATGTTGCGCGCAGCCAGTGCTTCCAGTGCGCGTTGCGGCCAGTCGGCCTGGGTCGTCAGCTGTGTCTCGCCATGCACAGCCTCCAGCATGCTGCGCAGGCGAGCGATACGATCGTCGGCCGCATAGCGCCAGGGCTCGGTCAGCAGGCCAGCATCGTAGTCGTCCGCGACCGGGGTGGTGCCAACGAGGCTGCCGCGCAGCTTGGCAAGAATCCTGTCCTTGGCGCTCATTCAATCTTCTCCCAGATGCTCGCGGGCGAGCTCGTGCAGGCTGCGCGCGGCAGGCTTGGGCGCGCTGCGGTGTTCGGTCCACGGGCCGATGTTCGACGGCATCAGCGCGCTCAAGCGTGTGCCCGCGAAGCTGAAGGCGCGATAGAGCGCGGGCGAGGTGTTGAGCTTGCGCCAGGCCTTCCAGAGCATCGCCTCCTTCTTCGAGTACTTGCTGCCCTGCCCTCGCATGTGATGCGGTACCGCCTCAGGCGCACGCACCGCCTCCTCGCGCAATCGGCGCAGCAGCGCGGGAATCGGAATCTTCACCGGGCAGACCTCGCCGCAGGCGCCGCACATCGACGACGCCGTGGGCAGGTCGCGCGTGGTGTCGAGGCCCAGCATGTGCGGGGTGACGATCTTGCCGATGGGGCCCGGGTATACCGTCCCGTAGGCGTGACCGCCGATGCGGGTGTAGACCGGGCAGTGGTTCATGCACGCGCCGCAGCGGATGCAGTTGAGCGTCTGACGCAGCTCACCGTCGGCGAAGGCCTGGCTACGGCCGTTGTCGAGCAGCACCAGGTGCACTTCCTGCGGGCCGTCCAGTTCGTCGGCCTTGCGCGGGCCTGAGATCATGTTGACGTAGGTCGTGATCGCCTGGCCGGTCGCGGAGCGTGTCAGCAGCGACAGCAGCGGGATGACATCGCGCAGGTTCTCCACCACCTTCTCGATGCCGGTGACCGCGATGTGCACCGGCGGTACGGTGGTCGACATGCGGCCATTGCCCTCGTTCTCGACCAGCAGCAGAGTGCCGGTCTCGGCGATGGCGAAGTTCACCCCCGAAACACCGATGTCTGCTTCGAAGAAGTTGCGCCGCAGCGTCTCGCGACCGATCTGGATCAGGCGGTCGACGTCCTCGGTGTAATCCACTTCGAGCTTGTCGTGGAACAGCGAAGCCACCTGGCCAACGTTGAGGTGGATCGCCGGCATGATGATGTGCGAGGGCTTCTCCTCGCGCAGCTGCACGATGAACTCGCCCATGTCGGACTCGAGGCAATCCACCCCGCGCTCGCCGAGGTAATGGTTCATCTCCATTTCCTCGCTGACCATGGACTTGCCCTTGATCACCTTCTTCGCCGCGTGCTGCTCGACGATGCGGTGGACGATGGCGTTGGCCTCCTCTACCGTCTCGGCCCAGTGCACGTTCACGCCGTTGCGGCTCAGGTTTGCATCCAGCCGCTCGAGCAACTCGGGCAACTTGGACAGCGCCCGCGCGCGCACGCGGTTGCCGAATGCGCGCAAACGCTCGAGCTCGTCGCCATCAGGGAACTGGACGCGGCGCTTGTCCATCAGGAAGTCCATCGCGCCACGGAAGTTGCGTCTTAGCTGCGGGTCGGCAAGCGCCTCGCGCGCGTTGCGCTTGAAGGCGATCGGCACGGCAGGCACGTCGGTCATCGCGTTCATCGTCAATCTCCCTTGTGCCCGCCGGTGCGACGCAGCAGGAAGCTGGCCAGGTGCTCACCGCGGAGGCGCTCACCCTGCTTCTCGAAGCAACCATTGATGTTGAGCAGGCAGCCACAGTCCGCGCTCACCACCTCGGCCGCACCGGAGCCCTTGAGCGCCGCGGTCTTGTCCTTGACCATCGCTCCGGAAATATCCGGCATGCGCACGCTGAAGGCGCCGCCGAAGCCGCAGCACTCGCTCTCGTGGTCATGATCGACGCGCTCGACGGCGGCGAGCTGCCCCAGCAACGCACGGCCATGTACATGGGTATTCATCTCGCGCCGCGCACTGCACGATGTATGGAGCGCGACCTTCACCGGTGCGCCGCTGTCGTGCAGTTGCACGCGACACACGTTCAACAGGAACTCGGCCAGTTCGAAGGTACGCGCCGCCAGCGACTCGACCTGCTTCAAGGTCTGTGGCTCGTCCTTGAACAATTCGAAGTAGTGGTGGCGGAACATCCCCGCACAGGAGCCCGACGGCACGACCACCGGCCAGTCGCCGGCAAACAGGGCCAGTTGAGCACGCGCCACCACGCGCGCCTCGTCGGTATAGCCGGAGGTATAGGCCGGCTGCCCGCAACAGCTTTGCGCCTGAGGAAAGTGCACCCTGATGCCCTCGCGCTCGAGCAGGCGGATCGCATCCATGCCGGCATCAGGGAAGAACAGGTCCAGCACGCAGGTGCCGAACAGGAACACGTCCGCGGGCTTGTCGGGGTACTGGCGCGGCGGCTCGATCGCCGGGGCCGTGCGTGTGGCGTTCGGCGCCACGGAAGAAGCGTGACTCATGCGAATCGTCTCCTTGGGGATTACGTCTTCATTCTGCAGCAGCGCGGGTCGCCCCGCGACTGCTGCTATTACCTACTTGCCGCCCTATCGCGCGACCAGCGGATCGGTGACACCGAGCACATAGATGGCAATCATCGCCACCACGCCCGTCATCAGCACGTAGTACACCGTCGGCCAGAACGTCTTGCGCAGGATCGCACCCTCGCGGCCGAGCAGACCCACCGTTGCCGAGGCCGCCACCACATTGTGGATCGCCACCATGTTGCCTGCAGCAGCGCCAATCGCCTGGACGGCCACGATCACCGCGCCGGAGATGCCGAGCGTGCTGGCGACACCGAACTGGAACTGGCTGAGCATCATGTTGCTCACGGTATTCGAGCCCGCGATGAAGGCGCCCAGCGCCCCCACGGCCGGCGCCAGCAGCGGATACACCCCGCCCACGCTGTCGGCCACCCACTGCGCCATCGCGATCGGCATGCTTGGCAGCTCGGCGGCATTGACGCCCGAATTGATCAGGATGCGCACCATCGGCACCGTAAACAGCAGCACGAAGCCGGCACCGAGCAGCACCCGCGACGACTCACCCACCGCCTTGGCCAGCGAGCGCGCATGCATGCCGTGCAGCGCGACCGTGGCCAGCACCACCGCAACCAGGATGCCACCCGGCAGATACAAGGGCTGGAAGTTGGCGCTGATGCCCTTCTCGCCAAGCAGGTTGGGGAAGCTCAGCACCACAGCCTTGAGCGCATTACCAAACTCGGGCATGACGCGGCTGGCGACGAGCAGCGCACCCACCAGCACATAGGGCAGCCAGGCACGCACGATGCCGATCTGCTGATGGCGCGGCAGCTGGTCCAGCTTCATCTCGACACTGCCCATCCACTCGCTCGGCCAGTCCTTGGGCTCGGCAAAATCCCAGGCCTTCTTCGGCACCAGGAAGCCAAACCGCGCCGCCGAGGTGACGATCGCCAGGCCCACCAGGCCACCCAGCAGCGAGGGGAACTCGGGGCCGAGGAACACACCGGTGATGGCGTAGGGAATGGTGAATGCAAAGCCGGCGAAGAGCGCGAACGGCAACACTTCCAGCCCTGCCTTCCAGCTCTTCTCCTTACCGAAGAAGCGCGTCAGCATCATCGCCATGATCAGCGGCATCACCGTACCGACGATGGCGTGGATGATCGCCACGTTGCTGGTCACCAGCTGCAGGAACACCTCCCAGCTCGAACCGCGCTCGACCAGCTGCGCACCGATCGTTGCCGTGTCCAGGCCGCTATTGACGCCGATGATGATCGGCGTGCCGACCGCGCCGAAGGACACCGGCGTGCTCTGCACAAGCATGCCGAGCAGCACCGCCGCCAGGGCTGGGAAGCCGAGCGCAACGAGCAGCGGCGCGGCGATGGCGGCCGGCGTGCCGAAGCCCGACGCCCCCTCGATGAAGCAGCCGAACAGCCAGGCGATGATGATGGCCTGAATGCGGCGGTCGGGGCTGATCGTGGCAAAGCCGGAACGGATCGTCGAGATCGCCCCCGAGTACTTCAGCGTATTGAGCAACAGGATGGCGCCGAAGATGATCCACAGCACACCGATGGTGATGATCAGCCCCTGCAGCGTCGACGCCAGGATGCGGTTGAAACTCATCTCCCACACGAACAGACCGATACCTGCCGTCAGCACATACACGACCGGCATGGCGCGCCGCGCTGGCCAGCGCAAACCGACAAGGAGGATGGCAGCCAGCAGGATCGGGGAAAACGCGAGCAGCGCGAGCGTTCCGGATTGCATCTCAGCACCCCGCCCGCAACGGCAGGCTGTTTGCGCCCGCCACATTCACAAGGACCAGACCGGACATAGAAGTCTCCAGCAAGGATTCAAAGAGGACTCATGATCGCTAAATTGGTCAGACCACTATACCAATTGCTGAGCTAGACTAAGGGTGCCCTGGAGTGCTGTCAATCAAAAACATCAATTTTTCGGATACATGCATAAGGGGGTGCCAGCTCGACCTGCCTGCGGCAGCCGCAGCTGTTCATCCACCGCTTGCCGGCAGCAGCCACAGCAGCTAGATTCCAGCCGCCGACCAAACACTCAGTGCGTGCCGGCCCTCGGAGAAGGATCCATGAAAGCCACCCCCCTGCAGCAACGCCGCCTCGCCGACGACATCATCGACCGCATCGAGACCCTGATCCTCGAGGGCAGCCTGCGCCCCGGCGAGCGCCTGCCGGCCGAACGTACGCTGGCCGAGCAGTTCGGCGTGTCGCGGCCGTCGGTACGCGAGGCACTGCAGAAGTTGATCGCGCGCGGCCTGCTCACCAGCCGCCATGGCGGGGGCACCTTCGTCAGCGAGACGCTGGGCTCCTCATTCCGTGACCCGATGAACGATCTGCTGGAGCGCAACCCGGAGGCGCAGCGCGACCTGATCGAATTCCGTCACACGCTGGAGGGTTCCTGCGCCTACTATGCGGCGCTGCGCGCCACCGAGCCCGACCGCGAGCGGCTGAGCGCGGCATTCGAGCGCGTACAGGACTGCTACCTGCGCAAGGGCCGGGTCAGTCGCGCCGAGGAAGGCGCGGCTGACGCCCACTTTCACCTTGCCATCGCCGAAGCCAGCCACAACGCAGTGCTGCTGCACACCATCCGCAGCCTGTTCGACCTGCTCGAGCGCAACGTGGTGACCAATATCGGCGGCATGATCCCCCTGGGCAGCGACATCCGCGACGCCCTGCTCGACCAGCACCGCACCCTGTACCGGGCAATCATGGACCGCCGTGCCGAGGATGCACGCCAGATCGCCTGCGCCCATCTCGACTATGTTCAGGAAGTGCTGGCCGAGACACGCGACGAAGCTCAGCGCGTCGCCCGCGCCCAGCGTCGGCAGGCAACAGCCTGACCCTCAGCCGGCGCGATCGCCGCCGGTCGAGCCGGCAACGCCCCCTACGACGGCCCTGACGGGCCGAGGGCCCTGCTCCGGCTCAGTGATCAGCATTCCATCACCAGCGCCTACTGGCGCCCCGCCTGCGCGCGCAGTGCGACCAGCGCACGCTGGCCGGCACGACCGTCTGCCGTCAGTCCCAGTCGCAGTTGCTCCAGCTTCAGGGCCTCGCGGGTGCGTGCGCCGATCATGCCATCGGCGGCACCGATGTCATGCCCACGCTCGATCAGCAGTTGCTGCAGTTCGCGACGCTCGGCACGCGACAGTCCAGGATCATCGGTCGGCCACGCCGTCACGAAACTGCCCGCGCCGCGCAGCCGGTCGGAGAGATGGGCGATCGCCAGTCCATAGCTCTCGGCGGCGTTGTAGGAATACAGCGCATCGAAATTACGCGTCACCAGGAAGGCCGGGCCAGGCTGCCCCGCAGGCAGCAGCAGGCCGACCGGGGTTGCGCCGGCTGGCAACGGCGAACCATCGACCCGCCTTACGCCGCGAGCCGCCCACTCGCTCATCGGCTGCTTGTTGCGCCGGCCCGCGCCCGCGGTGTCGAAGCCGCGCGGCAGGCTCACCTCGAAGCCCCAGGGCTGGTCGCTGCGCCAGCCCGCGCGCTTGAGGAAGTTGGCCGTCGAGGCGAGCGCATCGGGCACGCTATCGACCAGGTCGCGGCGTCCGTCGCCATCGAAATCCACCGCCAGACGCATGAAGGTGCTGGGCATGAACTGGGTGTGGCCAAACGCACCGGCCCACGAGCCGGTGAGACGCTCGGGTGCAACGTGGCCATCCTGGATGATCTTGAGCGTGGTGAAGAACTCGCCGCGGAAGAAGGCCTGCCGGCGGCCGAAGCAGGACAGCGTCGACAGCGAGGTCAGCAGCGGCCGGCTGCCGAAGTTGCGTCCGTAGTTGCTCTCCACCCCCCACACCGCAACGACGGTAGCGGCATCAACCGCATACTCGGCCTCGACGCGTGCGAGCACCGCACGCCATTCGGCGAGCATGGCGCGGCCGTCGGCCACGCGCTCCTCATCCACCAGGCCAGCCATGTAGTCCCAGATCGGGGTGATGAACTCGGGTTGAGCGTCGAGGAAGCCGAGCACCGCCATGTCCGGTGCCAGCCCCGCAGCGTGCGCATCGAAGGTTGTGCGACTCACCCCTTTTGCGGCCGCCTCGGCACGCAAGCCCGAGAGGCAGGCGGCAAAGGCAGCCTCGTCAGCAAGCGCTGGGGTAGCGGTGGAGAGCACGCTGAGGCTCAGGGCGGTGGAAAGAATGGAGCGGCGCATGGACATTCCGTTGCTGTCGAAAGGGGCGCATGGTGCGCAGAAGGGTCAAGAGCGGTGCGGCATGCGGGACATGACCGGCCGAGGGACGGGCAAGCGCACATGGCAGTCTATATCAGCGCCCGACCGCCACCGCCCGGCCAGGTGCATCCCACACGCCGCGCGCCACGACACGGCTGCCTTCGAAGACAAGCCAGCTCTGGCCGCCGTAATGCGGCAACGGACGCAACAAGGCCTCGAGTGCGGCGGAATCCTGCGCCGACACCACCGCCAGCGGCGGGCCGTCGCCTCGCGCCAGCGTCCATACCTGGGCGGTTCCCCTGCCCCGCAAGGCCTCCGGCCGGGCAGGCAGGCCGTGATCGGCGAGCACGGCATCGATGGCGTCATGACTGCCGACGAGCAACACCGGCTCGCGACCACGCGTCAACGCTTCTACCCCGGACGCCTTGGGCGAGCGCTCGAAGATGCGCTGCGCCAGCGCGCTGGCCGCCTGCACCATATCGGCTTGCGCATCGGCAATCACAAGGTGTGGCGAGCGCGCCAGCACCCATTGGCGCAGGATCGGTGGCAATTGCTCGGCCTCGGGCAGGCGCCAGACCCGCAGCTCGGGGTCGAGATGCAGTTGCACCGGCTCGAAGTCGAAGTCAAGTTCGACATCGGCCGACGCAGCTTCCAGCCTCACCCAGCGCATCTCGCGCGCGGACTCGCCGTGGACCACGAGCGGCAAGTCAAGCGTATGCAGGGGCTCGTCCTGCGCCAGGCTGATCCGCACCCGAGCCCCGGACGTATCCTGAGAACGGCCGCCAGCCAAGTCATCATCCACCCTCGCCTGCCCACCCCCGGCATCGACGATGCTCGCCGCGACGACGCGCACCTGCGGCCCGCCGGGCAAGGCGACCCACTGGCGGAAGAAGCCCTCCAGGTTCTCCCCCGACACCTGCTCGAACGCCGCCTGCAGCTCAGCCCAGCCGGCGATGCGGAAACGCTGCTGCGCCCAGAACAGTCGAATGCCACGTTCGAATACCTCCTCGCCCAGTCGGTCACGCAGCATCACGAACACCATCGCCGCCTTGCCATAGCCCACCGCCGCCGCAGCAGCATGGGTGCGCGACCGGAAGGCCGCCAGTGGCTGGTGCCCACCTGCCGGCACCGCGGCGAAGTCGCGCAGCCAGCCCAGGCGCATCTCGCGCGCCGCCTCAGCGGACTCGGCCTCCTTGTAGGCGTAGTCGGCCATGAAGGTCGTCAGCCCCTCGGACCAGTTACCGCGCATGTAATCCACCAGCACGCCGTTGCCCCACCAGTTGTGCAGCACCTCATGGCCGAGCGAGGTGGCACGGATGAACGGCAGGCGCAGCACCTGCTCGCCGATGTAGGTCAGCGTCGGCATGCCGAAACCGGTCGGCAGCGGGCTGGCAACCACCGAGAACTCGGTGAAGGGATAGGCGCCGATACGTTCGCTGTAGTGCTCGATGTAGCGCAGGCTGTCGGCGAGGTAGCCTTCCGCCAACCCCGTCTCGGTGTCGAGCGCATGCGGGAAATAGGTGCGCAGGCGCAGGGGCCGGCCATCGGCCTGTACATGCTTGTGCTCGCGTACTGCCCAAGGCCCGGCCATCAGGTCGATACCGTCGCTGCGCTGGTCGAACTCGAAAACGGCGCGGTAGTGCGGGTCGGCAGCCGAGGGCAGCGCCTCCTCCACCAGACGCCCGGCGACAAGTGCACGCTGCTCTCCAGGCACGGACAACTCGACCCGGTAGGAGAACAGCGCGGCCGGGCGCGGATACCAGGCGCTGCCGGCGGGCAGGAAACTGCCCTCGGGCGCCGCCATTGGAGGCATGCCCTGCAGCACGCCGCGATGGTCGCGGCCCCTTTCGAGCACAGCGAGCGTGCCCGAGTACTCGATGCTCAGGGGCGCACCGTCGGGCACCTGTACCCGCCACCCTCGCAGGCTGCCGCGCTGCCCGGCGGGCTGCAGCTTCAACGGTCTGCCTGCCGCACTTGCAGCCCGCGGCGTCAGGCTCTCATGAAGCACAAAGCGAAAGTCGCGCTCGGCAGGCTGCACCTCCGCACGCACGACGAGTACGCGCGCCGCCGGATCGAGGCGGACATCCAGCCTGAGTTCGAAGGCATCGGCCTCGCTGTCGCGCAGACCGTCACGCAGCGCGGCGGTGCCAGTGGCCGCCGATGCCGCAAGAGGCGCGACCAGCAACCAGCCCAGCACAAGCAGCCACAGGGTGCGCGCGACCTGCACCGCCACGCCCTCAGCGCGCCTGCGCCGGGAAGCGGACCACCAACTCCAGCACCTCATCGCCGCGTCTGAGCTTGAGCGGCAGCCAGGTGCCCGGCGGTTGCTGGCGCACGGCAGCGATCAGGTGGATGTTGCGCCTGACCGGCGCACCGGCGGCTTCGGTGATGACATCACCGTTCAGCAGCCCGCTGCGTTCAGCCAGGCTGCCGGCGCTGACCTCGGCGATACGCACCCCGTCGGCCTGCTCATCCAGCGACACACCAAGCCGCGGCGGGGGCGGTGGCGCCTGGACAGCGTCGGGTACCGCGAACACGGCGTCAGCCAGGCGCGGCGCCAGGAGCCGGCAATCGGTGCTTGCCGGCATCGGTAGCAATTGCCCTATCGAGCCCACGCCCAGATCATCGAGCTGGTGCGCGACGCCATGCCCGAAGCGAACATGACCGCTGCCCATGATTCCCACCGCCAGCGGGCTGTCGCCATCCGGCTTGGTTTGGGCCTTGCGCGCCGCCGCCAAGGCCTCCGCCATTGCGCGATCCCAGGTGAGCTGGGAGTCGACAAAGTTGCGGAAAGCGGCATCGCGCCGGCTGCTCGTGCGCGGACCGTGGCCGCGCATGCCGGCATGCTGGCGATGGATCTCGTACAGGAAGTCCTCGTAGTCGCGTGAGGCGGGCGCAGGCGTGCCCACGCCCTCGCGCTCGGCCTCGGGTACTGCGTTCCAGCCCTTCTGCGCCACGTTGCGTGTCAACACGGCCTCGACATTGAGCGCCACCATCGGGATTCGATGCAGGCGCGCGAAATGGAACAGCGGCAGGTAGAGCTCGGCCGGCATGCTCCACACCTTGCCCCAGTCGGACGCCGTCAGGAACTCGGCTTCGCTCAGTTCGCCCGCTACCCAGCGGTCAAGCACCGACTGCACCCGGCGCGGGAACATCTCGAAGCCGATCACCATGTGCGGCCGCTGCGCATGCAGCGCTGCAAGCGTGTGCAACTGCCAGCGGTGATGATCCATGTCGTCGTGCTGCTCCCCCAGCAGCACGACATCGCGCCGCGCCATGGCAGCGAGCAGCGCGCTCGACTCGGCCCGCTCGGGCTGCGCGGTATCGAGCCTGGTCCAGGCGCCGGGTGCAAGGCATGAACCACCCGGCTGAGCAAGGGCTGCGGAGGAGGCCAGTGCCAGAAGGCCAGCGGTAAGAATGAGGGCGCTGGCGCGGATCGTCGGGGACATGATGAGCAGCTCACAAAAGAGACTAGCGGTAGAGCACACGGCGCTGGCCGAGTTCCGGCAAGGGCCGACGGGGAAGCCTCGTCGCTTGAGCTTGAATGAACGCATCGCCTTCAACGGCTCGCGGCTGGCGCCGCTCCTACGGCGGGGCGCGGTGCGGGAGCGGCGCCAGCCGCGAGCTCTTCGGTAACCGGCCCCCTACTGCAGGCACTGCCCCGGCGCCCCATCCGGTGAGAAATGGTCAACCCGGTCGGTGATCAGCCCGTCGAGGCCCAGGCCAAGCAAGCGCTCCGCGTCTTCATCGGTATTCACCGTGTAGGCCAGCATGCGTAAGCCCGCGGCGCGTGCCTGCGTCGCCCACTGCGCATTCCACGCCGACTGCTCGCCGATCACGGCCACGCAACCCAGACGCTGCGCGGTGGCCAGCCAATCGCCGCAGAAGCGTTCGAGCAGGAGCCCGCGCGGCAGCGCGGGTGCAGTGACAGCCGCGGCCTCGAGGGCGATGACGCTGAAGGAGGACAGCAAGGGCGCAGGCGTGCCCCGCCAGATCAGCGCCAGCTGCGCGCCGACGACGCGCGCGGTGCGCAGCTCGTCGCCCGGTGCAGGCTTGAGCTCGACGTTGAGCGCGCAGCCATGGGCATGGCAGAACGCCACCACAGCCTCGAGCGTGGCCAAGCGCTCGCCGGCATGCCGCGGCGCATGCCAGGCGCCGGCGTCAAGGCGCGCGAGCGCCGCCCAGTCATGCCCGAGCGCCTCGCCACGGCCGTCGGTCGTGCGCTCGAGCCGGTCGTCATGGAGCAGAAAGGGCACGCCATCTGCGCTCAGGCGCACATCGCACTCGAACATGCGATAGCCATGGGCATGACCGAGCGCAAAGGCGGCGAGCGTGTTCTCCGGCGCCAGGCGGCCCGCACCGCGGTGCGCGATCCAGCGCGGATAGGGCCACGACGGCAGTCCGTCGGCCCGGGAATGCGCGATGACTCGACCGCTCACGTGCATGCGTCCTTCCTCAGTCAGGCCACCGCGCCCGGTGCGCAACGCGAGCCAGCTGCGCCCGCACCTGAGGCGCAGCAAGTCTCACTCGGCAGCATCTGCCTTGGGCTTGCGCGGACGGCGGCTGCGTGTGGCGGTCTTGGCCGCAGGCCTGGTGTTGCTGTCCTCACCGCTGAGCTCACCAACAGGCTCGCCGCCGGTTACCGCACTGGTTGTTGCATCGCCTTGCTCCGCAGCGCGCGCAGGTCGCCGTGCCTTGGTACCAGATGTCTTGGTGTCAGAAACCTTCCCTGCCGACCCTTTCGGCGTGGATGCATCGACGGCAGCCAGCTCGGCCACGGGCGCCTGGGCCGGCTTGGCTTTGCCGCGCGCCGCGGGCTTGCGCCCTTTGCGCGGCGCCTCTTCCACTGCGGCTGGCGCAAGGTCAGCTGCAGGGCGCTCGCTCGCGGCGGCAACGCCAGCCTCGGCAGCCGCATCGCTTTGCTTGCGGGCACGGCGGGCCTGCTTCTTCGGTTCGGGACGCGGTGCAGCCGCTTCGAGTGCAGCCGGCTGCTCCACCTTGCCCTCTGTCGCCGCCTGCCCTGCGGCCGGAGGTGGCGACACCTCCTTCACCACTGGCGCCTGCGTTACGTCAGCAACGGCTTGCGCCATGTGCTCGACCTGCACCACACCGGCATCCCCCCCGCGGCCAGACGGCGCAGCTGGCCTGCCCTCGGCCTGTGCGGCCGCCCTGCCACTCCCGCGCCGCCGCCCGCTGCGCGCCGAGGCCTTGCCGGCCTGGGCGGGCTTGTCCTCGGTTGTCGCCTCTGCGTTGGCCTGCTGCGCCTCGGCAGTCGTCGCTGCCTGCATCTGCGCGGC
Source organism: Thauera mechernichensis (assembly GCF_029588855.1). NCBI lineage: Bacteria > Pseudomonadati > Pseudomonadota > Betaproteobacteria > Rhodocyclales > Zoogloeaceae > Thauera > Thauera mechernichensis. The sequence continues at coordinate 367,493 of NZ_JARQZE010000002.1, read as the reverse complement.
CTCGTTCTCCGCAGCGGCGCTCAGCACCGCCGCACTCGGGCGGCTGACATAGGTGCCCGACTTCTCGTCGCGGCCCAGTTCGAGCAGGCCACGGCTCTGTGCCTCCTCCAGCAGGTTGCCGAAGGCACGGAAACCGAAGTAACTCTCGTTGAAATCCGGCTTGCGGCGCTTGATCGCCTCCTTGAGCATCGATGCCCATATCTTGCCGCTCTCGCCGCGCTCCGCGAGCAGGGCTTCGAAGGTCTCGACGGCAATGTCGATCGCCTGCCTGCGCCGGCCCTCGATCTCGTCCTTGCGCCGCTTTTCCTCCTCCGGCGAACGCTTGGGCGCCGGCGCGCTGTCGCGCGCATCGCGCTTGGCGGCAGCACGCTGGCTGTCACGCACGAGGTCATCGTAGAAGATGAACTCGTCGCAATTGGCGATGAGCAGATCAGAGGTCGATTGCTTGACCCCCACGCCGATCACCTGCTTGGCGTTCTCGCGCAGCTTCGACACCAGCGGTGAGAAGTCCGAATCGCCGCTGATGATGACGAAGGTGTCGACATGCGACTTGGTGTAGCACAGGTCGAGCGCGTCGACCACGAGCCGGATGTCTGCGGAATTCTTGCCTGACTGGCGCACGTGCGGGATCTCGATGAGCTCGAAGTTGGCCTCATGCATCGCCGCCTTGAAACTCTTGTAGCGGTCCCAGTCGCAATAGGCTTTCTTGACCACGATGCTGCCCTTGAGCAGCAGGCGCTCGAGCACGCGCTTGATGTCGAACTTCTCGTAGTTGGCATCCCGCACGCCCAGCGCCACGTTCTCGAAGTCGCAGAACAGCGCCATGCTGATGCTGTCAGGGGATGAAGCCATGGGGGTCTCCGTTGCAGTCAAGGTGTCGATGTTAAGGCCTGCGACCGGGCGGCGCCAGCCGGCGCAATCGCCTATCATGCTGCAGGCCCGGAACGCGCCGGGCCGACCACGAAACCTTTATTCGATGGAGATATGCAAATGCGCACAACCCGTTCCCTTGCCCTGACCCTCTCCCTGTCCGTGCTGACCGCATCGCTCGCCATACTCTCATCTCCAGCCACGGCCGCCGAACGTGCCACGGCCACGATCATCGACCGTGACGGCAAGGCGGTCGGGGCCGCGACGCTGACCGAGGGCCCGCACGGCGTGCTCATCCACGTCGCGGCCAAGGGCCTGCCGCCGGGCCCGAAAGCCATCCACATCCACAGCGTCGGCACCTGCGAGGATCCGGACAAGGGCTTCGTCGCCTCCAAGGGGCACCTCAACCCGCACGCCAAGCCTCACGGGCTGATGAACCCCGAAGGCCCGGACGCGGGCGACCTGCCCAACCTCTTCGTTCATGCGGACGGCTCGGTCGAGGCTGAGTTCTTTACCACCCTCGCCAGCCTCACAGGCGCTGGCGAGCGCGCGCGCATCCTCGACGAGGACGGTGCTGCGCTGGTCATCCACGAGAACCGCGACGACCACCTCAGCCAGCCCATCGGCGGCGCCGGTCCGCGTCTGTTCTGCGGCGTGATCGAGGCGCAGTGAGCGGGCGCTGCACCGGCACTGCGGTCGCCCGCCTTGCGCTGCTGTGCAGCGTGGGGCTGGGCGGTGGAGCGAGTGCACAGGGTGACGAGCCTGGCGTGGTCAGCTACCAGACTCAAGCCCCCATGGCCGCCACCGCCCCCCTGCGCGCCAACGGAATCGGGCCGCTCGTGCTCGGCGCGCGCCTGACCACGGCCGCCCGCCGCACCCTGCCACTCGACGCCGCCGCGGCACAGATCGGTCCGGGTTGTGACGAACGCGACCAGATCAGCGTGTTGTTGAAGGTCGAGAACCACACCCTGACCGTGATGGCGATGGCCGGCATCGACGGCCGTATCGACGAAGTCCTCGCCCTGCCCACCGACGGCGCAACGCGGCTCGACAGCATCGCGGCCTGCCAGGCCCATGGCGAACGTTTCGCGCAGACGCTGTCTCATCGCCTGGGCGCAGCCACGCCGCAAGCGATGGAGCGCAAGGCGGTTTCCGACGAGTTCCGCTTCCACTTCGGAGGCGGCGCTCAGGTCGTCGCACGCTGGTTCGCAGGCGGCTTCAGCTGCGACCTGCTGCTTCAGTTCCGCAACCGCCAGTAAACACCGGGCAAGCCCTGACTGCGGGGTCGTGCCGCCTTCGGCTACGCTGCCACGAATACCGAACGACAAGCCTCCTTCATTGCCGATGCCCAACTCGCTGCAGGCCTTCAGCTTTCGTGCCCTTGCCCTGCTCCTGCTGTGGTGGACGCTGAGCGGCGGCGAGGGGTGGCTGTTCGGGCTGGCCACCGCCTCACTGACAGCCGCACTGAGCTTGCGCCTGACGCCACCGGCGACTCATCGCCTGCACGCGCGCCGGATTCCGCGCTTCGCCGCCTTTTTCCTGCTGCAGTCGCTGCGTGCCGGCTGGGACGTGGCACGACGAACGCTACATCCGGCGCTACCGCTCGACCCCGGCTTGCTCAACATGGCAACGAGGCTTCCCGAGGGCGCGCCCTGCTGGTGGCTGATGCTGGTCATCAGCCTGCTGCCGGGCACGCTGAGTGTGCGGCGCCATGGCAACAGCCTGGAGATCCATTGCCTGGACGCTGGGCTGGATGTCGATGCCGACCTACGGCAGGCCGAGACGCAGGTTGCCCGCCTGTTCGGCCTCACGCTCGCTCGCATCGCACCGGATCCTGAGTCGAGGGGAGAGGCAACACCCCCCGCAGCAGCAAGGCAGTGAGGGCGGCACGCATCATGGACACCCTGCTCGAAGCCTTCTCCCTCCTGCTGCTGCTGTCGCTGGTCCTTGGCCTGCTGCGCGTCTGGAAGGGGCCGGGTTTCGCGGATCGCATGCTCGCAGCGCAACTCCTGGGCACGACCGGCGTGGCGATGCTGGTCCTGCTCGCCGACCCGCTCGGGCTGGCGGCGCTGCGCGATGTAGCCCTGGTGTTGGCGCTGCTTGCGGTACTTGCAGTCCTCGCTTTCGTGGCACGGGTCTGGGACCCCGATGAACAAGTGCCGGACGGTTCGGAAAACCCGAGCGACACACGCACGGAAGCAGCCCCAGCGCAGCCGCAACGCCCTGCAGGCACAGTCGGGAGGCGACGCGGATGACGGCGGTCGCACTGTTCCAGTCCCTGCTGATCGGCGCCGGGGTCGCCTTCTTCGTCGTCGGCTCGATCGGCGTGCTGCGTTTTCCCGACGTCTATACCCGCATCCACGCCCTGACCAAGGCGGACAACCTCGGCCTGGGGCTGGTCGTGATCGGGCTGCTGCCCGGCGCCGGCTCGGTGGCGGCCGCGCTCAAGCTGCTGCTGATCTGGGGCCTGGCCCTGCTCGCCAGCGCCTGTGCGGGCTACCTGGTGGCGCGCGCGGCACGCCGCCGCGGCGTCGAGCCCTGGCGGCGCGGACAGCCACGCCAGCGTCCCGAGCGAAGCGGAGACCCGCGGTGAGCGCGCTGCCGGCCAACACCTTCGATCACCTCCTTGGCCTCGGCCTGATCGCCTGTGCCGCGGGTGCGCTCCTGTCGCGCGAACTGTTCCGCGCCATCGTCATGTTCATCGTCTTCGGCCTGCTCATGGCGCTGGCCTGGGTTCGGCTGCGCGCACCCGACATCGCGCTCGCCGAGGCGGCGATCGGCGCCGGGCTCACCGGCGTGCTGCTGCTCGACACCCTCGGCTACCTGCGCCGCCGCTTCGAGCGGCCACGCCCCTCCCCACCCTCCGCACCCGCAGCGCACACCTCGGACAAGGAGCAGACGAGGTCATGAAACGGCACCTGCTCATCCTGCTCGCAGCGCTCGCAAGCCTGGCGGTCTGCGCCGCACTTGCCCTCGCCGTCATCGAGCGCCCCGAAGCGCGCACAGACCTGCCACGAGTCGTCGCGCACAGCATCGAGCACGCCGGCGCGCCGCATCCGATCACGGCGGTCCTGCTCGATTTCCGCAGCTACGACACCTTGCTCGAAGTTGCCGTGCTGCTCGTCGCCGTGGTCGTCGCGCTGGCGCTGCGCGAGGCCCAGCCCGACGGCCCCGACCGCATGGGCCTGGACAACCCGCTGCTGCGTGCGGTGATGAGCTGGCTGTTGCCGTTGATGCTGCTGGTCGCCGCCTACCTGCTTTGGGCGGGCAGCACGCGGCCAGGGGGCGCCTTCCAGGCGGCGGCGGTGCTGGCCGCCGCGGGTGTGCTGCTGCGCCTGGCAGGCGTGCGCCTGGGCGGTTTCGCCGGAGAAGGCGGCGCCCGGCGGTTGCGCGCGCTGCTGGTGCTCGGCCCGGCGGTATTCGTGGCCGTGGGTGCCGGCACGGCACTCGGCGGGCGCGCCTTCCTCGACTACCCGGCGGATTGGGCCGGCGGCCTGATCCTGGCGATCGAGCTGGCGCTGACGCTGTCGATCGCGCTCGCGCTGCTGTCGCTGTTCCGGCTGGCGCCGCCCCAGTCGGACGTCGAGCGTCTGCCCGAGCGCAGGCGGAGGGCCCGCGAATGAGCGCAACAGTGCTCACCACCGACGCCCTCTACGCCTGGGTCGGGGTGCTGCTGTGCGGGCTTGGCCTGTTCGGCTTCGTCATCCATCGCCACCTGCTGCGCCGCCTGCTCGCCTTCAACGTCATGGGCAGCGGCAGCTTCCTGCTGCTGGTGGGGTTGGCACAGGACGGGCGTGGCATCGACCCGGTACCGCAAGCCCTCGTGCTGACCGGCATCGTGGTGGCGGTCGCGTCCACCGCACTCGCCCTCGTCATCTTCCGCCGCTGGCATCGCGTCAGCGGCGAGAGCACGCTACCGGAGGACGTGTGAGCCTGCTGCCTGCCCTGGTCATGCTGCCACTCTCCGCCGCGCTGGCAAGCACGCTGCTGCCGCTGCGCTGGCGCGGGCCGCTGGGGGTGGCGCTGGCCGTATTGCTTGCCGGCGTGGCCTGCGGCCTGCTGCGCACGGTGGTGGGCGACGGGCCGCAGGCGCATGCGCTGGGTGGCTGGGCGCCGCCGCTGGGCATTGCGCTGGTGGCCGACGGCCTGGCGGCAGGCATGGTGGTGCTGACCGCGACGGTCGCCCTGCCCTGCGCGCTGCACGCTGCACTCGGCCTGCGCGGCGAGGCGGCGGAGGACGGCTTCTGGCCGCTGTTCTGGTTCATGTGGGCGGCACTCAACGGCATCTGGCTGTCGGCGGACCTGTTCAACCTCTATGTCGGCCTCGAGTTGCTCGGCCTGGCGGCGGTGGGCCTGGTGGCGCTCAAGGGCTCGGCCAGCGCGCTGGCCGCGGCGATGCGCTACCTGCTGGCAGCGCTGCTCGGTTCGCTCGCCTACCTGATCGGCGTCGCCCTGCTCTACGCCGCCTGGGGCAGCCTGGCGCTGGCGGACCTTGCAGGCTTCATGGCCGAGGCTGGCGTAGCACAGTCCGGCAGTCTCACCACGCTGGTCGCACTCGGCCTGATGAGCGCCGGGCTGCTGCTCAAGACCGCCCTGTTCCCGCTCCACGGCTGGCTGCCGCCCGCACACGGCGGGGCGCTGCCGCCGGTCAGCGCGCTGCTCTCGGCGCTGGTCATCAAGGCCTCGCTGTACATCCTGATGCGGCTGTGGATCATGGCAGGCCCGGCGCTGACCCCGCTCGCGCTCGGTTGGCTACTCGGCGCACTGGGCGCCGCAGCGGTGTTCTGGGGCGGCTGGATGGCGCTGCGCCAGGCACGCCTCAAGCACCTGGTGGCCTACTCCACGGTGGCGCAGATCGGCTACCTGTTCCTGTTCTTCCCGCTCTTCGGCGTGGCGAACATGGACGCCGCGCGCCTGGCATGGGACGGCACGCTGCTGATGCTGGCCGCGCATGCGCTGGCCAAGGCCGGCATGTTCCTCGCTGCCGGCAACCTGGTGCTGGCGGTGGGCAGTCCGCACATCGCCGACCTTACCGGCATCAGCCGCTTCCGACCGCTGTCTCTGATGAGCTTCGGTCTGGCAGGGGTGAGCCTGATGGGCCTGCCGCCGAGCGCCGGCTTCACCGCCAAGTGGCTGCTGCTGCAAAGCGCGCTGGCGAGCGGGCAGTGGGTGTGGATCATCGTGCTGGTGGGGGGCGGGCTGCTGAGCGCGGCCTACGTGTTCCGGGTGTTCCGCCACGCCTTCGTCGAGGGCCCGGCGCGCGACCGCTTCGCCTCGCCGCCGCTCGCGCTCGAGCTGTCGGCGCTGGCGCTGGGCAGCGCCAGCATCGCGCTCGGCCTGGTGGCACAGGCGCCGCTGGAATGGCTGCGCATCGGCAGCCCACTCGCTACGGGCGTGCCATGAGCGGCGCGAGCTCACTCCTCCACGCCTTGCTGCCGCTGGCGGTGATCGCCACCTCGCTGCTGGCGGCGGTGGGCATCTTCGTGCTCGCCGAGCACCGTCACCGCCTGCGCAGCAGCCTCAACCTGGCAGCGGCGCTGGCCAAGCTGGCGCTGGTGGTGTGGATGGGGCTGGGCGTGCTCGAAGGCGAACGCTACGCGTTGCGCTACACCCTGGTCGACGGGGTCGCCTTCGTGCTGCGCGCCGACGCCCTCGGCATCATGTTCGCCGGCCTGTCCTCGGTGTTGTGGCTGTTCACCACGATCTACGCCATCGGCTACCTTGAGAACGCGCCCAACCGCAGCCGCTTCTTCGGTTTCTTCAGCCTGTGCGTGGCGAGCACGGTCGGTATCGCGCTCGCCGGCAACCTGTTCACCTTCTTCCTGTTCTATGAACTGCTGACGCTGTCGACCTACCCGCTGGTCGTGCACCGCGGCAGCGCAAAGGCGCTTGCCGCCGGACGCACCTATCTCGTCTACACGCTTGGCGGCGGCGCGGTGCTGCTGCTCGGCATCGCCCTGTTGCATGCGCTGGCGGGCGACGTGGCCTTCGGCGCCGGGGCGGGCCTGGCGGCGCTCGAGGCCGTATCAGATCCGCAGCTGGTGCTGATCTTTGCGCTGCTCGTCGGTGGCCTGGGCGTAAAGGCCGCAATCTTCCCGCTCCACGGCTGGCTGCCGACGGCGATGGTGGCGCCGGCACCGGTGAGCGCGCTGCTGCATGCGGTGGCGGTGGTCAAGGCCGGGGCCTTCGGCATCGTGCGCGTGGTGTATGACGTGTTCGGCATTGAGCTGGCCTGGCAGCTCGGCGTGCTCGGGCCACTGGCAGCGCTGGCCAGCTTCACCATCCTGTACGGCTCGCTGCGCGCGCTGGCGCAGGCCGACCTGAAGCGCCGGCTGGCGTTCTCAACCGTCAGTCAGGTGTCCTACATCGTGCTCGGCATCTCGCTGTTCGGGCCGCTCGGCACTGCCGGCGGGCTGGTGCACCTGCTGCACCAGGGGCTGATGAAGATCACCCTGTTCTTTTGCGCCGGCAACTACGCCGAGACCCTGGGCGTACACCGCGTGGACGAGCTCGACGGCGCCGGGCGCTGCATGCCCGCGACCAGCATCGCCTTCACCATCGGCGCCTTCGGCATGATCGGCGTCCCGCCGCTGGCGGGCTTCGTCACCAAGTGGTATCTCGGCCTCGGCGCACTCGAAGCCGGCATGGGCTGGGTCATCGGCGTGCTGGTGGCAAGCAGCCTGCTCAACGCCGCCTACTTCCTGCCCATCCTGCACCGCATCTGGTTCCGCCCGCAGCGCGGGCCGTGGCCGGACGAGCGCTTCCGGCAATGCCACGACACCCACCCGCTGCTGCTGATGCCTACGCTGGCGACTGCCGCCTTCAGCGTGGTCGCAGGCCTGTTCGCCAGCCTGCCCTACTCCCCGCTGTACTGGGCGACCGTGGTGGTCGGGCGGGAGTACCTGCCGTGATCGCCGCGGCGAGGTCCGCCACGCGGTCTGTGATGATGGCATCCGCTACCGTCGAGGAGGCCCGCTGATGGAGCGCGCAATCGACGCTTTCGGCCTGGTGCTGGTCCCGACCCTGCCACTGCTGATGGTGCTGGCCTGGTGCGTGCCCGGCTGGCGCTGCCGCATCGAATGCTGGACGCCATGGGCAGCACTACCCGCGTTGTTGCTGGGGCTGGGCGGCGCGCAGGGGGTGAGCGTGCAGCTCGATGCGGTGCTGTTCGGCACCGTGCTGGCGCTGGACGGAACACGGCGGGTGTTTCTCGCCTTCACCGCCCTGCTGTGGCTGGGCGCGGGCCTCTACAGCCGTGGCACGCTGGCGGGCGACGCGCGGGCGAGTGGCTTCCGGCTGCTGTGGCTGGCAACGATGGCGGGCAACTTCGGCCTCATCCTCGCCCACGACCTGGCGAGCTTCTATGCCAGCTTCGCATTGATGAGCTTTGCCGCCTACGGCCTGGTGATCCACGACCGCAGTGGCGCGGCGCTGCACGCCGGGCGGGTTTATCTGGCAATGGCGGTCGCCGGTGAAGGCCTGATCATCGCTGGCCTGTTGCTCGCGGCCAGCGCCAGCGCGGCGCCGCAGGCACCGCTATTGAGTGACCTGGCGGGCGCAATCGCGGCCTCGCCGCGGCGCGACCTCACGATCGCCTGCCTGGTCGCCGGTTTTGGCGTCAAGGCCGGGCTACCGCTGTTACATATGTGGCTGCCGCTGGCTCACCCGGTGGCGCCGGTACCGGCGAGCGCAGTGCTGTCGGGGGCGATGATCAAGGCTGGGCTGCTGGGCTGGCTCGTCACCTTGCCGCTGGGGGTGGTCGCGCTGCCGGGCTGGGGCTTGGGCCTGATCACGCTCGGCTTCGCTGCCGCCTTCGGCGCCGCGGCCATCGGCATCCACCAACGCACACCGAAGACGGTGCTCGCCTACTCCAGCGTCAGCCAGATGGGCCTGATCACCGTCGGCGTGGGCGCCGGCCTGCACCAGCCAGCGCTGTGGCCCGCGCTGGCGCCCGCGATCGCGCTCTACGCCCTGCATCACGGCCTGGCCAAGGGTGCGCTGTTTCTCGGCGTGGGCATCGCGCCCGCGCTGGCCCACGCGGGCAGCATACACCGGCGGGCGTTGTGGCTGGCGCTGGCGCTGCCCGGGCTGGCGCTGGCCGGGCCGATGGTGAGCGGCGCGGCCGCCAAGATCAGCCTGAAGACCGCGCTCGCGGGCGGCATCGTCACCCCGGCGTGGTGGCAGCACCTGCCGCTGGTACTGAGCCTGGCGGCGGCCGGCACCACAGCGCTGGTCGCGCGCTACCTCTGGCTGCTGGCGCAACAAGCCGACGACGGCCACCATGCGCCCCCGGCCGCCGCCCAATGGCTGGGCTGGGCGCTGGTGCTCGGCGCGAGTGTGGCCGGCCTCATCCTGCTGCCCTGGGTGCCGGTGCCCGCAGGTTTGCCGCCCGACCCCGCCTACCTGCCCGAGCTGCTGTGGCCAGTGCTCGCCGGCAGCGCACTCGCCGTGTTCGCCGCCCGCCGCCTGCGCGCCTGGCAGCTGCCGGCCGGCGACGTGCTGACGCCGCTGCTTGGCCTGCTGCAGAGACTGCGCAGGGTGGCAGAGGCGTGCGTACGCCAACTCACTGAGTTGGCCGGTCGCATCGCCACCGACCATGGCTGGCGCGCTCCGAGCGCGGCAGACACGCGAGACGAGGCGATCGCACCGCCGCCTGCAAGTGCACTGGAGCAAGCGCTGCGCCGGCATGCCGCCCTGCTCTTTGCACTGCTGACAGCGCTGGGCCTGGCGCTGGCGCTGGGTGCGTGGCTTGTAGGGCCGCTGGCGCGGTAGGCGCAGGTTCCGGCCAACAACAGGCATCGCGCCGGGCACAGGAAAAGCTCGCGGCTGGCGCCGCTCCCACAGCAGACCGTGGCCCGCCTCCCCCGTAGGAGCGGCGCCAGCCGCGAGGGGTTGAAGGCAACACCGCCAGGGTCGGGACCAGAAAAGCTCGCGGCTGACGCCGCCACAGACAATGCTGTATCCAGGCTGGCCTGACCCACCGTGAGGCGATAGGATTCGGGCATCGAGGCGCCTCACGCCAGCCATGCACCATGACGCCTCCCTGGCTCATGCCCTAACCCGAGCCCGCAGCAATGCGGCGCTGACGCCATGAAGATGAACATCCTTCCCGTGCGCCCCCTGCTGCTGTCCCTCGCATTGGCCCTCGCGGGCTGCAGCGACACCCCACTGCGAGAGTGGCGCACCACGGAAAAAGGGGGGGTGTTCTCGCTCAGCATCAGCCTGGATGCCGAACACGTGCTGGTCGGCGCGGTGCAGCACGGTGGCAGCCTGTGGCGCACGGCTGACGGCGCACGCCTCTACGACTGGAACCACAAGCCGGACCAGGTCTCTGCGCTGGTAGCGACTGCCTTTTCGGCCGAAGGGCGCTTCGCAGCGACCGCCGAGCGCCATCAACTCGCGCTATGGGACGTCGCCAGCGGCCGTGCCATCGGCACCTGGGCGATGGAGGCTCCGGTACTGTCGATCGCCGTCTCGGGCAACGGCCAGCGCCTGCTCGTCGGCCTGCAGGACAACTCGGCGCTGCTCATCGACACCGCCCGCGACGAGCCGCTTGCGCGCATTCGCCATGGCAACGGCGTACAGGCGGTGGCCATCACCGCGGACGGCCGCATCGGCATCACCGGCGCCGACGACGGCATGCTGCGCGCCTGGGACCTCGATACCGGCAGCACGCTGCTCGCACACAAGTTTGCCAGCGGCATCTCGACACTGGCGCTGTCCGCGGACGGCAGCCTGCTCTTCGTCGGCCGCTATCACGGCAAGGGCATGGTCTGGAACCTGCAGCGCAACCAGGCGGTCAGCGCGATCGGTCATGACCGAACCTCCATCGTCAGTGCGCGCTTCGCGCCCGACGGCCTCACCCTGCTCGCCGGCCTGCCCGCAGGCCGGATCCAGGAGTGGAACGTAAGCGCCGGCACACTCGTCAGGCACTGGCAGGCCGACGCCCCCTCCGCGGTGCGCAGCAGCGGCCTGACCACGACCGCGGTCGCACACGACCTCCGCAGCCGCAGCATCATCGCCGGTTTCTCTGACGGGTCGGTCAGGGTGTGGTCACGCTGAACCGCCTGCCATGCACACTCCGCTGCCTGCCGGCAACCGGCAGCGCGGCACGGGCAGGCGGCAAACTATGCGCAGTGACCATGACAAAACCGGCAAGCTTTGCCGAATAGCCGCTGATTTACCGGCATTTTCCGGCCTTTGATCGCCGATCCGGCCCCATAGAATCCGCTTTGACCACCTGGCACGGAATTCGCTGAGAGCCGGTCAAGCACGACCACGCTCTACCCCGGACCTGGCATTCCGACAACGCTGGCCGTACTGCAGACGCAACGGACACCCTCGGAGATCAATCATGGCTCAAGTCATCAACACCAACATCGCTTCGCTCAACGCGCAGCGCAACCTGAACACCTCGGCCGGCTCGCTCGCCACCTCGCTGCAGCGCCTGTCCTCGGGTCTGCGCATCAACAGCGCCAAGGACGACGCCGCGGGCCTGGCGATCTCGGAACGCATGACCTCGCAGATCCGCGGCCAGGATCAGGCGCGCCGCAACGCAAACGACGGTATCTCGCTTGCGCAAACGGCCGAAGGTGCCTTGCAGTCTGCCGGCGATATCCTCCAGCGTGTGCGCGAACTTGCCGTACAGTCGGCCAACGCAACGAACTCTGCATCGGACCGCCAGGCGCTCAATGCCGAGGTCAACCAGCTGACATCGGAGCTCGATCGCATTGCCAAATCGACCGAGTTCAACGGCCGCAAGCTGCTCGACGGCTCCTTCTCCACCGCCACCTTCCAGATCGGTGCCAACGCCGGCCAGACCATCCAGGCCACCACCGCGAACTTCAGCACGAACCAGTACGGCGGCTACAGAATCGGCTCTCAGGTTGCAGCCAACATCGGCGCGAAGGGGGATCTGACCCCGGGTAGCACCGCGTTCGCACTTGGCTCCTCCGCGGCGGCTGCGAACCGCGTGGCGGGCGGAACGGTCACCATCAGCGGTGCCGCAGGCACTGCAGCGGTGACGATCGGTCCAGGCGCCTCGGCAAAGAACGCCGCCGAACTGATCAATGCCGAAAGCGGCACGACAGGGGTTACCGCCAGTGCACGCACCGAGTTCGACATCGACTTCAGCGCACCGAACACCAGCTACAAGTTCGACATCACCTCGAACAACGCTGCGCCGCTGACGATCTCCTTCACCATCGGCGCCGAAGACAATGACGGCCTGGCAGCAGCCATCAATGCCTTCAACGATGTCTCGGCCAAGACAGGCGTGAGCGCGCGAGTGAACGATACCGGCGACGGCATCACCTTGTTGAACGCAGCCGGCGAAAACATCACCATTGCGAATGCCGCCTCCGGGTCCGCAACAGCGACCATCGGGGGGACCTCGACAGGCGCCGGCGCGAGCGCGATCGGCACTGGGCAGCTCATCCTCGACTCCGATCGCTCCTTCAGCATCGAAGCGCCCAACACAACCGATTTCTTCAACAACACGACTGCTGCATCTCAACTGCAGGCTGTCAGCAACCTGGATGTCAGCTCGGTCGAGTCGTCGCAGCGAACACTGGCGATGGTCGATGCGGCCCTGTCCGCAATCAACGGCCAGCGCGCCAAGTTCGGCGCCCTGCAGTCGCGCTTCGAAAGCACGATTGCCAACCTGCAGATCTCGTCGGAGAACCTGTCGGCGTCGCGCTCCCGCATCCGCGACACCGACTTCGCCTCCGAGACCGCCAACCTGACCCGTGCGCAGATCCTCCAGCAGGCCGGCACGGCGATGCTGTCTCAGGCCAATGCGCTGCCGCAGCAGGTGTTGTCGTTGCTGCAAGGTTAATCAAGGTGTGATGCCGTGAAGCGAGAGTCCCCAGGCGGGACTCTCGCTTTTCGTGCTTGAGGAACAAGGACCCTCCCCCGATGGAGCATCGGACGGAAACGATCGAATTGGCAGGCTGATAACCCGCCTATTCCGCGCCTTCGATATTGAGCTGATGCGTTACTCTCGCTATCGACATCCGGATCCGCCCTTCAGTCTCATGACCTTCACCGCTCGGTCCCACCGGAACCACCAGCGGGGGACACGACAAGGGCTGCGACCGGGCGACCCGTTACGAGGCGGGGATTGTGACCTGACAGATCAACCCTGAGACCACAAGCGAATGCCGATACCACTCGTGCGAGACAAGCCAGCCCTTCGACGGGTGCGGTGCATACTCCATATCGGTACGCCCAAGACCGGATCGACTGCCCTGCAGTACTTTCTGAAGCAGAACCGCGGACAGCTTGCACGCTCGGGGCTCGTGTACCCGGAATCGATAGAGCTCGGTTTTGCCCAGCACGAGCTTGCGTTCCTCACCGGAGGCGGCTACCCGGACTGGGCAACGGGGGAACGTCTCCCGTTCGATGTGCTCATCGGCAAGCTCCGACGCGAACTCGACGCGCATCCTTCAGGCTCGCAGCTTGTACTGAGTAGCGAGAATTTCTACTGGCTATCGGACCCAAGCGCGGTCAGCGACATGCTCGCCGCACTCGGCTATGCGCCAGACACGGTGGCGATCGTGGTGTATATCCGTCGCCAGGAAGACGCCATCGAATCCTGGTACAACCAGTCGGTCAAAGCGTTGGGCTACAGCGGAAGCTTCGAGCAGAGCATTGCTGATCATGACGATCTTTGGGACTACGAGCACAGGCTCGGCCGGTGGGCTAGCGTCTTCGGGCTGCAGCAGATGGTCGTGCGCACCTACGCCGAGGACGACGAATGCTTCGATGTGCGCCGCGACTTCTTGGAACTGCTCGAAGTTCCTGCTCCATCGCTGAGCTACCCTGCAGGCAGGGAGAACCTCCGGTTGGTCAGGGACCTGCTCGAATTCCAGCGCATCATCAACCGTCTGCCATTGCCCACGGCTGATAAGCGTCGCTATCACAAACAGCTGATCCGACTCTCGGAGGAGGCGGCCACGCTCGGGCTCGACGACACGCCACTTCATACCCAGGCGAGCCGCAACGCCGTCCGCAGACGCTACGAGGCGGGAAACAGTGCCGTCGCCCGCACCTATTTCGACCGAAGTGACTTGTTCCCGCCTGCGCTTGAACCCACGTGCGAAGACGTGCCTGTACCGCCGCTAAGCGCCGAGAAACTGGCGACCATCTTCGCCTGGCTGATGATGAGCCAGCCCACAAGAACGGGAGACCGCGATGAAGCGATCCAGGCCCGAGAACGATAGCTACGATGCCCACGCCCGCAGCTGCGCACCCGACGACCTTTGGGGGCAGGTGAAACGCACGCTCGGAGGCGCCCCGCTCGAGAGCGATCAGATTCAGTTGATACTCGATTGCACGGCGGCTGCGCTGGAGCTGTCAGAGGACGACGTACTGCTCGATCTTTGCTGCGGGAATGGCGCGCTCTCGACACACTGGTTCGCACGCTGTACCGACGGGGTTGGTGTGGACGCCTCCCCCTACCTGATCGAGATTGCGCGCAGTCGCTTCGCCGCGGACAGCCAGGAGCGGTTCCAGCTGTCGGAGGTGCTGGACTATCTTCTGTCGAGCACGCTGCGCAGCGACTTCACCAAGGCAGTGTGTTACGGCTCGCTGCAGTATCTCTCGCCCGAACGGGCGGGGGCCGTCCTCTCCGCGCTGCGTAGCAACTGCCCGAGACTGAGTCGCGTGTTCATCGGCAACATTCCAGACCGTGACCGCTCAGCGGCCTTCTTCGGGGCGAACATGCCCAGTCCCGACACACTGGATACGCCGCGGTCGGCGATCGGTGTCTGGCATACTCAGCGCGACTTCATTGCCTTGGCGCGCAAGAGCGGCTGGGACTGCCGGACGCGTGTCATGCCGCCCGAGTTCTACGCTGCCCACTATCGTTTCGACGCAATTCTCACCCCGCAGGCCGGAGACGTTCTATGAAGAACATTGTCTGGATCGCTGGCATGCCCCGCTCAGGTACCAACTGGATCGGACAGATCTTCGCCTCACACCCTTCGGTACGCTACAAGTTGTGCCCGCTGTTCTCATACGAATTCAAGAACGCACTGGACGAACACAGCTCCGCAGCTGCCTGGTCGGCCTTACTGCAGGCAACCTACGACACCCGTAGCGACTACCTGGACCAGGACTATCTTCGCCGTGATGCGCTGATCCCTGACTTCCCCGAGCGCGAGGATGCACCGCCCCTGCTGGCAATCAAGTCCACGCGTTACCACCACCTCTTGCCCTGCCTGCTCGATCTCGTACCCAATGCGCAGGTGATCGGTATCGTCAGGGATCCACGAGCCACGATCCACTCGTGGCTGGCAAATCCGCTCGAGTTTCCTGCCAACGCAGACCCGAACGCCGAGTGGCGAAGCGGAAATTGCCGTAAGACTGCAGTAGGCGAGTACTGGGGCTTCGACGACTGGAAGTCCGTCACCTCTCTCTACCTCGACCTGGCTCGGCGTTATCCCAAGCGCTTTCACCTTGCCCGCTACGAGCAGTGGGTACAAACGCCGGCTGCGTACACCGCCCGCATGCTGGAGGCACTTGGGCTGACGCTTCACCCGCAGACGGAGACCTTTTTGCAGGCATCCCGAGTCGAGCACAGCAGCCATCCGCGCGCGGTGTTCAAGCACCCGAGCGTCACCACCCGCTGGGCCGGTAGGCTGGACCCCACGATCAGCGCAGCGATCGTCGCCGAACTTGAGGGCACGCCACTTGCGTCGTTCCTGTCCTGAGCCCCCACAATGAATGACAAACACACCGTCGCCGACCTTGCCCTCTTTGGCGGGCCAGCCCTCTTCGATCGACCACGACCGATCGGGCAGCTTGCCAAACCGGACACCGAGCACTTCTTCGAGCTGATGCGAGGCGCATTCGAAGGCCGCCGCCTGTCGAACAACGGCCCTCTCGTCCAACAGCTGGAAGCACGACTGGCAGACTTTCACGCCGTTAGGCATTGCATTGCGTACGCGAATGCAGGACTCGCCCTCATTGCGCTCATGGAGAGCGTCGCAGGCGGCCGCAAGGGCAGCGTAGTCATTCCAACCTTCACGTACACCGGTTTGCCCCATATCGTGCGCTGGGCGGGATCGGAGCCGATCTTCTGCGACGTTGATAAGGACACCCACACACTGACAGCAGCCAGCGTCGCGAACGCGCTCCGCGATGACACGCTCATGCTCCTCGGTGTCCACCAGGCCAACAGCCCCTGCCCCATCGATGAACTCGAAGCGCTGGGCAAGCAACACGGAATACCCGTGCTCTATGATGCGGTGCATGGCTTGGGCGCCACATACCGCGGCAAGCCGATCGGCGGATTCGGTATCGCGGAGGTCTTCAGCCTGCACGCGACAAAGCTTCTCAACGGCTTCGAGGGCGGTTACGTCACAACGGACAATGATGAACTCGCGGCCCTGCTCAGGCGCAAACGCAATTTCGGCTACTCCGGCGAGTGTTCCATCGACACGCTCGGCATGAATGCCAAGCTCAACGAGATCCATGCTGCCAGCGCACTCGCCGCGCTGGACGGGCTGCCCGCCATCATCGCCCGCAACCGAGCGCGCCTGAGAGCCTACGAAGAGGCATTTCGCGACATCCCGGGTCTATCCTGGATACCCTATCCACAGGAAGAGGCCACGAACGCGGAGTTTCCGCTGCTTCGCCTATCCCACGACTGGCCCCTGTCACGCGATACGCTTGTAGCCTTGCTCCGTGCGGAAGGAGCCCTGGCGCGCCCATACTACGCACCAGCACTGCACCTGCAGGACAACCCCCACCACGCCCCCCTGCCGGTTGCCGAGACCTTATCGACCTGCATCATCCAGATGCCCACCGGAGAGTCGGTGAGCGTTGAGGATATCGAGCACATCGCCGCGTTGGTCCGGTTCATCGTACTCAACGCCCCCGCCGTACGGGCTGCGCTCGCCGCAATCGAGGAGGCCAAATGAGAAAAGAGACTCTCGAGCAACTGGCGCTCTTCGGCAGCCCCCCAAGCTTCGCGGAGGAGATCCCCGTCGGCCAGGTAAACCTGCCCCCTTGGGACGAGTTCAAAGCCGCGTTCAACGGCATCTTCGCGCGCGGCCACTACACGAACCACGGCCCTCTCGTAGCAGAACTGGAAGAGGCGGTGAAGAATGCCCTCGGGGTACGGCACGCAATCTGCGTCACCAATGGCACGATCGCGCTCGCGATCGCAGCACGCGCGCTGAGGCTCGGTGGCCAAGTGATCGTGCCTGCATTCACGTTTCCCGGCACCGTTCAGGCACTATCATGGGCGGGACTGGAGCCCGTATTTGCGGATGTCGACGCGCATACGCACGGCTTGACCGCAGCCTCCGTCGCCCCCCATATCGGCCCGCAGACCAGCGCTGTGCTAGGGGTTCACCTTTGGGGCACCGCGTGCGACCCGAGCGGGCTTGCAGCGTTGTGCGATGCACATGGGCTCCAACTCTTCTACGACGCCGCGCATGCCTTCGGTTGCAGCCATGCAGGCCAGTTCATTGGCGGACTGGGTCGTATCGAAGCGTTCTCGTTTCATGCGACAAAGATCATCAGCGGAGCGGAAGGCGGTTGCCTCACCACCAATGATGACGAGATCGCAGCGCGAGCACGCACGATCCGCAATTTCCACCAGGCGCACAGCTTCGCCGACGTTGGCTTGCGCATCAATGGCAAGATGAGCGAGGCGCAGGCAGCCATGGCCTTATTGTCGCTACGACACTTCGACGCCCACCGCGATCACAACCGTCGCATCTTCATGCGCTACCGCGAACGCGCCGCCGTCTGGCGGGGGGTCAGGCTCTACGACTACCCGAATGGCGAAGCACACAACTACCAGTATGCGGTGCTCGAGGTCGACTCCGCAGCAGGCCTGTCGCGCGACGATCTGCTCGATCTGCTGCGAGCCGAGAACGTCCTTGCCCGACGCTACTTCCACCCCGGTGTTCATCACCTGTCACCGTATGCCGAGCAGGCAAGGCCTCCGCTGCTGCCGGTCACGGACGCGCTGTGTCGCAGCAGTCTTCAGATTCCGCTGGGACCGCGCGTCGATGAGGGGATCGCCGAGGTGATATGCGGGCTCATCGACCTTGCGCTTGCGCACGCCGACGAGATCGGCCGCCGACTGCAGGCCAGGCGCGAAGGAGTACCTGGCTGATGAAGCTTGGCATCATGCAACCCTACCCGTTCCCATACATCGGCTACTTCGAGCTGATGGCCAAGGTCGACCGCTGGGTGGCGTTTGATGTCGTGCAGTACAACCGACGCAGCTGGATGAACCGCAATCGCATCCTGCATCCGACCAGCGGCTGGCAGTACTTCTGCATACCCGTGCAGAAAGTACCACACGGAACGGCACTATCCGCCGTACGCCTTGCCGCGCCTGCCGAGGCCGAGCGCAGACTGCTCGCCCAGCTGCAGCACTACCGCCGCCATGCACCGTATTTCCGCGAGGTCGTCGATTTAGTGCGCGAAACATTCTCCCATCCTGACGCCGACTCGCTGGTCGGTCTCAATCTGGCGAGCTTGGCCGCGGTCTCGCAGCGGATCGGTATTGCCTTCTCACCTCAGCGCTGCTCCGCGCTAGACCTTGCCCTCGACAACATCGAGCACGCAGGACAATGGGCGCTGCGCATTGCTGCCCACCTTGGCGCAGATGCCTATCTGAATCCCCCCGGCGGACAGGATATCTTTCGCCCTGAGGAGTGGTCGGCAGCCGGGATCGAACTCGGCTTCACAAAGATGAACGACCTGCGTTACGCCTGCCGCCCCTATGTTTTCGAACCCAACCTGTCGATACTGGACGTGCTGATGTGGTGTAGCGCGGAGGAAGTCGGCAGGTACCTATGCAACCTCCGAACCGAAGGTCCATGCCATGAGCAGTGCCACTGAACCGGTCAACCCGCCCCATCCCGGCAAGCTCGAGTTGATCGAGCGCGTTGCCCGCGGCATCGAGGGCCCATGGCGCTTCGCAGACCTTGGGGGGCTGTGGGCAGTGCATGGTGTGTACGCCTTTCACGCACTCGCGCAACCGGGCTGCGTGGGCGGAACCGAAGTCGACACTCATCCGACCCGCAACTTCCTCAGTGCGCTTGCCGACGAACCGCGACTGGCCTATGTCCAGGGCAACTTCGGTGATCGCGAGGTCTTCGCCAAGCTACCGCACTTTGACGTCGTGTTCCTCTTCGACACCCTGCTCCATCAGGTCAGCCCCGACTGGGGCGAAATCCTGCGCATGTACGCCTCGCGTGCGTCACACGTGGTGATCTTCAACCAGCAATACACCGGCGAGCAGTCGATCCGGCTGCTCGATCTTGGAGAGGATGCGTACTTCAGCAACGTCCCGCACGACCGCAACCACCCGACCTATGCCGACCTCTTCCGCAAGCTCGACGAAAAGCACCCTGCGCACGATCGCAACTGGCGCGACGTCCACCACATCTGGCAGTGGGGAATCACCAACAACGACCTGATCGCAAGAATGGCCGAGCTCGGCTTCGAACAGACCTTCCATCGCGATTGGGGGCAGGTGCTGGATCTCGCGCGCTTCGAGAACCACGCCTTCATCTTCTCCCGCATCGCGTCGCGCCCGATCTCGACCGCGGGGGCGGACGATGCGGTGGCTGTCGGCCCCACTGAAGCAGAAACAGAGGGTCATGAAGACACCGCCCTGCCCGACCAACTGCCTGCGCTCGCCGCCATCGAGGACGACGGCACGTTGGTTGCCAGACCAATCGGCGAGCAGCTCCGGCTGATGCGGGCATTTCGCCGCAGTCTGCGCCCGGGCGGCGAGTTACGCATCGCCGCGGTCGGCGCGCAGGCCCACGTATTGATCGAACGTGCCCGCTATGCAGGCTTCACCACCGCAACCCCTCATGCGGACACGCTGGTGCTGCACACCGCGGACCGCCGCATGGTTGAAGGAGAGCTGCCGCTGGTCACGATCGCGATCCCCGCGTTCAAGCCCGGGCACTTTGCTGCCTGCCTGAAGAGCGCGCTGGCACAGACTTATCCCCGCCTCCAGATCCTGGTCAGCGACGACAGTGGCAACGATCTCCTTCGCCAGATCGCCAGCCGCCTTGCCACGGCCGATCGCATCGAGTGGATCAGGAACCCAGCCACCCTGGGCGGGCGGGCGAATTTCATCCAGTGCATCGAACGAGCGCGCGGCGACTTCATCAAATTCCTGTGCGACGACGATGTGCTCGAACCCGACTGCGTCGAGCGCATGGTGGAGGCATTCCGCAGCGATCCGCAGGCCACACTGGTCTTCTCGCGCCGCCAACGCATCGACGGCGATGGCAAGGCACTCTCCGACGATCACCACACGGAGGCGCTCGCCGAGCAAGACTGCGTGTTCCGTGGCGAGGCCCTGGCAGGTGCGGTAATCGCGCTCCAGAGCAACTTCATCGGCGAACCCAGCACGGTGATGTTCCGCCGTGCGGATATCGCCTGGATTCGACCGCACTATGCCGCCTTCGACGGCCATGACGACATCCGCGTGGTTGGCGACATCGCTGCTTGGCACAACCTGCTCTCGCAAGGCGACGCCGTTTATATCGCCCGCCCGCTCAGCCGCTTCCGCATTCATGCCGGGCAGAGCCAGGCTCGCCCTGAGGTCCGCGAGCTTGTCGCAAGCTCATGGCAGAAGCTGGCACACGGCTCTCACTCTCTCGGCTTCGCACACGATCCGCACCCGCTGGTTCCGCACCGCAAGCCGGGGACGACGGAATGGCATATCGATCCGACGCTGCCGCTCAACCGCCGTCTGGCTGCGCGCGCCCACCATACCGCGGCCACACCCGCGGAGCCGCTGGCCGCGACCGTGCTCAGGCTTGTGGAGACGGCCCTTGCCCCCACTGCCGAATGTGCACCGGCACTACTTCGATCGGACGACTACCCGCGCTACGAGGCAGCAGCAGAGCTGCTGGCTGCCGGACACCGCGTGGACGGTGCGGAGGCATTGATCGCCCTCGCTACGGAGGGAACGCCAGTTTGGGAAGTCTATGCCGACCTCGCCGAGATCGCGCTCGCTCAGGGCGAGCGCGACGCTGCACTCGAGTTGATGCAGGCGGCGACCGAACGTGCGCCCGACAGCGCTCGTGCAGTGCTGGGCACGGCGACCTTGCAAGCCGAAGGGGGCAACTTCGAGGGCGCATTGAGTACGCTTAGCCCCTTCCTGCGCAAGCATCCGCACGACACAGGGGCGCTGACTCTTGTTCGTCGCATCCTCGGTGCGGCCTCCGAGCTGTCCGCAGTCGCCTGGGCACGCTTGCTCGCCGACCTGCGCTATGAGGCTGCAAAGCTGCGCGCCGAACTCTCCAGCCGAGACGTCGCCCTGGAGACGCTGCGCGCTGCTGCTGCAAGCGCCCTCTCTGCCGCTCAGGACATGCTGACAACCGAGGTAACACCTGCCCCCGGTGTCGCCTCGACGGGTGCCGCCGCAAGCGAACTGCCCACTCAAGCCCTATCGAACGAGTCGGAAGCGCTCCCCGACTTGCAGGCACCTGCACTCGCAGAAGATCGCCGGCAACTGGAGGTCGCACGTGCCCTCATCGCCAGTGACAAACTCGCTGAGGCCACCGACATCCTGAGCGCATTGGTACTTGCAGGGACGCCGCTTGCCGATGCCTACCATGATCTGGGCTGCATCGCCGTTCGCCAAAGCGATGCAGAGACCGCTATATCGCTTTTCGGCATGGCACTGGAGCGCGACCCGAAGTCCGTTTCAGCCAGGCGCAACCTGGCTCTGACACAAGGTATCGAACAACGCTTTGAAGATGCACTCGCCACGCTCAGCCCGATCCTGCGCTCTGGCTCGGTAAGCAACGACGACTACGGGCTGGTACGCGACATCCTGGGCAAGGCTCCCACACTTGGGCCCGTCGCGTGGGCGAGACTGCTTGCCGACCTTCGTAGCCCATCGGATGAGCAAAGACACCGGCTCGACGACTACGATCGCATGCGTGATGAATTAGCCGCCCTTCGAGCAGCAAACGCCCCCTCCAAGGCAAGTCCTCCACCACGGCCATCGAAGACATCGACAGCTGCAGGCCCCGGCACGAACCCTCCCGACCTTCTGACTGCGCTCGGCTACCTGAGCGCACACGAACTTACCGGGTTCAAGTGGTTCTCCGAACCAGAGTCCTACCTGGCGTGGGACAAGGAAATCAAGGACAAACAAGCGCTCATTGAGCGCCACATCGCGGCCCAGCAGAGATTCCCGGGCTATTGCGGGCTCTGCCAACACGCAACGACGTTTACCGTTTCAGCTGGAATTCAACTTGAAGGTCACACCCATCTGCGTGAGGGCATGCTCTGCGAGCACTGTCACACACACAACCGCGCCAGGGTGCTCGGGCTTTCGATCGAGCGCGCTGTTTCACACATCGGCAGTGGTGCTCGGGTTCTGCTCATGGAAGCGACCACGCCACTCTACGACCACCTGTCGAGCCGCCTGCCGAACCTGATAGGCTCAGAGTTCCAATCAACAGACATCCGGGGCGGCGCGCCGGTGAGCATTGGGGGGCGAACGGTTCGACACGAGAACATTCTGCGCCTGTCGTTCGCAGACCAGAGCCTGGATGTCGTAGCGCATGCAGATCTGCTCGAGCATGTGCCGGACGTCGAGACTGCTCTCGCCGAGTGTTTCAGGGTACTGAGAACCGGCGGGCAACTCGTGTTCAGCGCGCCTTTCTCGCAGACGATGAGCGTGTCTAGAAAACGTGCAACGCTTGATGCCTCCGGCGAGATCACGCATCTGTTTCCGGCGGAGTATCACGGCACCCACCTCGCTTACTACAACTTCGGCTGGGACCTACTCGACATCTGTCGCAGCGCGGGCTTCTCGAGTGTTCGCTTGGGCGTTTGTTTTGACCCGCTCCAAGGCCTGCTCTCCACAGGCCGCTTCGGCGGTTACTTCATGCAGCCGATCGTCATTTCCTGCACACGGTAAAAGCACTCACCATCGAGCCGAAGACAAGCCCGCATGAACCCCAAACTCATCGCTTTCCACCTCCCTCAGTTCCACCCCATTCCAGAGAACGATGCCTGGTGGGGCAAGGGCTTCACCGAGTGGACGAATGTCACCAAGGCCGTCCCGCGTTTTCCGGGCCATCATCAACCGCAGTTGCCTGCAGATCTCGGGTTCTACGACCTGCGCCTGCCCGAAGCGCGCGCAGCTCAGGCGGAACTCGCGCGCGAGCATGGTATCCACGGGTTTTGCTACTACCACTACTGGTTCAACGGCAAACGCCTGCTGGAACGCCCATTCGAGGAAATCCTCGCGTCGGGCGAACCGGACTTCCCGTTCTGCCTGTGCTGGGCGAACGAGAACTGGACGCGGCGCTGGGATGGCGCGGAACAGGAGGTCCTGATCGGGCAGAACTACAACGATGATGACGACCGCGAACACATCCGCTACCTGATCACGGCGTTCAGAGATCCGCGCTACATCCGGATAGACGGCAAGCCGCTGATCCTGATCTACCGTGCCCGCCACCTACCCGACCCGCAGCGCACGCTTTCCATCTGGCGCAATGAAGCGCGCAAGGCCGGCATCGGCGAACTCTTCGTCTGCCGGGTGGAGAACTTCTTCAACGAGCGCGACAACCCTCACGCGCTCGGATTCGACGCTTCGGTCGATTTCCAGCCAGACTGGATGGCAATTACTGACGACAACCCGAGCGTCGTGCTGCCGGATGGCCACTTCGTCGTCGATTACCGCGATCTGGTCGAAACCGAACTCGCCCGGCCCGAGGTTCCGCATCTGCGCTTCCCCGGCGTCACGCCGTCATGGGACAACTCTGCCCGCCGCAGGAAGAACGCCTTCATCATCGCCGACAGTTCGCCCGAGGCCTATGAGCACTGGCTGACCGAGACCTTGCGCAGCGTCGCGGCACGCCCCGAAAGCCAGCAGCTCGTGTTCATCAACGCCTGGAACGAATGGGCCGAGGGTAACCACCTCGAACCCGATCAGCGCTTCGGTCGCGGCTACCTCGAGGCAACGCGGCGGGCGCTGGCCTCAGCGCTTGCCACCGACAGCCTCAAGTCACCGCCCTTGGTAGACGCGCTCGATCACCAAGGATTCGTCCCGCGTGAAGCCTACGCGAAATGGAAGGCCGGTCTGAAAATCGGCAAGCCGGCTGCGCGCCTGCATGACCTGCACCTGGCCTCGGTTACGCCGCCACCGATTCGGGTCGTGCTCGATGCAACGCGCTGCTCAGACGAAGCGCTGCAGAGATCGCTCAACGCCATCGCAGCACAACTCTACGAGCACTGGCATCTCGACGTGCTCTCCCGCCATCCGGCGCCGCAAATCGGCTCCGATCGACTCGATTGGCACACGCTTCCCCAGGAGGAGGCGGCAGCCGTCGCGCGAGGCATCATCGATACAGCTCAGGAGGACTGGGTCACCCTGTTGAACGGCGGCGACACACTCACGGAAGATGCCCTGCTGTTCGTAGCGCAAAGACTCATCGCAGCCCCGGACGCGACGCTCGTGTTCACCGATGGAGACGGACGCCATGTCGCTGACGGCCCCGTACGAACATGGCTGGCCCCCGGCTGCAATCCGGACTGGCTACGCTCAACCCTGACGGTAGGTGGCGCCGTTATCGGTCGCCGGACGCTGATGCTGGCGGCCCTCGACGACATTGGCGACTCGCCAACCGACGCGCTGGCGCTCGCCGCCATGCTGCGCGCGCTCGAGCGCGACGACGGCCGGGGCATCGAGCACATCGCGAACGTTGCCCTCGAGCGCCTGCTGCCCGATCAGTCGATACCACTGGGCTTTCGTGCGGAGTTGCTCCAGCAGCACCTGCAACGGCTCGGTCTGAAGGCACACATCGAACACGGCCTGTTCGAAGACAGCGTTCGTATCCGCTACGAGCACGACGCGCATCCCGTTCGGGTCACCGTAGTGATCCCCACCGTAAAGGACCGGGCCAGCATTCTGCGCTCGATCGAGGGCATCCTGAGCCATGCCTCGAGTGCCCCTGCAGACATCATGCTCCCCCTGGCCCCGTCGGCGCAGCCCGAGGTACGTCGATGCCTCGAAGAACTGGCTGCGCTGGGGTCTCCAAGCATCCGGGTCGTCGAGGTGGCAAGCGACTCGCCCGCCGCCATAGCCAACGCACTGTGGACCGCAGCAGATGCCGACCTGATCCTGTTTCTCGGCGAGGGCCTCATTCCGCTTGACGCCGAATGGCTCGACGGTCTGACCCGTCATGCCCTGCGCCCGGAGATCGGCGCAGTCGGCGGTCGCGTCCTGGCTACCGACGGATCGCTGTGCGATGGTTTGATCCGACTCGGACAAATGGGCGTCGCCGCTTCGCCCTTCCAGGGGGTTTCCGCTGCCCACACCGGCAACGGTGCCGAACTGCAACTCGAGCAGAACTGCTCGGCCATCACCATGCGATGCCTGATGATTCGCCGCGATCTGCTTATCGACATCGGCGGTTTCGCAGCCGGTCGCTACCCGGACGTGCACGCCGACATCGACCTTTGCCTTAGACTTGCCCGCAGCGGGCGGCGCAACCTGTGGACGCCGTTCTCAACCGTCATTTCGGTCAGTACTGTGCCGCGCCCTTCGTTCCGTCCTCCACGAGCAGCCGATGCCGCGCTGCTGGACGATTGGCTTGGCGAGTTGCCGGCAGACCCGTACTTCAACCAACAACTCACCCGCCACCTCAATCGACCACGGCTCCAGACCGACGCTGCGCTCGCGCGCGACCCGCTGCCGTGGCATCCAGTACCACGTATCTATGCTCAGCCCGCCGACACCACAGGTTGCGGGGAGATGCGCATCCTCACGCCCTTGCGTGCATTGACCCGGTCTACCCTGGTCCAGGGCGCAGCCGGCACACGCTTCCTTGGCCCCTGGGACTTGGCGGCACTCGCCCCCGACACGCTGGTCACCCAACGCATCTTCAGCGACCTTGGGCTGGAATGGCTGCAGTCGTACCGACGTCACGCGAAAAGCCTGATCGTCTACGAACTGGACGACCTGCTGACACGCATTCCGCGCGAGAATGACAACGCCAGGGAGTTCCCCGCCGACATCGAGGCACGCCTCGCCCGCGCAATCCGTCTGTGCGACCGGCTCGTCGTGTCAACCGAACCACTCGCAGCAGCCTTTGGTCGCTACGCCCAAGAGACCGTGGTTGCGCCGAACCTGCTCGATAACGCCGTCTGGGGGGCCGTGCAAGCCAAGCGCAGGGAACGGGCTCGGCCAAGAGTCGGCTGGGCCGGCAGCAACAGCCACGGCGGCGATCTCAACCTGATCGAGGACGTCGTGAAAGCTCTTGCCGCCGAAGTCGACTGGATCTTCCTCGGCTACTGCCCAAACCGGCTCAAGCCCTATGTCCGCGAGTTCCACCCTCCGGTCGCGGTAAAGGATTACCCTGAGGCGCTCGCTTCGCTCGGCCTCGACGTTGCAATCGCGCCTCTTGCGGCCAACGCATTCAACGAAGCGAAGAGCAACCTCAAGCTGCTCGAATACGGCGCGCTGGGCTACGCCGTGGTTTGCAGCAACCTCCTGCCCTACCAGGGCAGACTTCCGGTCGTCCGGGTTGCAAACACCACCCAGCAGTGGGTCGCCGCGATACGACGCCTTGTGGCAGACGGCGCGGAACGGGAAGCGCTTGGCCGGGCGCTCCAGGCCGAGGTGCGCAGGGACTGGATGATCGATGCTCGCCTGCAGGACTGGCTGGCGGCGTGGACGCGCTGATCAGTCCGTCACGTCAATATGACCAAGCGGCTGCCCACCCCTCGCCATCTCCAGGCCGTGGGCGAGTCGATCGGCAAAACGCCGGGTGTCGAACAGCGCGCAGTCGGCACGTTGTGCCCTGAGCCGTTGGCGGAGCCTCCCCAGCCTTTGCCGGTCGGAAAGGAGTGCAAGCGCCAGTGCCTCATAACCGGCCTCGCTGTCGACGACGAGTTCGGCCATGCCCGCAGCCTCTACTATGCTGGCAGACACGCGCGACACGAACGAGTCTCCACGACAGGCGAGCTGCGGGACGCCCGCCCACAAGGCATCGCTCGCCGTGGTGTGCGCACCCACCGGAAAGGTGTCGAGGGCGAGATCGGCCGCGGACAACCGGCCGAGATGGTCGGCCATCGGCAATCGTGGCGCCCAGATCAACCGCTCTGGCAATATACCGGCAGCAAGTGCGGCGTCGAGCAGGCGCAGGCGAACCTGCTCCGGAGGAACCAGAAGCCAGAGCACTGCGTCAGGCACCTTATCGAGAAGGCGCAACCAGAGCGAGAAGACTTCGCGCGTTATCTTGTAAGGTTGATGCATTGCTGCGAGCACCAGCGCCCCCTCGGGGAGACCAAGCGCATTACGTGCCGGCGTTTTTGCCACCGCGCGCAGGGCGTCGTTTGGCTGATAGCAGCCCGGCAGTCGAAGAATGCGTTCGCTGTACGCGCCCTCTGCGCCGTGCGGGATGGTGACTGAATCGGCAATGATGTAATCGATCCAGGGCGCACCCATCGTCCCGGGAAAGCCGAGCCACTGCATCTGCAAGGGCGCCGGCCTGTGCGCCAGAATCCCCCCGCGGTACCCCTGAGTCCACCCTTTCAGGTCAATCGCGATATCGATTCGATCATCTGCGATACGCTGAGCCGCGTCACGGTCGGACATATCCCGCAGCACCACCCAATTCGTTACTGCCCGCCGCAGACGGTCGCTGTAAGCGTCCTCGACAGCCGGACCGTAATCGTAGGCAAACACCACGACACGCTCGGGGCTGAGCGCCTCAAGCACGCCCACCAGAAGATGCGCCGTCGCGTGATCCCTGAAGTCGGCGGACAACAGGCCCAGTCGCAATGGCCCACGAGCGGACGCGGCGCCTGTTCGCGCCACAGCTACCCTCGCCACATACTGCGCCGCAAAATGCTCGGCGACAACGCGCTGGTCTACCGGGCCCGTACCTGGCGTGGCAAGGTAGGCAAACGGCGACGGTAGCACATGCGCCTGACTTTGCAGACCCTCGCCGAACTGCTGGAAGAACGCGGCTTCGATCAGCTCAGCCCCGTCCCAGTCGGCAAGCTGCCGGCAAGCATGCGCCGCCTGCAGCATCCAGTCGATTCTCGGCTCGCGCTTGATTGCCTCGATCAAGGCCTCACGCGCGGTCTCGTTGTCACCGAGATCGGCGCAGGTACATCCCAGGTTGTAGTACGGGTCCGGGAACGCAGGATCACACTCGATCGCCCTCAGCAACATGGTTCTCGCCTGCATCAGCTGTCCGGCGTCGCGCAGCGCCACCGCCGCATTGTTGCAGGCCTGCGCCCACTCGGGAGCCAGGCTCGCAGCGCGCAGTCCGGCCTCCACTGCATCCTGAAACCGCCCCGCCCCCCTCAACGCAACCGACAGATTGGACCAGGCGACCGCATCGCCAGGCACTGACTTCACGGAGGCGTCCAGAAGCACGAGCGCCTCATCGATCAGCCCTTGCTGCAGCACGATGCCGCCAAGCATTGCCGCCGCACCCGCGTCCGCAGGCAAACGCTCGAGGTTGACCCGGCAGAAAAGTGCCGCACGGTCGAGGTCGCCGAGCTCGGCCAGCAGTTCACGGCACAGGCGCGCGAGTTCGGCATCAGATGGGGCGAAATCGAAGGCCCGCCAGAAATGGTCCAGCGCTTCGGCACGCTGGCCAACCTGCAGCAGGACACACCCGAGATTGTGGTTGAACGCCGAACTGACAGGCTGTAACACCAACGCCCTCCGATGGGCGTCCAATGCATCCTCGAACAACCCGCACGATGCGAGCGCATTCCCAAGGTTGCTCCAGGCCTGTGCGTCGGATGGCGCCAGGCGGACGGCAATCCTAAGCGCGGCCACGGCCTCCTCACTTCGACCGGCAAGCTGCAGCGCGCAGCCATGGAGCTTGTGGACAACCTGATGTCGCGGATGCCTGGCACCGAGTTCTGCCGCCAGTGCAATCGTCCGATCGTAACGCCCCTGTGAAAAGAGGCTGGTGGCCTGACTCAATAATTCCTGATCACGAGCCGATAAAGGAAGCTGGACCTTCATTCACACCCTCTGTCACATGGAAGCAAGCCGGCCCGCATCTTAACCGCCCGCCTCCGCGACCAGTGCAGCAAGCAGCCCCGGCGAATATTCCTAAAGTTCAGCGAGGGCCGACCGTTAAAGGTTCCAAGAGTGCAGCTGGCAGGTTTCGAAGGCTGGCTCGCAGAGGACAACCCGGCCACCGCCGGAACATTTTTGATACTTCTCTAACGGAGAAAAATCATGTCACAAGTGATCAACACCAACGTTCAGTCGCTCAACGCCCAGCGCAACCTGAGCACCTCGGGCGGCTCGCTGGCCACCTCGCTGCAGCGCCTGTCGTCGGGTCTTCGCATCAACAGTGCCAAGGATGACGCCGCAGGCCTCGCGATTTCCGAGCGCTTCACCGCCCAGATCCGCGGCCTCGACCAGGCCCGCCGCAATGCCAACGACGGCATCTCGCTTGCGCAGACCGCCGAAGGCGCCCTGCAGTCCTCCGGCGACATCCTGCAGCGCATCCGCGAACTGGCCGTGCAGTCGTCCAACGCGACCAACTCCGCCTCCGACCGCCAGGCGCTCAACGCCGAAGTCAACCAGCTCACGTCCGAACTCGACCGCATCGCCAAGACCACCGAGTTCAACGGCTCCAAGCTGCTCGACGGCTCCTTCGGCAGCGCCACCTTCCAGGTCGGCGCCAACGCCGGCCAGTCGATCTCGGCCAGCACCGCCAACTTCTCCACCAGCCAGTACGGCAACTACCGGGTCGGCTCCAAGGTCGCAACGGACGCTGGCGCCAAGGGCGACCTGACGGCAGGCAGCACCGCCAATGCGATCGCCTCGAACGCGGCGGCTACCAGCCGCGTCGCCGGCGGTGACATCACGATCAGCGGCGCCACCGGCTCAGCCACGGTCACGATCGCGGCCGGCGCATCGGCCAAGAAGGCGGCAGAGCAGATCAACGGCGAAACCGGTACCACCGGGGTCAAGGCCTCTGCCAAGACCGAGATCGACGTCACCGCCATGACTGCGAACACGTCCTACAAGTTCGACGTCAGCTCGGACAACGCAACCGCGGTCACCATCTCCTTCACCCTGGGCGCAGCGGTGGACAAGGACGGCCTGGCCTCGGCAGTAAATGCCTTCAACGACGTCGCCTCCAAGACCGGCGTCACCGCCCGCGTCAATGACGGCGGCGACGGCATCACACTGCTCAATGCGAACGGCGAGAACATCACCATCGCCAATGCGGCCAGTGGTTCGGCGACGGCAACCGTCGGTGGCACATCCACCGCTGGAGGCGCGAGCGCGGTCGCCACCGGCCAGCTGGTCCTCGATTCGGAGAAGTCCTTCAGTATCGAAGCAGCGAACACGACCGATTTCTTCACCGCAACAGCGGCTGCAGGTCAGTTGCAAAAGGTGAGCGACCTCGACGTGAGTTCGGTCGACGCAGCACAGCGGACGCTGGCGATGGTCGACTCTGCACTCGCCGCGGTGAACAGCCAACGTGCAAAATTCGGCGCCCTGCAGTCGCGCTTCGAGACCACGATCGCCAACCTGCAGACCAGCACCGAGAACCTGTCGGCCTCCCGCAGCCGTATCCGCGACACCGACTTTGCATCGGAAACCGCCAACCTGACCCGCGCGCAGATCCTGCAGCAGGCTGGCACGGCGATGCTGTCCCAGGCCAACGCCCTGCCGCAGAACGTGCTTTCGCTGCTCCGGTAAGCGGTGTAGGCTAAGTTGCTTGGCACGGCGCGGGGTTCGCAAGGGCCCCGCGCCGTTACACCATGAGGGTGACCACAATGAACATCTCTTCGGTGAATACCTCGGTTCCGACCGAAAACCTGCTCCAGACCACATCCAGCGCCCGCAGTCCGTCGGCCGAACGGGCCGCCGCTACGGACGCAAGCAGCACGGCAAAAACAGGTGCAGCCGCCGCCGGGGCCCGTACAGAACAGAGCAAGCGCACCGCGGCCGAAGACGCCGCCGCAGCGCAGAAGCCCAGTTCGCTCGAGCAGGTCGAGCAGGCAATGGACGAAGTCCGCAAAGCGATTTCGCCTGTGGCACGCGACTTGCTTTTCTCTATCGATGAAGACACCGGCAGAACGATCGTCAAGGTCGTCGATGCCAGCACCGACGAAGTGATCCGCCAGATCCCTTCCGAGGAGATCATTTCCATCGCCAAGGCGCTGGATAAATTGCAGGGCCTGCTGGTCGAACAGAAGGCCTGACCCGAACAGCAGACAGGAGGTTCCGACATGGCAACGATCACGAGCGGTGGTTCGATCATCGACATCAACTCGATCGTGCGCGGCTTGATGTCGGTGGAAAGCCGCCCCCTGACCCTGCTGGCACAGCGCGAGGCGAGCCAGCAGGCCAAGTTGTCCGCCTTCGGCCAGATCAAGGGCGCATTGTCGTCCCTGCAGACCGCCACCGACGGGCTCAAGACCGCAACCAAGTTCTCTGCCACCAAGGCCAGTGTGGCCGGCGACGCCGGCTTCACTGCCAGTTCCGGTGCGGGCGCCGCAAACGCGAGCTATGCGGTGGACGTGCTGCAGATGGCCAAGATCCAGCGCGTTTCGACCCCCGTGGGCGGCAGCTTCACCCCCGCGGCAGGCAAACTCACCATCGAGTTCGGTACCGTCACGGACGCTGGCTCGGGCAAGTCCTTCACGAGCGACAGTCCCCCTCGCACTGCCAGCCTGGACTTCGAAGGCAGCACACTGGAAGAACTGCGCGATGCCATCAACGGCAACGCGGCGCTCGGCATCAAGGCCAATATCATCAACAACGGCACGGCCAAGCAGCTTGTCTTGAGCGGTACCGCCACGGGCGCCAACATGGCGTTCAAGCTGACGGGCGAGGACGGGCTCGAGGATCTGAGCTTTGACCCGGCCGCAACACCCCTGCCAGCCGACAAGATGTACTCGGTACAAGCGGCGCAGGATGCGCGCATCCGCGTCGATGGCATCGAAGTCACGCGTGGCAAGAACACGATCACCGACGTCATCGACAACGTGACGCTCACACTCACCAAGGAGCCCGTCGCGCCGGCCGCAAGCCTGAGCGGGACCCTCTCGGTGAGCGAGGACCAAAGCGCGGCAAAAACTGCCGTCGAAGCTTTCGTCAAGGCCTACAACGATGTAGCGAGCACCCTGGCCAGCCTGACCGCTTACAACCCCGATAACAAGACCGGCGCCACACTCACGGGCGACTCCACTGCACGCAACATCCAGAGTCAGTTGCGCAACGCACTGGGCGCCTCGATCACTGGCCTGACGGGTGCGAATTCGCTGTCTCAGGTCGGCATCAGCTTCGACAAGGACGGCAAGCTCGCGCTCGACAGCACCAAGTTCACCGCCGCACTCAACGATACGAGCAAGGACGTTGCGGCCTTTTTCACTGGCAAGGACGGCGTAAAGGGTTTTGCCTCAAGCTTCAGTGCCCAGCTCGACGGACTCATTGCCCGCGACGGGCTGATCAACAGCCGCACCGAGGGCATCAACTCCACCATCAAGTCGCTGACGACGCAGTACGACACGATGGAGGCTCGCCTGGCGAAGATGGAAGAGCGTTATCGTAAGCAGTATTCCACCCTCGACACACTACTCAATGGCCTGACCCAGACCAGCACCTACCTCATGCAGCAACTGGCCAACCTGCCGTCCATCGGGCGATCCTAGCAATCGGAGCAAGATCTCCATGTTTGGTACTTCCTACCCCAATCGCGCCTCGGCCTATGCCCGCGTCGGCAATCAGACCAGCGTCGAGTCTGCTTCCCCGCACAAGCTCATCCTGATGCTGTACGACGGCGCCCTTCTGGCACTGGGCACCGCGACGGTGGCGATGCAGAACAAGGACATCCCGACCAAGGGCAAGTCCATTTCCAAAGCCATCGACATCATCATGAATGGCCTCAAGGTCAGTCTCGACATCGAGGCTGGCGGCGAGTTGGCGGAGCGTCTCGACGCCCTTTATGAGTACATGGCCGATCGCCTGCTGCACGGTAACCTGCACAACAACCAGGCGGCGATCGAAGAGGTCATCGGGCTGCTTGGCAGCCTGCGCGAAGCGTGGGCGGCGATCGAGTCGCAGGTTCAGGGATAGGAGCGGATCACAGCCATGCTTACGCTGGAGAACGCTCGCACCCTGCTTGAACTCTATCGGCGCATGGCGCTTGCCGCCGAGGCAGGCGAATGGGATGAGTTGGCCGAGCTCGTGCGCCAGTCTGGGGCGCTGCGTGTGGCGGCGGCGCCGGCCCTGCAGCCGCCTTCCCCGGACCAGGCGGCTGAGATCGAGATCGTGATCAAGCAGATTCTGGAACTCGACCACGGCATTCGCCTGCATGCCGAACCGGCACTCGAGAGCACGCGCAAGCTGCTGTCCAGTTCGGTCAAAGGCCGTGCGGTACGCAATGCCTATGGTGGCTGAAGGGCGCAGAGCACTCGAACCAGGCCCCTCCCGCCATGATCCCCGCTGACCTCGCCGCCCGCCTGCGGTTGCTCAACGAAGCGAGCTTCTTCAACTCCGAGCCGCCCGTACCGGGCCTGCAGCGCGCACGCGAGATCCAGTCGCAGTTGCCCGAGCTGGTGCCGGGGCAGCGTTTTTTCGCAACCCTTCAGCGCACGCTGCCGGACGGTACCTTCCGTGCGCTGGTCGCCGGCCAGCAGATGACGCTGGCGCTCAACACCGCAGCCAAGTCGGGCGACACACTGGAACTCGAGGTATCGCAAGTGACGCCGCGTGCGGTGTTCGCACGCATCGTCGGCCAGGAGGCGGCGGCAACCGTCACGGCATCGGCCCAACCGGCACTGAGCCAGACCGGGCGCCTGATCAGCTTCCTGCTCACCGGCCAACCGGCAGCGCAGCCGGCAAGCCTTGCCGCCAACCAGCCCCTGCTTGCCGCCCCGCCCGCCAACGGCGCCCAACTGGCGCCGCTGCTGCGCCAGGCCTTGGGACAGAGCGGGCTGTTCTACGAATCCCACCAGGCCGACTGGGTGCTCGGCAGACGCGACACGGCCAGCCTGACGAGCGAGCCGCAGGGGCAGGCACAGACGCGTTCCACCGCGCAGGGTGCGTCCCAGGCCGCGACCGGGCAAGCGGTGCATCAGGGCGTCGCCAGCCCGAAGAGTGGTGCGCAGTCCGGTCAGCCCGCTGCTGCCGAAGGCAGTGAACGCGCAGCCCAAGCTCGCGGCGCTGCCCTGGCCGATGAGGCCGCGCCCGTGCGCACCGCGCCCATACCGGATCGTCTGATCCCCATCGTCCATCAGCAGCTCGACGCCCTGGCCACCCAGCAGTATGTCTGGCATGGCCAGGCATGGCCGGGCCAGGCGGTGGAATGGCGAATCGAGGACCCCGAGCGGGATGACGGCAGCGCCGAAGAGGAGACCGCCCACGGCTGGGACAGCACCTTGCGGCTGACCCTGCCCCGGCTCGGCGGAGTGGAGGCCCAGTTGCACCTGAGCGGGAAGCAGGTGGCCCTGCGCCTGCGCGCAGACGAGGCCGACACCCTCGTGGCACTCGACGCCGGTGCCGCAGCCCTGGCTTCGGCGCTGGAAGCGGTGGACCTGAGGTTGTCGGGCCTGATCGTCGAGCCAAGCCATGACTGACGCCCGCCCCGCCACCCGCAACGAAGCCGTCGCCCTTGCCTACACGGCCGGCGAGACGGCGCCGCGCGTGGTCGCCAAGGGCAAGGGCGTGCTGGCGCAGGAGATCATCGACCGCGCACGCGAGGCCGGGGTATTCGTGCATGAATCCCCCGAGCTGGTGAGCCTGCTCATGCAGGTGGACCTTGACGCGCGCATCCCGCCCCAGCTCTACATTGCCGTAGCCGAGCTGCTGGCGTGGCTGTACCGGATCGAACAGGGGGCCGACGCCGGCCCACCGCCGCACAACCTTGACCTGCCCGAGAGCCTGCGGCCACGCAGCGCCGACGCCGAGACAGGCGCCTGAAGCCGTTCGCGCGGCCGCCGGCCATGGTCTCCACTGTCGTGATATAAGGATGCGGAACTCCAGCAAACAGACTGGGCACACTGGCACAGCGCCACACAAGATGCAGATCGAACAACAAGACACCCGCGTCGAGTTGGTGTACGGGGAAGACGAAGCCAAGTACCTGCTCCGCGACGCCGCCGAGATCAAGGCGCTCTTCCGCGCCCTGCTCGGCCATCGCGGCCTGCTCGGGGCACGCTCGATCCCCGGCGGGCACAACTTCATCACCGCACTGATCGAAGCCGACGAGCAGCGCGGCATCCTCCTCGACGCCAGCACCGACCCCCTGCAGAACGAGCGCATCGCGCAGTCCAATGCGCTGGACTGCGTCACCCAGCTCGACCGCGTGCGCATCCAGTTCCTGCTCGAGAACCATGCACTGGTGGTCGAGGACGGCAAGGCGGGGTTTCGGGCGCCCTTCCCGCATACCGTCCTGCGCCTGCAACGGCGCGAATTCTTCCGACTGCAGACGCCGTCGACATCCGCACGCAAGGTGGTATGCAGGTTTCCGCTGCCGCTGGGAAACGGGCGCACGCACGAGGTCGAGCTGAGCATCCTGGACATCAGCCGCGGGGGCGTTGCGATCGCCGTGCCCCCCGGGGGCGTTGCGCTCGAGCAAGGCGCAGTATTCGAAGACTGCACCCTGTTGCTGCCCGACACGCCGCCGGTAAGCACCAGGCTGACCATTCGCAACCTGTTCCGTATCACACGGCCAAACGGTGTCGAGTTGTTGCGCATCGGCTGCGCCTTCGCCGACCTGTCGGCCAGCGCCGGAGACGCGATCCAGCGCTACGTCCTGCGCATGGAAAGAGAGCGCAACGCGCGCGAACGGGGGCTGATTTGAACATCGATCACAGCCCCGAGCACCAGGAGGTCCCCCCGGACCAACCCGTCCAGGATACGGCTGGCCTCGACCGCTACATTCTGCGCGGACGCCGGCAGATCATCCAGATCCTGCAGGAGATGATCGACGACCGCTGCCTCATGTCCGCGCACATCCGGGGCGGTCTCTCGTATGTCAGTACCGTGCTTGCAGTCGAGCCCGAGCAGAACGCCATCCTGCTCGACGCAAGCCCCAACCCGAGCACCCATGCACGGGC
The DNA here is from genome assembly GCF_029588855.1 of Thauera mechernichensis. Taxonomy (NCBI): domain Bacteria; kingdom Pseudomonadati; phylum Pseudomonadota; class Betaproteobacteria; order Rhodocyclales; family Zoogloeaceae; genus Thauera; species Thauera mechernichensis. Next base: position 331,544 of record NZ_JARQZE010000002.1, on the reverse strand, counting down.
ACTCGAGGCCACACAACTGTTGTGCACCTCGCAACTCAACCGCATCCGCGTGCAGTTCTCGGTCGAGGGGATCAGACAGGTATCGATCGACGGCCGCCCGGCGCTGCGCGCCAGCATCCCCACCGAAATCCTGCGCCTGCAACGCAGGGAGTTCTTCCGCCTGCAGGTGCCGATTGCGCACGGCATCGCAATCACGCTCCCGCCCGCGGCGGGCAGCGAGGGCCCAGCGTGCGAGGCACGCGTCATCGACCTGAGCTGCAACGGTGCCGCAGTGCTAGTGCCACCCGGCGTACGTACGCTGACGATCGGCGAAGTCGTGCCCGGCTGTACGCTGCGCCTGATCGACCAGGAGCCGCTCTCCCTGGCCCTCGAAGTGCGCAACATCAACCGCCAGACAAAACCCAACGGAACGGAACAGCTGCGCATCGGACTGCGCTTCGAGTCCATGCCCCGAAGCGCGGAGACGCGCATCCAGCGCTACATCTTCAACACCGAACGTGAGATCAACGCCCGCACGCTCGGCGGGCTTTAGGCTGGCGCGAAGTATCCGCGGAACAGCGACGCAGTGACGCGCTTGCGCCGGCCGGCGCGCAAAGGAACGTGACATGAGGACCGAACCCCTGCCGATCCGCCCCTCCGCCTGTGAAACCGAACAACGCACCCGGCATCCGCACGATTTCGGCCAGGGGGAAAAGCAACGTGCGGAGACACGAGCCCTGTGGGTCACGCTGCTCACTCTGGCAACCATGGTGGCCGAGGTCATCGGGGGCTGGATCACCGGATCGATGGCGCTGCTGGCCGACGGCATCCACATGGGCGGCCATGCGCTCGCCCTGGGGTTGGCAACAGCCGCCTACTATCTTGCCCGTCGCCATGCCAACGATCGCCGGCTAAGCCTGGGCAGCGGCAAGATCGGCGACCTGGCGGCCTACACCAGCGCGCTCTTCCTCGGTGCAAGCACCCTGTGGCTGGTGATGGAGTCCATTCAGCGCCTGCTGCATCCGCAGCCGCTGTTGGCGGTCGAGGCAATGACGGTGGCCGTCGCCGGCCTGGCCGTCAATCTGCTTTCAGCATGGCTGCTGGCCGATGGACATGGACATGCGCATGGACACCCGCACCATCATCATGACGACGACCCGTGCGACTCGCACCGGCACACCCACGCCCACGGTCCAGACCATGCCGCGTCGGAGCATGTCCCCCGCCAGGACAACAACCTCCGGGCTGCGCTGGTGCACGTTATCGCCGATGCGGTGACATCGGTGGCTGCGATCGTAGGTCTGCTTGCAGCCTGGATGTGGGGCTGGCAGTGGCTGGATCCGTTGATCGCACTCGTGGCCTCGCTGGTGATCCTGCGCTGGGCATATGGCCTGCTTCGCCAGACGGGCGCAGTGCTGCTCGACGCGGAAGGCCCGAACGGACTCCGCGAGCAGGTACGCGACAGGCTGGAGGCAGTCGCCGGCACGCGCGTGGTCGACCTGCATCTCTGGTCCGTTGGGCAAGGCGCGTGGACACTGGTGGCCAGCGTCGTCAGCCACGCTCCAGCCTCGCCAGCAGACTACCGGGCCCGCCTGCTAGACCTCAAGGACATTCACCATCCGATCATTGAGGTACAGCAGTGCAGCACTTGCGAATGGCCTGTTGTCCCCACCAGGAGGAGCACCCTTCCATGACCACACGTCGGGAATACGACAGCTTCGGCCCGATTGACGTCCCTGCCGCCCGCCTCTGGGGCGCGCAAACCCAGCGCTCGCTGCGCAACTTCGCCATCTCCACGGAGCGCCAGTCAGTCGAGCTCATCCACGCCCTCGTCCTGGTCAAGCGTGCCGCCGCACACGTCAACCACAGCCTCGGCCTGCTGCCGGCCGACAAGACGCAGGCCATCATCGCTGCAGCGGACGAGGTGCTCGCCGGCCTGCATCCGGACGAGTTCCCGTTGGCGGTCTGGCAGACCGGCTCCGGCACGCAGACCAACATGAACGTCAACGAAGTCCTCGCCAACCGCGCCAGCGAACTGCTGGGGGGCGAGCGCGGCGAGAAGCGCCTCGTCCACCCTAACGACGATGTCAACCGCAGCCAGTCGAGCAACGATGTCTTTCCGACCGCCATGCACGTCGCCGCTACCCTTGCCATCAGCCTGAAGCTGCTGCCCGCGTTGTCCAGGCTGCACACCACACTGGAGGCGAAGTCCCGTGCCTTCGCCGACGTCGTCAAGATCGGTCGCACCCATCTCCAGGACGCCACCCCACTCACCCTTGGCCAGGAGATCTCCGGCTGGGCCGCTCAACTGGCGCATGGAGAACGCCACCTGCGCGCAGCGCTTCCGCACCTGAGCGAACTCGCCCTGGGCGGGACTGCGGTGGGAACCGGGCTGAACGCGCCGAAAGGCTACGCCGAGGCCGTTGCCAGAGAAATCACCCGCCTGTCCGGCCATGCCTTCGTCACCGCACCCAGCAAGTTCGAGGCTCTGGCAAGCTGCGATGCGCTGGTGCACGCCCACGGCGCCCTCAAGACCCTCGCCGCCAGCCTCATGAAGATCGCCAACGATGTGCGCTGGTTGGCCAGCGGCCCGCGCAGCGGCCTTGGCGAGATCGCCATCCCAGAGAACGAGCCCGGCTCGTCGATCATGCCAGGCAAGGTCAACCCGACGCAGAGCGAAGCCGTCACGATGCTCGCTGCGCAAGTCATGGGCAACGACGTCGCCATCAACATCGGCGGCGCCTCGGGCAACTTCGAGTTGAATGTCTTCCGTCCGATGGTCATCCACAACTTTCTGCAAAGCGTGCGCCTGCTCGCCGACGGCATGAACAGCTTCAATGACCACTGCGCCGTCGGCATCGAAGCGAACCGTGCGCGCATCACCGAACTGGTGGAGCGCTCGCTGATGCTGGTCACCGCACTCAATCCCCACATCGGCTACGACAAGGCCGCCCAGATCGCCAAGAAAGCCCACAAGGAGGGCAGCAGCCTGCGCGAAGCGGCGCTGGCGCTGGGCTACCTCTCCGCGGACGACTTCGACCGTTGGGTCGACCCGACCAGAATGATCGGCTGAGCAGGGATCACCGCCGGCAGAACGACGCGCGCAATGCGACGACAAATGCCGCTATCGGCACGCCAACGCGCGGAGCACCCCGGCAAGTGCATTGACGGCGATGTCCATCTCGTCCGGCGTGTAAGCCGCGAACCCCATCAGGAAACCGGCCTTGTGCGTGGTCGAAGCATGCAGCGCCGTCAGCCCCAGGAGATCGATTCCCACCCGCGCCGCGCCATCGATGACCGCGCGCTCGGAGATGTCGCGGGTGAAGACACAGGGCATCTGCATTCCGCCTGCCGGCACCCTCGGTTCGACGAAGTCGGCCAGATGCGCGCGTACGAGCCCTGCCAGCACGTCGAGCCGGTCGGCATAGACGCCACGCATCGCGCGCACATAGGCGCCGAAATGCCCCCCTTCGATGAAGCGTGCCAGCGTCAGCTGGGGGATGGATGCGCTGTGCCCGTCCAGCAAGGTCCGCGCCACCGTCATGGGCGCCACGAGCTGGGGCGGCAAGACCACGTAACCGATGCGCAGGCCAGGAAACAGCGACTTGGTGAAGGTGCCGATGTAGATCGTCCGATCGTACGGGTCGAGCCCCTGCACGCAGGCCGTGGGCTTGCCCGCGTAGTGGAACTCGCTGTCATAGTCGTCCTCGATGATCCAGGCCTGGTTCTGCCGCGCCCATTCGATCACCGCGAGCCGCCGATCCAGCGCCAGTGTCGCACCGGTCGGGAACTGATGCGAGGGCGTCAGGAAGACCGCCCTGGCCGGGCTCGCCGCATCGTGCAGGCGCGCCACCTGCATGCCCTGGTCGTCGAGCGGCACGGGGACACACGCTAGCCCGGCGGCATCGAACGCCTTGCGGGCACCGTGGTAGACGGGGTCTTCGATGAAGATCCGGTCGCCCGCGTCGAGCAGTACGGTTGCGCACAGGGCCAACGCCTGTTGCGAGCTGGTCAGTACCAGCACACGCTCGGGCGTGGCGCGCGCGCCCCGCTCAAGATTGACGTAGTCCGCGATGGCGCGGCGCAACGGCTCCACGCCCTGGGGTGGGCTATGCCGCAAGGCCTGGGTGCCATAGTCCTTCAACACCTGTCGTTCCAGGCGCTCCCAGGTTCGCAGCGGAAAGCTGCGCGTCTCCGGCACCCCGGGGGCGAACGGCCTTGGCGCAACAAAGTCGCGCACGCCGCCGCCCTGGAGTATCGACGTACCACGCTGACTCAGACGCACCGACTCGCGCTGGGGCCCGGTGCGCGGCGCGGTGCCACGCCTTGACGAGGCCTGCGCCCGCTCGGACACGAAGCTGCCGCTCCCCACGCGCCGTTCGATGAAGCCTTCCGCATGCAGCTGGCTGTATGCCGACTCGACCGTATCGCGCGAGACGCCGAGCGACCGGGCCAGTGCCCGCGACGCTGGCAGCGGTTTGCCGACGTCGAGTGCGCCGTCGAGGATCAACTGCCGGAGCGCACGCTGAATGCGGGCATGCAGCGGCAAGGCGCCGTGGGCGGGGTCTCCAATCCAGGCTTTGACCGATTCGAGTTGGGCGTGCTTGAACAATTGGCTGGTATCGCTTAACGAAAGTGGTGGGGAACAACGGGCCATTTTAGGCTTAAAAAGCTGCTTTCGGAGCAGATCGATCCCCCACTCTCCTGGAGCCCCAAGCCCGCCATGTCGTCATCCACCTCGCCTTCACCCATCTGTCCGAGCGATCTCGCCCATCCCCTGGTGGCCGGGCTGGTCTCGGTCATCGTCAACTACGGTGGCACCTTCATCCTCGTCTTCCAGGCCGCGAAAGTGGCCGGCCTCAGCCCGGAGCTGACAGCCTCCTGGGTGTGGTCGATCTCGATCGGCGTGGGCGTCACCGGGATAGTCCTGAGCTGGACGGCACGCGAGCCGATCATTACCGCGTGGTCCACGCCGGCCGCCGCGTTCCTCATCACCGCACTTGCGACCACGCCCTATGCCGAAGCGATCGGTGCCTACCTGCTCTCGGCGGCGGCCTTCGTGGCATTGGGGTTGTCCGGGTACTTCGAGAAAGCCATCCGGCTGATCCCACCGGGCATTGCCGCCGGATTGCTGGCCGGCATCCTGCTGCAGTTCGGCATCGGTGCCTTCGGTGGCATGAGCATCGACCCCGTTCTCGCGGGCTTGTTGATCACGGCGTATCTGGTACTCAAGCGCTTCACCGCACGCTATGCCGTGGTGGGCATCCTGGTTCTGGGGCTGGCCTTCCTGCTCATCGAGGATCGCGTCGATCTGTCGGGGCTGGCATTGCAACTCGCCGCGCCGGTTTTCACGATGCCGGCGTTCTCGCTCAACGCCACCTTGAGCGTGGCACTGCCGCTGTTCCTGATCACGCTGACCGGCCAATACATGCCAGGCATGCTGGTGCTGCGCAACGACGGCTTCAAGACAAGTGCGAACCCGATTGTGACCGTCACCGGGCTCGGTTCGCTGCTCATGGCACCGTTCGGTTCCCATGCGTTCAACATCGCCGCCATCACGGCCGCGATCTGCACCGGCCGGGAAGCGCACGAAGACCCGTCCAGACGCTGGATCGCCGGCATCGCCGCGGGGGTCTTCTACATCCTCGTCGGGGTGTTCGGCGTGACCTTGGCCGCCCTCTTCATGGCCTTCCCGACGACCTTCATCACCACGCTGGCCGGCCTGGCGCTGCTGGGCGCCATCGGCGGCAGCCTGGCCGGCGCCATGGCCGACGCACAGGCGCGCGAGGCCTCGCTGATCACCTTTCTGGCCGCAGCCGCCAACATCAGCTTGCTGGGCATCGGCGGTGCGTTCTGGGGCCTGGTGATCGGGCTGGTGGCGCATGCGGTGCTCAACGGCCGCCTGCCCCAACGAGCGCCAAGGCAGGTGATGGCGCCCGCCCCCGCGAACAAGGGGGTGAGCTGATGCGCCCCTCTGTCGATGCCGTGCTTCACCACGACCCGCATGGACGCTATCCCGAGGCCCTCACCGTGGAGGACTTCCGCCACAAGCTGGCCGCCGTGCGGGCACGCATCGACGCCGCCTGCCGTCGCGCGGGTCGCGATCCGGCGGACGTGCGCCTGCTCCCGGTGAGCAAGACCAAGCCCGCAGCCAGTATTCGCATGGCCTACGCGGCCGGTTGCCGGATGCTGGGCGAGAACAAGGTGCAGGAGGCCCATCGCAAATGGGAAGCCACGCAGGATCTCGGCGGGCTGCACTGGTCGATCATCGGCCACCTGCAGACCAACAAGGCGCGGATGGTGGCGCGCTTCGCCGACGAGTTCCAGGCGCTGGACAGCCTGCGCGTGGCCGAGGCACTGGAACGCCGCCTGCAGGTCGAGGGACGCTCACTGGACGTGTTCGTGCAGGTCAACACCTCGGGCGAGGCCAGCAAGTATGGCCTGGCACCCGAGGATGTCCCAGGCTTCGTGCGCGCCCTGCCGGCCTTCTCTGCCCTTCGCGTGCGCGGCCTGATGACGCTCGCGCTGTTCTCCAGTGAGGCCGAACGGGTACGGCAGTGCTTCATCCTGCTTCGCACCCTGCGGGACCGACTGCGCCAGAGCGCCGCCGCAGGTATTGGCCTGGATGAGCTGTCCATGGGCATGTCCGGCGACTTCGAGATCGCCATCGAGGAAGGTGCCACCGTGGTGCGTGTCGGCCAGGCCCTCTTCGGCGCCCGCCCCTTGCCCGACAGCCACTATTGGCCGACGGACCCCCAAACAAAGGAACCCCGATCATGAAGACCGCCATCGCCATTCGCCATCTGGATTTCGAAGACCTGGGAACGCTGGAACCCCTGCTGCAAGCGCGCGGCTACACGATCGAGTATGTCGATGCGACTCGAGATGCGTTGAACACCCGCGCTGTCGATGCTGCTGACCTGCTGGTGGTGCTCGGTGGCCCCATCGGCGCCTTTGACGACGAGGCCTATCCATTCATCGTGGATGAGTTGGCCTTGGTGCGTCGGCGGCTGGACGGCCATCGCCCACTGCTGGGGATCTGCCTGGGCGCGCAACTCATCGCGCGCGCGCTTGGCGCCAGGGTGGCCCCCATGGGTGTCAAGGAGATCGGCTTTGCGCCGCTGACGCTGACAAAGGAAGGTCAAGCCTCGCCGCTGGTCGCGCTGGGCAACGTGCCGGTCCTGCACTGGCATGGCGATCAGTTCGACATTCCACCCGGCGCGCTGCGACTGGCAGGGACGGATATGTGCCCCAACCAGGCCTTCTCGGTCGGGCGCCATGTGCTCGGGCTGCAATGCCACCTGGAGGCAGACCCGCGCCAGATCGAACGCTGGCTGGTCGGACACGCCTGCGAACTGGCCCAGGCGGGAATCGACCCGCGCGCACTGCGCACCCAGGCATGCGCCCTGCACACACGGCTACCGCAGGCTGCGCGGGCGGCGTTCTCCCGCTGGCTCGACGGCGTCGAATCGGAACCGCCCTGCAGCCAGCCATGACGGCGAAACGCTCTCCGTGCCACTTCGGTTCGACTTGCTCCAGCCCATCCCACGTTTCCCAAGACACCTACCTGAGGCAGCAATCATGCAATACCACGCGTCGCACCTGATGCGGGCCTATGCCCGTCAACCCGTTTCCTTCGTCCGCGGCTCCGGCGCACGCCTGTGGGATGCACAAGGCGTCGAGTACCTGGATGCCATTGCCGGCATCGCGGTCACCAGCCTGGGCCACGCCCACCCCGAGATCGCCGCCGCCATCAGCGAGCAGGCCGGGCTGCTGCTGCACACCTCCAACGTCTTTCGCATCGACGGGCAGGAGCGGCTGGGCGCGCGCCTGTGCGCATTGACCGGCATGCAGAAGGCTTTCTTCTGCAACTCGGGGGCAGAAGCCAACGAAGCGGCGCTCAAGCTGGCGCGCCTGCATGGACATCGCAAGCAGGTGGCGCAGCCCCAGATCCTCGTGATGGAGAACGGCTTTCACGGTCGCACCCTCGCAACGCTCTCGGCAACCGGCAACCCCGCGAAACAACGCGGCTTCGAGCCACTGATGCCGGGCTTCCTGCGCGTGCCCTACAACGATCTCGACGCGGTGCGCCAGGCTGCCGCGCAGTGGCACGACATCGTGGCGGTGCTCGTCGAGCCGGTGCAGGGCGAAGGGGGAATCCGGGTTGCCACAGCCGATTACCTGCGCGGACTGCGTGCCCTGTGCGACCAACACGACTGGCTGCTGATGGTCGACGAAATCCAGGCCGGCATGGGCCGGACCGGCGCCTGGTTCGGCCACCAGCATGCGGGCATCACGCCCGATGTCGTCACGCTGGCGAAGGCGCTGGGCAACGGTTTTCCGATCGGCGCCTGCCTGGCGCGGGGGCAAGCCGCCGACCTGTTCTCACCCGGGCAGCACGGCTCGACATTTGGCGGCAACCCGCTCGCTTGCCGGGTCGCGTGCTCGGTGCTCGACATCATGACGCGCGAGAATCTTCCTGAGCGGGCCGCCCTGCTCGGTGTGCGCCTGCTCGACGGCCTGCAGCGGGCACTGGGCAGCCACCCCGACGTGGTCGCCATCCGTGGCCAGGGCCTGATGGCGGGGATCGAACTGAACAGGCCCTGCACTGAGCTGGTCGGGCGCGCCCTGGCCGAACAGCGCTTGCTCATCACGGTGACCCGCGGCAACACCATCCGGCTGCTGCCCCCGCTGGTCTGCGACGAAGCGCAGATCGACGACATCGTGGCGCGCCTCGCCCACCTGCTGTCGCCGACCGCATCGGACGGCCCTGCAGCGCCCGTCGAAACGACGCCGCAGGAAGCAGCGGCATGAAGCTGGGCATCAACGCCCCCGACCGCATCGAGTTCCGGATCCGAACAATTCAGACCACAGGACGACCCACCCATGTATGACCCATCCCTGACGCTCGCCGATTTTGATCCCGAGTTGGCCGCAGCCGTGCTGCGCGAGGCACGCCGGCAGGAAGACCACGCTGAGCTGATCGCCTCCGAGAACTACGCCAGTCCGCTGGTGATGGCCATCCAGAACACGGTGTTCACCAACAAGTATGCCGAGGGCTATCCGGGCAAGCGCTACTACAGCGGTTGCGAGCACGTGGATGTGGCCGAGCGCCTGGCCATCGAGCGGGCCAAGGCGCTGTTCGACTGCGACTACGCCAACGTCCAGCCTCATGCCGGCGCGCAGGCCAATGCCGCGGTCTTCCTGGCGCTGACCCATCCCGGCGACACCGTGATGGGCATGAACCTGGCCCAGGGTGGCCACCTGACCCACGGCAATCCGTCCAATTTCTCCGGCCGGCACTACAGGATCGTGCCCTATGGCCTCGATCCGGAAACGGGGCTGATCGACTACGACGAGATGGAGCGCATTGCACTGGAAACCCGGCCCAGGATGCTCATCGGCGGCTTCTCCGCCTACTCCCGTTACAAGGACTGGGCGCGCATGCGCGCCATCGCCGACAAGGTGGGCGCCATCTTCTGGGTGGACATGGCGCACGTGGCCGGTCTGGTGGCCGCCGGCGAATACCCGAATCCGCTGCCACATGCCCACGTGGTCACCAGCACGACCCACAAGACGCTGCGCGGTCCGCGCGGCGGCATCATCCTGGCCAAGGGCCAGGATGATGGTTTTTACAGGAAGCTCGACACCGCCGTGTTCCCCGGCATCCAGGGCGGCCCGCTGATGCACGTGATCGCCGCCAAGGCGGTCGCCTTCAAGGAAGCCCTGTCTCCGGCGTTCAAGTCCTACCAGCAGCAGGTGGTCGTCAATGCCCGCGCCATGGCCGCCGTACTCCAGCGCCGCGGCTACCGCATCGTGTCCGGCGGCACCGACAACCATCTGATGCTGATCGACCTCTCAGACAAACCCTATACCGGCAAGGAAGCGGACGCCGCACTCAGCGCCGCGTACGTCACCGCCAACAAGAACTCGGTCCCCAACGACCCGCGCTCGCCCTTCGTGACCTCAGGGCTGCGCATCGGCACACCCGCCGTGACCACGCGCGGATTCGGTGCGGCGGAATGCGAGGACCTGGCCGGCTGGCTGTGCGACGTGCTCGATGCGCTGGAGGCTGGCAGCAGCGAGCAGGTGGCAGGGAGGATTCGGGAGCAGGTGGTAGCCTTGTGTCGTCGCCATCCCGTCTATCGGTAGGCGCTGCTGGATCGCGCCAATCGGTATGCGCACAGCTGCCATCGCTCGTCCTCAGCCACGAGCCTCCAAACATTCGCACCTTCACTTCACATTGAAATCACTGCCCTGGGTACTTGGACCAGTGGCACGGCAATCCGGGCAGGTCGAGGAAACCTCGACCTCCTGGCAGTCGAGCGCGTGTCCGGCTCGGGCAATGCTGAGCAGCAAGGATTGCATGAGGGCCGAATCGTGAAGCTCGCTCACTTTCCCGCAGTGCGGGCAGACCAGAAACAGACCGGGTAGATCATGCGATTCGTGACGGCAGGCCACGAACTGGTTGATACGTCCGATCTTGTGGACCAACCCCTGTTCGATCAGAAAATCCAGTGCCCGATAAACCGTCGGCGGGGTTGCGTTGCTGCGCAGCTGCTTGATCTGGGCGAGCAGGTCATAGGCCTTCAGGCCATTCTCGTGCCGCAGGAGTAGATCCAGGACGTCGCGCCGTATCGGTGTCAACCGCGCGCCGCGCGCCGCGCAGTGGGCTGCGGCGCGGTCCAGAGGATCCTCGCTCTTGTTGGCTGCGCCGTGACACATGATGTTCATGCGCGCAATTCTAGGGGGGCGGGCTGGAATGTACAAATGCAATGTTATAACATTGCATTTGTACATTCCCTCTTTGGCATATGTTCAAGAACCTAGAATCCGCGCCGGCCGGGACGACAGTCGCCACCGATGCCGCGCTTGCCACCCTGCCATTCGATCGGGACGGTCTCATTGCCGCCGTCACGCAGCAGTTCGACACCGGCGACGTGTTGATGCTGGCCTGGATGAATCGCGCAGCACTGGAAGAGACCCTGGCGACGGGACGCGCCTGTTACTGGTCGCGCTCGCGCAAGGCGCTGTGGAGAAAGGGCGAAACCTCGGGGTGCTCGCAGACAGTCAAGGAGGTCCGCCTGGACTGCGACGGCGACGCCGTCCTGCTTCTAGTCGACCAGCTTGACGGAGCCTGTCATACCGGCCGCCGCAGTTGCTTCTACCACCGGATCGACAACGAGCGCCTCGTCGTCCTGAGCGCTCCGCCCCATCGAGACGGAGGCGTCCAATGACCGGGAATCCCGAGGACAGCACGCACAGTGCAAGCATCGGCTCGCAGACCGCAGCGGCACCGGGATCTGGCCGGAACCGGCCGGCGACGATTCGTCTGCACAACACCTTGCGCGGACAGAAGGAAATCTTCGCGCCGCACGATCCGCAACGCGTCACGATGTACGTGTGCGGCCCCACGGTCTACAACTTCGTCCACATCGGCAATGCCCGGCCGGTGGTGGTGTTCGACGTGCTCTACCGCTTGCTCTCGCGGCATTACCCGCAGGTCGTATACGCCCGCAACATCACCGATATCGACGACAAGATCAACGCTGCTGCGCAGGCCGCGGGCGAGCCGATCCGCGTGCTGGCCGAGCGCTTTGCCGCCGCCTATCGCGAGGACATGGCCGGCCTCAATGCGCTGCCGCCCGGCGTCGAGCCCTGGGCCACGGATCACGTGCCGCAGATGATCATGCTGGCGCAGCAACTGATCGAGCGCGGTCATGCGTATGTGGCCGATGGGCATGTGCTCTTCCATGTGCCATCGCTTGCCGGCTACGGCAAGCTCTCCGGCCGCCGGCGCGACGAGATGATTGCCGGGGCCCGCGTGGAAGTCGCACCCTACAAGCGCGACCCGGCGGACTTCGTCCTGTGGAAGCCTTCGACGGACTCGCAACCGGGTTGGGACAGCCCCTGGGGGTTTGGTCGTCCCGGCTGGCATATCGAATGCACCGCGATGATCCACACCCACCTCGGGCGCTCGATCGACATCCACGGCGGCGGCCAGGATCTGATCTTCCCGCATCACGAGAACGAGATCGCGCAGGGCGAAGGCGCCTATGGCGGCGAGTACTGCCGCTACTGGGTCCACAACGGCTACGTCACCGTCGACGGCGAGAAGATGTCGAAGTCCTTGGGCAACTTCCGCACCGTGCGCGACCTGCTGCAGCACTATCCGGGCGAAGTCATCCGCTACGCCCTGCTGGCAGGGCACTACCGCAAGCCGCTCGACTTCTCCCTGGGCGCGCTGGACCAGGCCCGCGCTGCGCTCGACCGCCTCTATGGCAGCCTGTTGCCTTACGGTGATCGGCCGCGACGAGCCCGCGGCGCGGACGCCCAGGACATCGAGGCTGCACTGGCCGATGACCTCAACACCCCGCTCGCACTTGCCCGCCTGCACGAAACGGCTGCGGCCCTGCGCAAATGCACCGACCTCGCGGAACAGGACCAGCTGCTGGAGACGCTGCGCGATGGTGCGGACCTGCTCGGCCTGCTCCAGCAGCCCCCTGGCCAATGGCGACAGCACTCTGTAGAAACGGACGATGCGCCCAGCGTGGAGCGCATCGAAGCCCTGATTGCCACCCGAAGCGAAGCCCGGGCAGCGCGCGACTTCACGCGGGCCGACGCCCTGCGCCATGAATTGATCGCGCTCGGCGTGGGCATCGAGGACGGCGCAGCCGGCACCACCTGGCACCGCCTTCCCGTGCAGGTAAGCGAATGAGGGCCGAGCTCACCCTCGGCGCACACGACAGACGCTCGCTAAAGGCCTGTGGTGGTACAGATGTGCTCACTATGAAAGGCGTACCGGTGCCGACGCCCGGCGCAAACGAGGTGCTGATCCGGGTGCAGGCGACTACCGTCTCCTCCGTGGACCGGCGGATCCGGGCGATGGACTTTCCTTCCGGTTTGCGGCTGGCCGGTCGCCTCGCGTTCGGGCTTAGCCGCCCACGGCGCCCGGTGCTGGGAGCGGAGTTGACCGGCATCGTAGTCGCGCTGGGCAGCCGAACGACACGCTTCAAGATCGGTGACCCGGTCATCGCACTGAGCGGCCTGCGCATGGGCGGGCATGCCGAGTATGTGGTCATTCCCGAGCGGGCTGCGATCGCGGTTCGACCTGCGCCCATGCCGATCGAGACCGCCGCTGCGCTCAGCTTCGGCGGCACGGCAGCACGCAGCTTCCGCTGCCGGGCCAGGCTGTCCGCGGACGAACACATCCTCGTGATCGGTGCGGCGGGGCCGGTGGGCAGTTCGCCCCGCTACTCGACAGCGTTTTCGCCTTCGAAGCGTTGCCCGAAGCGCATGCACGAGTCGATACCGGACACAAGCAAGGCAGCGTCGTGGTCATGACTTGCGGACAGGGCTGACCAGACTGTGCACCTCCTCCTCCACCTGCCGGTCGCCCCCGGCACAATCTGGATCACGACTTGGCGTCTCACGGTTCCGAGGCTGCGCTGAACGCCAGCAGGAGATAGTCGCGCACATGCTTTGCCACGATATCCCGAGCCGACGACAGCTTGATGTGGCGCCGCAGCTTGCCCGTGCCCTCAAGCACCCCGAACGAGTCTTCAAGCGACGCACCCGCGCCGAATTCAAGCGAGACGTGCTTTGCGTAAGAGAAGATCCCGCAGAACGGCTTGCCGACGGAGAATAGGATGCCGCCGTACTTCACCTCTTCGGACACTGACGGCCCCAAGGCGAGAATGATCTCACGCAGTACCTGCACGAGTTCGAAGCGCTCCTGATCAAGCAGGCGGATGTCTTCGAGAAGTTGTGGAATGCGGTCGATGGTCATGGCAGGCAAGGTTCAAGGGGAGAATGCTGCGGTGCACTGTACGGGCGCGGCCATTGCGCACGTTCCAGTCGATATCCGGAGGCTAGGTTCGTCCGTAGTCTCGACAAACAGATCCATTCACGATCACTTCGCAAGACGTCTCCGAATGCGCTCACGGAACGCCTCGACCTCCTCCACGGAGCGCCAAGCAACGTAATGGCGAGTCCCCCGTCGCCGCTCGCCTCGCGCGCGCCCTTGTATCCTTGAGTTCATAAGCGGGCTTGCCATGGCGCAACAAGGTAATTCGCATGTTCCCCGAAACTCTCAATTTATGGCGCACCGATGCATCCCATGACCGCCGGATTATATGCTATTCAAATTGCCTGTTGGCGGATATCAGCAACGCAACCGCCAGCGCCGCAACGGCAAGCGCCGCCAGCATGCCGGGGTAGCCGAGGCGGTCGAGCAACAGCCCGGCTGGCGGCGCGACAGCGATCCGGCCGAACGTAAACAGGCTGGCCTGCAGGCCGTAGTCGGCGGCCCGCCAGTCATCGCGCGCGAATTCCATCATCAGCGCGAAGGCGAGTGCGGAAGCCACGCCCATGGCGACCGCGAGGACTGCGGCGGCGGCGACCAGCCCGGCTTGCGTCCCGTACCCGGCAGCGGCGGCCATCAGTGCAAGCGCAAGGACATTGGCGCCAGCGTAGAGCGGCAGTGCCCGGAGGATGAGCACGCGCGGCACAAGTCCGGCAGCGAAGCTCGCCAGCGCCCCGAGGGCGCCGCCGCCGACACCGGCAATCCAGGCGACCTCGCTGGCCGGAAAGCCACGATCGAGCAGCAGCGGCTTGAGATAGACCCATGCGGCGGCAACGAAGGGAAAGTAGCCGAGCAGCACGACCGTCCAGATCCCCGCCCCGGCCTGTCGGAAGAAGCCGCGCCACACGGCGAGCGGCGTCGAGCGGTGGATGCCGGAACCACTGCCATCGTCCTCGATACATCCAAGCAACCACAAGGCCACGAGCAGGCAGCCCCCCAGCAGCAGGAAGGGCGCCGCCCAGCCAAGCGCCTGCTGCAACAGCAGCATCGCGCCACCGCCGACGACCGCGCCCGCGAACGTGGCGGCCGAGCGCACCCCGCCGGCGCGGGGGCGCTCCTCGGCGGGAAACAGCTTGATCGCCAGCGCATTGACCGGGATGTCCACCCAGGTGGCGCACAGGGCGGCCAACAGCGTCAGCGCGAAGAGGATGCCTTTGTGGGCATCCGCCCCCAGCGCGGCCAGGGACAGCAGGGCCAGGAGGTAGCCGCCGCCGGTGAGCCACGCCCAGCGCCGGTAGGGACGGCGTCCCGCCCGCCAACGTTCGATTGGCAAGGCCAGGAACAGCTTGAACACGGCCGGCAGGCCGGCCAGTTGGAAGAGCCCGATCTCCGCGCCCGACCAGCCTTGCTGCCGCATGACGAGCGGCAACCCCAGCCAGAGATAGATGGCCGGCGCCGTCAGCGCGAAGTTGATCCAGCCGAACAGCACGTGGCGCACGCGCACGTGGGAAAGGGTCGCGCTCATGCCGCCTTCCTCGCAGCGACGACCTGCAGCGGCGCCATCGGAAACAGGCACGAGACAAAGGTCTCGATGCGGCAGAAACCGATGCGCCGCAGCGCCCCAGCCATGTCGCCCCGGCGCCCGACGTGGCGCCCCTGCATCAGCATCGGCAGGTAGTACTGCAACACCTCGACGGCAGCGGCCGGCGTGTCGCCGATCTCTGCGTGCGCGCAGATCAATGCGCCGCCCGGCCGCAGCGCGGCCAGGATCTTGCGCAGGACCGCCTCGGTATCCGGCACGAAGTGCAGCACCGAGGAACACCAGACGAGGTCGTAGTCGCTACCGCCCACACTGCCGATCGCGTCGACCGCCACATCTCCGCCGAGCACGGAGAGCCGGTCTGCGAGGCCTGCGGCGGCGATGTTCTCAGCCGCGACAGCCACGGCTTCGGGGAAATCGAAAACCACGCCGGAAAGCCCGCCCTGGTGTCGCGCCATGCTGCGCCCCCTGCTCGCCTCCGAAGCGACGCCGCTGGATCGGCACATCGCCGCGCTGACCCTCGCGGCCGAGTATCTGCGCCCGCTCATGCCGACCGGCGCGTCCGCCGCGCCGTCATCCACGCATCTCGGCGCCGACGACATCGACAAGCTCCAGCGCGCCCGCGACCTGATGCGAAGCCACATGGACCGTGCATTGACGATCGCGTATCTCAGCACCACCGTGGGCATGAACGAGTGCAAGTTCAAACAGGGCTTTCGCGAACTGTTCGGCGCCCCACCCCATCGATTCCTGCTGGAGTTGCGCATGCGACGTGCGTGGACGCTACTGGAGTCCGGATCGCGAGTGGCACAGGCTGCCTACGCGGTCGGTTACGAGCACCCCGCCAGTTTCAGCGCGGCATTTGCGCGGTATTTCGGGCGCACGCCGAAGTCGGTGTCTGGCGGTCTCAACCATGGCACCGATCCGATTTGACTGCCGGCTCACGAGCAGCGCGGAGCCATCGTCTACCGCGCGCAAGCGGGGGTAAAAGCGGGGGAAATTCGGCGAGCTTATCCTCGCCCTGCTCCGCAGAGCCGGGCGCTATCAACGGTGAGATGCCGCACGGCAGGCCGAACATGTGCTGCCAGCAGATGGCGGCCAAATCCCATGCCCAGTGCCCAGCCAACGCCGTTGGGCTCTGCCATGTATTAACATGCTATTGCGAATACTTCTCATTAACTATAACATGGCACATAAGGTTGAAGTGCAGGCGCTTCAATCGTCCCTGACTCAGGAGCCCGATGATGGAATTCGATGCCGAGGAGCGCCAGACCCCCTGCCCGCTGGGGCTCATCGCGGCCACTGTTGCGCTGATGACGCGCTACGCCGACCCCGCCCCCGGACAAACCGCCTCAGGTCCGTGTGACGTGCATCCACTTCTGGCGAAGAAGATCGCAGCCAACCTTCTGTTCCTCCAGCATCACCCCGAACTCCCGTCGCATTTCGCGCAAGTCATGGCGCAAGCCCGTGCCCAGTGGTGCGGCATGGTCGAGCACAACGCCGGCAGCGCACCACTGCCGGCGGCACACGCCCACCCGTCGATGCGCCACTGAGCGTGCCCGCCTGGCAATTGACCGTCCCGGCAGAAGTGACGCGTGCCGGGACGAAACACCGGCCATGCTGCACCAGTTTCTAGAACATCTCGAACCGTCCCCTCGTCAATCAGATAAGCCCAAGGGACCGGATGGAGGCTTGACCATGAACGAACAGGCTTTCGACCAACTCGCCGGCGAGCACCGTGCGCTCATAACGACCCACGGCCGAGCCCAGGCGCGCTGCACCGACCTCATCGCCCGTCAGTCCGTCGAGATCCAGGCACTGCAGGCCGAGATCATGCGCTTGCGGGCGGAAGTGATCCGCCGTGACACGCAGATCGCGCTTCTTCGTGACGAGCGTGCCGAGATCGAGCAGACCATCCCCGGCCTGCCTACCCGGCTCACGCTCACGAGGAAGGTCCGCGTGCTGATGGAGCGCATCCAGGAGCTGATGCGTGATCGCTACGCCCGCCACGGTCACCCCGAGGAGGGCCGCCCACTGAACCTGGAGAAGGCCACCGTGTTGAGCCGCCTGGATAACCGCTCGGTCCTGTGCCTCGGCCAGGACGAAGCAGCGGCGCGGTTCATGATGCGGCTGGTCGAGATGGCCGGCGGACACTTCACCCATGATCCGGCTGGCGATGCGGATGACATTGCACGCATCGAGCACAGCGTGCGTGCGGCCGACCTGGTGATCTGCCAGGCTGGCTGCATCAGCCAGAACGCCTACTGGCGTGTGCGCGACCATTGCCGGCGCACCGGCAAGCCATGTCTTCTCGTCGAACGCCCAAGTGCGATACCCAAGGCTCAGCGCTGACTCCGACGGACACCCTGCGCCTTTCCCACACGAGCAGAAGACATTTTTCACCCGCGCTGCGCGCGGGGTGAGCGCACGAACCGGGTTCGAAGCTTGTTCAGGCTGGTGCCGAGCGCGAGGCCTCAGACTTCTTTGAGTCCACTGAACGTATGCGGCGGAGCAGATCTCACACCGGCATGTTCATGATGTCCTGGTAAGCCGTGACCAAGCGGTTGCGCACCTGCACCATCTGCTGGAAGGACAGACTCGCCTTCTGCAGGTTGACCATGACGTCCTGGAGATTGACGTTCGGGTCGCCGGCTGAAAAGTTCTGCGCCATTGCCCTGGCCTCGCCCTGGGCCGCACTGACGTCCTTGAGCGCGTTTCCCAGCACGTCGGCAAAGTTCACGCCACCGGCCGGCGCATCGGCGGGCGATACGGCCTTGCCTTGTGCAGCCTGCGACACCGAGCGCAGTTCGCTCAGCATCTGGTCGATTCCACGGGTATCCATGTGCGTTCCCCAGCCTCAGGGTGTTCGGTGACGTCAGTGTAGCAGAGCAAACGGCATGCCACCGGCTACGATGGCAGCGGCCACGGAGTCGCCTCGGCTCGCTTCAGGCCCTGCAAGCCCCTTGGTCATCCTGCCGACACCCGACAATCAGGCTCAGCAGTCATACCCTTCGGTACGGTACTGCTGCAGCTTGTAGCGCAGGGTGCGCTCCGAAATGCCAAGTTTTTCAACGGTTTTCTTGCGCGAGCCACCCAATTCGCGCAAGGTCGAGAGGATATGTTCGCGCTCCAGATCCTTCATGTTGGCAGGACGCTGGGGCCCGGCCCCGGCAGCTGCAGATGCAGGAAGCAGGCCAGCATCTGCAGCTGCCGGCGCGGCCTGCAAGGGCGCCTGGGCCGGCGGCGTCGGGAAGATGGGCGCAATTGCCGACATCGAAGCGGCAGATATTGCCGACACAGCGGCAACATCTGCCGCCCCCGGGTTCCAGTGCGGCAGGCATAGCCTCACCGTTTCCGCGCTCACCTCATCCCCTGTGGTGAGGATGAGCACGCGGTGCATCGTATTCTCGAGCTCGCGGACATTACCGGGCCAGCCGTATCGCGGCAGCAAGGCCTCGGCCTCGGGCGAGAACCGCACCAGGCGCTTCAGACGGGCCGCATGGCGTGCAAGGAAGTGGCGTGCGAGCGGAACGATGTCGCCCGGGCGCTCGCGCAGCGCAGGAATCGCAATCGGGAATACGTTGAGACGGTAATAGAGGTCTTCGCGGAAACGCCCGGCAGCGACCTCCGCAGGCATGTTGCGGTTGCTGGTGGCCAGCACGCGGATGTCGAGTTCCACCGGTTTCTTGCCGCCCACGCGCTCGACCTCGCGCTCCTGCAGCACGCGCAACAGCTTGGCCTGCAAGCCCAGTGGCATCTCGGAGATCTCATCGAGCAGGATGGTGCCACCCTGTGCCTGCTCGAACTTGCCCGGCTGGGCGGACTGCGCACCGGTGAACGCGCCCTTCTCGTAGCCGAACAGCGTCGCCTCCAGCAGGTTCTCGGGAATGGCCGCGCAGTTGATGGCGATGAAGGCCTTGCCGGCGCGCGGCGAATGCTCATGGATGTAGCGCGCAAACACCTCCTTGCCGGTCCCCGATTCGCCCGAGAGCATGACCGTAGCGTCGGTCTCGGCGACACGCGCGGCGAGCGCGAGCAGGTTGCGCGTGTGCGGATCCTCGGCGACGGTATCCTCCGCATCCGGCTGCACGGCGGCATAGCGGCGCACGTTCTCGAGCAGCACCTCGGGCTCGAAAGGCTTCATGAGGAAATCGCAGGCGCCGCCGCGCATCGCAGCCACCGCTTTGTCCACGTCGCCGTAGGCGGTCATCAGCAGCACTGGCAGTTGCGGCCAGCGCGCGCGGATCTCGTGCAGGAGCTGCAGGCCGTCCATGGGCTGCATGCGCAGATCGGTGACCACGAGGTTGAAATGCCCCTCTTCCAGTGCGGCCAGAGCAGCGGGCCCACCGTCGGCGCCGACGACGCCGTGGTGGGCCATCTCCAGGGTGAAACAGACCGCATCGCGCAGCGCAGCGTCGTCCTCGACGACAAGGATGTTCAGGGTGTCGATCATGTGGGTTCGTCCCCATTCGAAGCGGAGGCCGTGACCAGTGGCACGGTCAGCGTGAATTCGGCGCCCTGCCCAGGGCTGGACCGCAGCGTGATGTCGCCGCCATGGGCGCGCGCAACACCGCGCGCGATCGCCAGCCCAAGGCCCGTGCCCTCGGCGCGTGTCGTGAAGAAGGGCTCGAAGAGACGCTCCTGGAGCTCGGGTGCGACGCCTGCGCCGCCGTCGCGTACGGTGAAGCGCACTGCGGCGCAGCCGATGCCGGACTCTGCCGCATCGACCTCGACCGCAGCGAAAGCAAGCTGCCCCCCCTGCGGGCAAGCCTGGATGCCATTCTCCAGCAGATTGGTGAGCGCCCCACCCAAGGCCTTGCGGTCGCCCAGCACACGGGCCTGAGGGCAGGCACACGCGCTTTCGAAGCGAAGCTGGCGTGCGCGCGCCAGTGGTTCGAGCGTATGCGTGAGCTCGGTCACCAGTTCGCACACTTCGAAGCGGTGGCGCCCCGTGCTGTCGCCACGGGCGAACAGCAGCATGTCGCGAATCAGGCGCTCAAGGTAACGCAGTCGCTCGAGCGCGCGATCCGCCACATTGATGCGCTGCACCGGATCGAGCTCGGTCTGGCGCAGATTACCCGTGTAGAGCAAGGCGGCGGCCAGCGGTGTGCGCAGTTGGTGCGCCAGGCCGGCGACCATCTCGCCCATCGCCGCGAGACGTTCGTTACGCTCGGCGGTCAGGCGCATGCGGAAGGTATCGGTGATGTCATGTAGCAACACGATGCGCTCCTCGCCCGACTCGAGCTCGGCCTCGGTCATCGCGACGCGGCGCGCTTCGGCTCCGGGGTCGATGCGCGCCCCGCGCAGCAGGTACTCGCCGGGCGTCTCGGTTTCCTCCAGCGCTCGCAAGGCCTCATCCCGCCCGCTACCGGCAAGATCACGACCAAACAGCTCACCAGCCGCACGGTTGGCCTGAACGATGCGCCCCATCCGATCGAGCACGAGAACGCCCGCTGGCAGCGCCCCCATCAATACGGAGAGGCGCTCCGTGAGCTGCCCCACCTGCTCCTGCAGCGCCGCATAGGCCGAGGACAGCTCCTCCGATGCGCGACTGAAGAGCGCGAAGGCTTCGGCAAGCTGGGCGGCGTCGAGTGCAGGTGCAGGCGCCGCCATGCCGCCTGCCGGCGCAGTACTTGCTGCGGCATCGGATGGTGCGATCTGGGCGGGAGTGTGCGCGGAATCCGTTTTCACGAGATGCACTGTAGCGGGGAAGAGCGCTATCTTAGCCGGCAAACAGGCGGCAAAAAATGCCGCTTATCGAATCACGGGACTTGCAGCGGCAGGCGGACAATGCCGCCATCGGAAGAAGCGCACGCGACAGGACAGCCACCATGGCCGCAGCAGACAATACCGCAGAGCTCCCACCAGGCACCGCACCCGCAGCAGCGGATTCCCGGCTGCAGCAGGCAATGCAGAACATCAACGCGCTGTCGCAACGGCAGAAGCTGGCCGCCGCCGCTGCGATCGCGCTTGCAATCGCGCTCGTGGTGGGCGTGCTGCTATGGAACCGGGCGCCCGACTACGCCGTACTTTTCTCCAACCTCGATGAGCGCGACGGCGGCCAGATCATCACCGCCCTGCAGCAGCAGAACGTGCCCTACCGCATGTCGGCCAACGGCAGCGCGATCCTCGTTCCGCAGGCGCAGGTTCACGAGACACGGCTGCGCCTGGCAGCCGAAGGCTTGCCCAAGGGCGGGCTGGCAGGCTTCGAACTGATGGACGGCCAGAAGCTGGGCATCTCGCAGTTCAATGAGCAGGTCAATTTCCAGCGCGCGCTCGAAGGCGAGTTGTCGCGCACCGTGCAGTCGATCGATGCGGTCGCGGGTGCCCGGGTCCACCTGGCAATGCCCAAGCAGACCTCCTTCCTGCGCGACGAACAGCGCCCGACCGCCTCGGTGATGGTCAACATGCGTCCGGGCCGGGTTCTGAGCCAGAACCAGGTCGCCGGCATCGTGCATCTGGTGTCGTCGAGCGTGCCGCGCATGACCGCCGATGGCGTCAAGATCATCGACCAGAATGGCAGCCTGCTCACCGAGCAGGCCGATCCGCTCATGAATGCCGGGCTCAATGCGCGCCAGCTCGAATACGTGCGGGCGATGGAGAAGGCCTTCATCGAGCGCATCGAGAACATCCTGATTCCCATGGTGGGCAAGGACAACTTCCGCGCCCAGGTCGCCGCCGACGTCGACTTCAACCAGGTCGAACAGACTGCAGAGACCTTCAAGCCCAACCCCTCCCCCGACCAGGCCATCCGCAGCCAGCAGACGAGCGAGTCGATCAACCCGCTGCAGGGGCCGCAAGGCGTGCCCGGCGCGCTCACCAACCAGCCCCCGGTGCCGGCCACGGCGCCCCTCACCGCCCCGCCGGTCGCGGGTGGCCCGGGCGGCATCGGCGCGGCAAACGTCAGCAGCAACCGCAGCGCGGTGCTCAACTACGAACTCGACCGCAACATCCAGCACATCAGGCAGGCGGTAGGACAGGTCAAACGCCTGTCGGTGGCCGTCGTCGTCAACAACCGCAACGTCCCGGGCACAGACGGTACGCCGACGAGCGTCCCGCTCACCGATGAAGAGATCGCCCGCATCACCAACCTGGTGCGCGAGGCGGTCGGCTACAACGCCGATCGCGGCGACAGCATCAACGTGGCCAACAGCCCCTTTGCCGACGATGGGGCCGAGCCCGCCTTGCCGCTGTGGAAGGATCCGGAGATCATCGAGCTCGGCAAGGAAGGCCTGAACTGGCTGCTCGTGCTGCTGGTGGTGCTGCTCGCCTACTTCGGCGTGATCCGCCCCCTGCTGCGCACCGTGCTGCCGCCACCGCCCGCACCCGAGTCCGCCGCAGGCGAGGAAGGAGAGGCGGCCCTCGGCGAGGACGAGGAAGGCGTGCGGGTCACGCTGTCGGGCGAAGCCGAAGAGACCTTCGAGGAGCGTCTCGAGCGCATCCGCCAGCTCGCCCGCGACGACCCGAAGACCATGGCCAATCTGCTCAAGAGCTGGATGGGCACGAATGAGGAGGCGCGCAAGTGACCACGCCTGAAGAAGGCCTAGAGAAGGCCGCCATGCTGCTGCTCACCCTCGGCCCTGATGCAGCCGCAGAAGTGCTGCGCCAGCTCGGCCCGCGCGAGGTGCAGAAGCTCAGCCTGAAGATGGCCGAAATGCCCGGCCACACGCGCGAACGCGTGCTCCCCCTGCTCGACGAGGTCGACGCGCACTTCGGCAAGGGCGCGATGATCCAGCCCGACGAAGCCCAGTTGCGCGAGATGCTTACCAAGGCGCTCGGCGACGAACGCGCCGGACATCTCCTCGCACGCATGATGAGCGGCTCGGACACGGCGGGCATCGAAAGCCTGAAATGGATGGACGCAGCGACAGCCGCCGACCTGATCAAGAACGAGCACCCGCAGATCATCGCCACCATCCTCGTTCACCTGGAGTACGACCAGGCGGGTGAGATCCTCAAGCACTTCAACGACCGCCTGCGCAACGACGTTGTGCTGCGCATCGCCACCCTCGACGGTGTGCAACCCTCGGCGCTCAAGGAGCTCAACGATGCGCTGACGCGAATGCTTTCGGGCGCGTCCAGCGTCAAGAAGGCGGCAATGGGCGGCATACGCCATGCGGCCGAGATCCTCAACTTCGTCGGATCGACGCACGAGACGGCGGTCATCGACAACGTCCGCGAATACGACCCGGACCTGGCACAGAAGATTCTCGACGAGATGTTCGTATTCGAGAACCTGCTCGACATCGACGACCGCGGCATCCAGACCCTGCTGCGCGAAGTCCAGTCCGACTCGCTCATCATCGCGCTCAAGGGGGCACAGCCTGACCTGCGCGAAAAGGTCTTCAAGAACATGTCGAGCCGAGCGGCCGAGATGCTGCGCGAAGACCTCGAAACCCGCGGCCCGGTGCGCTTGTCCGAGGTCGAGGCCGAGCAGAAGGAGATCCTCAAGATCGTCCGCCGCCTGGCCGAGGAAGGCCAGATCATGCTCGGCGGCAAGGGCGGAGACGATGGCTTCGTCTGATCCGCGCACGAGCGCTGAGCCCCGGGAAGCGGCATGAGCATCTCCCGCCACCAGGCCGTTGGCGCCTACAGGCGCTGGACGCCCGCCGACTTCGACGCCAAGGCCGATGGCGCCAGGGGCGATGACGCCGAGGCGCAGGCCGCCAACGCACTCGACGCCCCTGCGCCCCCGCCGCCTCCCCCGTCGCCGGCCGCCGCACCAGAAGTGCCGCAACTGCCGCCGGACTTCCGCCTGCCCACGGCGGAGGAGATCGAGCGCATGCACGAGGAAGTACGCCGGGCCGGCTTCGAGGAGGGCCGGCGAGAAGGTTTGGCCGAAGGCCTGGAGGCCGGACGCAGGCAGGGCTACGAGGAAGGCCACGCACTGGCAGCGGCGGAAGCGGCCCGGGTCGCACAGCTGGTGGCCGGGCTCGAGGACGCCATGCAGACGCTCGATGCCGAGGTCGCCGAAGAGGTCATGGCGCTCGCCATCGAAATGGCGCGGCGTATCGTCCGGGTCACCCTCGAACACCACCCCGAAAGCATACTCGACACCGTCCGCGAAGCCTTGCTCCAACTGCCCCAGGGACATGCGCAGATCCATCTCCACCCCGAGGACCTGGATCTCGTGCGCAGGAATGCAGGCGACCAGTTCGCGCACGGCGGACACCGCCTGCACGAGGACCTGCGCCTTCAGCGCGGAGAATGTCGTGTCGAAGGCCAGGGCACGCTGGTGGACGCGACCCTGCAGACACGCTGGCGGCGTGTGCTCGAGTCGATAGGCCACGAGAAAGCGGCGTGGGCAACGACAGACACCGCCGGGCTGGCAGCAGACGACGCGGACGGGGCACCGCAGCCCCCCCTTCAGCCCGAGCCCGACGACGGCAACTCGACCGCCCTTCCCCCGCCGGATGACGACGACGGGGTGCAACGACCGCGCGCAACTGGCACGGAGTCACCCGGCGCATGAACCCGCACACAGCCCTGTGGCGCAGCTTCCTCGCCGACGGTCGTCGCCTGGTGGAAGACTGCAGCCCGCTCGAGACATCCGGCCGCCTCACGCGCATCAACGGCCTGGTCATGGAGGCCGCCGGCATCAAGCTGCCGCTGGGCGCCGGTTGCCGCATCCTGGTACCGGGAGGCGGTTCGGTCGACGCAGAGGTCGTGGGGTTCAACGGCGACAAGTTGTACATGATGCCGACCGACGACGTCTTCGGTCTCGCTCCGGGGGCGAGGGTACTGCCGATCGAGGTCGGCGTACCGCGCCTCGTGCCCGGGCGGCGCATCGGGCCGCGCCGGCGCGCCGCCGACCGCGCCAAGCACCTGCCAGTCGGCGACGCGTTGCTCGGCCGGGTAGTGGACGGCGCCGGCCGCCCGCTCGACGGCCGCGGCCCACTCGGCACCCAGGAGACGCGCTCGCTGCAAGGCCGCGCCATCAACCCGCTGTCGCGGGCACCGATCACCCAGCCGCTCGACGTCGGCATCCGCGCCATCAATGCGCTGCTGACCGTCGGGCGCGGACAACGCCTGGGCCTGTTCGCCGGCTCCGGCGTCGGCAAATCGGTCCTGATCGGGATGATGGCGCGCTACACCGAAGCGGACGTGATCGTCGTTGGCCTGATCGGCGAACGGGGCCGCGAAGTGAAGGAGTTCATTGACCAGAGCCTTGGCGCCGAAGGCCTCGCACGCTCCGTAGTGGTTGCGGCACCAGCCGACACCAGCCCGCTGATGCGTCTGCAGGGCGCCGCCTATGCAACGACCGTGGCCGAGCACTTTCGCGACCGTGGCAAGCAGGTGCTGCTGATCATGGACTCGCTGACCCGCTACGCGATGGCCCAGCGCGAGATCGCGCTGGCGATCGGCGAGCCCCCGGTGACGCGCGGCTATCCTCCCAGTGTGTTCGCCAAGCTGCCCGCGCTGGTCGAGCGCGCGGGCAACGGCCCCGAAGGCGGCGGTTCGATCACCGCGTTCTACACCGTACTTGCCGAGGGTGACGACCAGCAAGACCCGATCGCCGACTCGGCCAGGGCAATCCTCGACGGGCACTTCGTGCTCTCGCGCAACCTCGCCGACCAAGGCCATTACCCTGCCATCGACATCGAGCAGTCGATCTCACGCGCGATGCACAACCTTGTTGGCGACGATCACTTCGCCGTGGTACGTCAGTTCAAGCAGCTGTTCTCGCGCTACCAGCGCTCACGCGACCTCATTGCCGTAGGTGCCTACCAGGCCGGCGGGGACGCGGTGCTCGACGCCGCAGTGCGCCTGTACCCCAAGCTAGAAGCCTTCCTGCAGCAGGGCATCAACGAGCGCGAGACACATGACGGCGCGCTCCAGAAACTGGCCGGAGTATTCGGCTGAGGCCGGCCGGCCGCGCCACACCCGACGATACGCGACAGCGCCGGTTCGGTAACCGGGCAATGACGATATACAATCGGGATTCCCGACCGCAGCCCACCGACCGGCAACCGATGACTTCGCGTTTCCATCTCCAGCCCTTGCTTGACCTTGCCGCCACCCGGACAGACGAAGCCGCCCGCAAGCTGGGCGAACTCGTCGCCGCAGAACGCGACCAGGCCCAGAAGCTCGAGATGCTCGAGGCCTACCGTGCGGAATACAACGAGCGTTTCATGCAGGCCGCGCGCGACGGCATGAGCCCCGACGCCTGGCGCAACTTCAGTGCCTTCATGGGCAAGCTCGACGAGGCCATCACGGCCCAGCGCAAGCTCGTCGAGCAATCGCAGGTGCGCACGGCACAGGGCCAGCAGAGCTGGATCGCCCAGCATTCGCGTCTGAAGGCCTTCGACACGCTCTCGCAACGGCATCAGTCCGCACTGAACCGGGCCGAGGCCAGGCGAGAGCAAAAGCAGGCCGACGAGCATGCTGCGCGCCGGTACCACAGCGACGGCAACGACGATGACGAGCTGGCGTGAAGCCGCTCACCCTTGATGGCATGAGCCTTGCTTCAGGCTGTTCAGCGGATCCTTCGATCACCGCCTGCCAGTAAGGGACCATGATATGTCTGCACTGCCTTCCGCATACGCCCCCGCGCGCACCCAGGCCTCGGCCGTGAGCCTGCTCACCGGCCAGTCCGAAACCGCCTCGACCTCTGCCCGCAGCGCGCGCAACGACAACCGTGGCGGTGTCCGCGCAGACGTCTTCTCCCAGACCCTGCAAAGCCGCATGCCCGAGCGTCCCCGCAACGATGGCCCGCGCACGCCCGACAGCCCCGGCCCGGAACGCAAGGCCACAAGCCCCAGCCGGGAGGCCGCCGCGGGCGAGCGCCCAGCCTCCTCCACCGGAGAGCGCCAGGCTGACTCAACCCAGCCGGCAGATGCGCGGCCTGCAACGCAGTCAGCAGACAGTGCCGGCAGTACCGAAGCGGCACGTGAGCAGACGGGCTCGCAGACCGAAACTCAGCAGGCCGAGTCCGGCAGCAACGCCGATACGTCCGTACCGGCCTCGCTTGCCGGATTGCCGGCAGCCATTGCCGCCCTGCTCGCCGGACAGCGGGACAACAAGGTCGTGGAAGACGGCACGGACAGCCTGCTCGCGAACGCCAACGGCGGCAAGAAATCACCGCATAATGCGTCCGCGCTGGCAGGGCTGGGCAAGAATGCCGCCGAGGCACAGACCACCCCCGAGCTCCAGGCCAAGGCAGTCGTGACCAATGCCGTGTCGGCGACCATGGCCGCGCTGCGCACGGCGGACGCAAATCCGGCCCTGGCCAGGGACGGCGCCGATGCCCACACCCAGCTGCAGGGCAGCGCCATGCACCTGCACGCATCAACGCAGGTGCTGCGTCCAACCCAGGGCATGCAGGCTGCCACGCAGCTGCACGTCCCCACCCCGGTGGGCCAGCAGGCCTGGGCCGAGGACGTCGGCAACCAGGTGCGCTGGATGCTCGGCCGCGCCGAGAGCAAGGCGGAACTCGTGCTGACACCGCCGAACCTGGGCAAGCTCGAGGTGTCGATCAGCCTCAACGGCGACCTGACGACTGCGCAGTTTGTCGCCTCGAGCCAGGCAGCACGCGACGCACTCGAGCGTGCCATGCCGCAACTGCGCGAAATCCTCGAGCAGGCTGGCATCATGCTGGGCAATGCGGACGTCAGCACCTCCGGCCAGCAGGGCGGAGACGGCGAGACCGCGGGCCGCGAACAGGGTCGTGAGGCTGGCGAGGGCGAAGGCCTCGCCGCGGGCACAACGCCAGGCGGCGGCAGCGCCTGGGTGAAAGAGCAGACGGGGATGGTGGACACCTTCGCCTGAAGCGCGCGAATTGGGGCTGCTCTGCCCCACTTATCGGCGCTTTGGCTTGCGTGCCCCTCCCTGATAATTTGATTCGTATACAAGGAGAAAGGCATGGCGAAGGCACCGGCAAAGACGGACGATGGCGATGAGGTCCCCAAGAAGAAGGGCAAACTCGGGCTGATCATCGTCATCTTGCTGCTCGTGGTACTCATCCTCATCGCGCTCGGCGTCGGTGCCTTGGTGCTGCTCAAGGGCGGCAAGGACAAGGGCGCAGACGAGGCCGCAGCGGCTCCGACTGCCGCCCCGCAAGCGCAGGCGCAGTTGCAGACTGCGGGCACGGTCGACCTTACCAAGCCGCCGACCTTCGTCCCGCTCGACGCCTTCACCGTCAACCTGCGCCGGGACGAGGGCGATCACTACCTCCAGGTCGTGGCCGTGATGCGCATTGCCGATGCCACCATGGAGGCCACGCTCAAGGCCTTCATGCCGGAGATCCGCCACCGCATCAACCTGCTGCTGTCTTCCAAGCTGCCTTCGGAGGTCGCCACCGTCGAAGGGCGTGAATCGCTGTCGCTGGAGATCACCCAGCAGGTCAACGAGGCGCTGGGTTTCCAGCCGGTACGCGACGCCAGCGGACGCCCCATCCCCAATGGCCCCGTCCAGGCGGTGCTCTTCACCTCCTTCATCATCCAGTAGGACGCTGAACCATGTCCTCGGACTTTCTCTCCCAGGAAGAAGTTGATGCCCTGCTGCGGGGCGTCACCGGGGAGTCGGACGAGCAGCCTCAGGACGAGAGCGACACCAAGGGCACCCGGCCCTACAACATGGCGACGCAGGAGCGCATCGTGCGTGGGCGCATGCCCACGCTCGAGCTCATCAACGAGCGCTTCGCACGCTATCTGCGCATCGGCCTGTTCAACTACATGCACCGCAACGTCGAGGTTTCGGTCGGCCCGATCAAGGTACAGAAGTACGCCGAGTTCATCCGCAACCTGGTCGTCCCCACCAACCTCAACCTGGTGACGGCCCGCCCACTGCGCGGCACGGGCTTGATGATCTTCGACCCGAACCTTGTCTTCCTGGTGGTGGACAACATGTTCGGCGGCGACGGGCGCTTCCACACCCGCGTCGAGGGGCGCGACTTCACCCCGACCGAGCAGCGCATCATCCAGGGCATGCTCAATGTGGTGTTCACCGAATATGCCCGCGCCTGGGCGCCGGTATTCAAGTTCAATCTGGAATACGTGCGCTCGGAGATGAACTCGCAGTTCGCCAACATCGCCACCCCATCGGAGGTGGTGGTCGCGACCAGTTTCACGATCGAGCTCGGCGGCTCACCAGCAGAAATGCACATCTGCTTCCCCTACTCCATGCTCGAGCCGATTCGCGATCTGCTCTACTCGACCATGCAGAGCGACCAGCTGACGTCGGACCGCCGATGGATCAAGCTGCTGACACGTCAGCTGCAGACCGTCGACGTGGCCCTGACCTGCAATTTCGGTACCGCCGGCCTGAGGCTGCGCGACATCGTCGAGATGCGGGTCGGCGATGTCATCCCGCTCAACGTCCCTGCCGAGCTGGTCACCGAAGTGGACGGCGTGCCCGTCTTCAAGTGCCACCACGGCACCAAGAACGGACGCTACGCGGTCAAGCTCACGCAGTTTGTCCGTGCAGACGAAGGCGACATCCCCAGCCAACCCGGAGAACAAGATGGCTGATGACAATTCGAATGACACGCCGATCAGCGAGGACGACTGGGCGGCAGCAATGATGGAACAGGCGTCCGCCGAATCGGGCGGAGACGGCGAGGCAGAGCGTGTCGCGGCCGAACTCGCGGCGGCGGCGATGGACAGCTCGCCCTACCAGGCCAAGCCGGCAAGCCAGCTGTTCGAGGAGTTCGGTGGCAGCGGCGACAAGCAGAACTCGCTCAACGACTTCGACATGATCCTGGACATCCCGGTGCAGATCACCGTGGAGCTGGGACGCACGAAGCTGTCGATCCGCAACCTGCTGCAACTGGCCCACGGCTCGGTGGTCGAGCTCGACGGCCTGGCCGGCGAGCCGATGGACGTCCTCGTCAACGGCACCCTGATCGCGCAGGGTGAAGTCGTCGTCGTAAACGACAAGTTCGGTATTCGCCTGACCGACATCATCACGCCTGCCGAACGCATGCGGAAGATCCGCAACTGAGCACCCGATGCCTGCCCGACACCCCACCTTGCGCGCTCGACATGCTGTGATGGCCCTGCTCGCTGCGAGCCCGGGCGCGACGCTCGCGCAGGGCGCACCCGTGCCCGAACTGGGCGCCAGCCTGGTGCAGATGGCACTTGGCCTGGCTGCCGTGATCGCCGTGCTGCTCGCCAGCCTGTGGGCGATCCGCCGCCTGGGCGCACCGCGTGGCAGCGCCGCCGCGATGAAGGTGCTGGGCGCCGCTGCCGTCGGCCCGCGCGAGCGCGTGGTCCTGGTCGAACTCGGCGAGCAGGTGCTGGTCCTCGGCGTCGCGCCCGGCTCGGTGACCAAGCTTCATGAACTCAAGCGCAGCGAACTGCCGCAGGGACACGATGCGTCCGGACAGGCAACACCGCCCGGGCGCAGCTTCGCCAGCTGGCTCAAGCAGGCATCGGAGCACCGCAATGCGAGCTGAACCGGGCCGCAAGCCTTGCCCGGCGGTCGGCCGCCAGCTGGTCCTGGGCTGCCTGCTCGCAGGGCTGCCGCTGCTGGCCGCCGCCCAGGCCTTGCCCGCGCTGACAACCACCGACGCCCCTGGCGGCGGCACCACCTACAGCCTCACCATCCAGACGCTGTTGCTGATGACGCTGCTGAGCTTCATCCCGGCAATGGTGCTGATGATGACCAGCTTCACCCGCATCATCATCGTGTTCTCGCTGCTGCGTCAGGCCATGGGCACGCAGACCGCGCCGCCAAACCAGGTGCTGCTCGGGCTGGCGCTGTTCCTGACCTTCTTCATCATGTCCCCGGTTGCCGAGCGCGTCTACACCGATGCCTACCTGCCCATGTCGGAGGGGGTCATCCAGTTTGACGAGGCACTCGAGCGCGCCTCCGTACCGGTCAAGGCCTTCATGCTCAAGCAGGTGCGCGAGCCGGATCTCGACCTGTTCGCCAGGCTTGCCGAAGTTCCGGCGGTGGACAAGGCGGAGGACCTGCCGATGCGCGTGGTGATCCCGGCCTTCGTGACCTCCGAGCTCAAGACCGCCTTTCAGATCGGCTTCATCATCTTCATCCCCTTCATCATCATCGACATGGTGGTCGCCTCGGTGCTGATGTCCATGGGCATGATGATGATGTCGCCGGTGATCGTTTCGCTGCCGTTCAAGATCATGCTGTTCGTGCTCGTCGACGGCTGGACATTGCTCATTGGCTCTCTGGTACAGAGCTTTGCCGTCTGACGGCTGCCCTCAGGAGAATCACCATGACCCCCACCGCCGTCATCGAACTCGGGCGCCAGGCCGTCGAAGTCACCCTCATGGTGTCGGCGCCGCTGTTCATCGCCGCGCTTGCAACCGGTCTGATCATCAGCATCTTCCAGGCAGCGACCCAGATCAACGAGATGACGCTCTCCTTCGTGCCCAAGCTGGTTGCGATCTTCGTCACCCTCGTGCTTGCCGGCCCGTGGATGATCACCCTGCTGACCGACTTCATGCGCCGGCTGATCAGCTCGATCCCGGTGATGATCGGCTAGCGCCCGCGCGCCGCGCCGACCGCCCCCGCACTGCAGTCCCCCGATGCTCAGCGTAACAGCTGCCCAGCTCGACGCCTGGCTCGCGGCGCTGATGTTCCCGCTCGGGCGCCTGCTGGGTCTGTTCACGTCCGCGCCGATCTTCGCCAACCGCGGCGTGCCAATGCGCATCCGCCTTGCCACCGGGATCGCCGTAGCGCTCGCCGTGCTGCCGGTCATGCCGCCGATGCCGGAGGTGCCGCCCAATTCCGGCCTGGGGCTGGTGATCTTCGGTCAGCAGGTCTTCATCGGCATCGCCATGGGCTTCATGATGCGCATCGTGTTTGCAGCGGTGGACATGGCAGGCGCGCTCATCGGCATGCAGATGGGGCTGTCGTTCGCGATCTTCTTCGACCCCGATGCCGGCGGCCAGACGGCGGTGCTGTCCGACTTCCTCAACCTGCTCGCCACCCTGCTCTTCCTCGCCGCCAACGGCCACCTGGTGCTGCTGGAGATCATGGTGCGCAGCTTCGAATGGCTGCCGGTGAGCGTCGAGCTGATCCGTGCGGACGGCTGGGCCTTCATCGCGCGCACCGGCGTCACGGTATTCACTGCCGGCCTGCTGCTGGCCATGCCGATCATCGGCATGCTGCTCGTGGCCAACATCTCGCTCGGCGTGCTCACACGCGCGGCACCGCAGCTGAACCTGTTCGCGGTCGGTTTCCCGGTCACGCTCACCGCCGGCTTCGTCGGCCTGCTGTGGCTCATGACCAACTTCGCACCGGTACTGCAAAGCCTGTTCGAACGCGGCTTCGACAGCATATCGATGCTGCTCGACGCCCTCGCCCCCCTTCCCGCACCGACGCGCTGAACCGCTGGCGCGTCAGTGCGCTTCAGAGCGTCGGGAACATGTGCGAGCGCACGAATCGGATCTCGGCATTTGCGTAGCGGCGGGCAAAAGGCCGGGTCGATTCCACGCCCTCCTCGTAATGAACCACTTCGTAGCCTGCGAAGCCGCCGGCCTCTACGATATCGCGCGCATTGCGCGCAACGACCTGCCGCGCCTCGCCGTCACCACCGGTATTGAGCGCCTTCATACGCAGCGTCATGCGCACCCGGTCACGCCCGGCCTCGCGCACCTCGATCCGCCACGTCGGCGCTAGCGGGTCGTAGATCGCGAAGGCGACCAGTGCGCCTGCGATGTACTCGGGCTTGAGCATCTTGAGCTCGCTCAACATCATCGCGCCGCCCACGACCGCCGCAGCCGGGCCTGCCTGCTCGATGGCGACCTGCGCGGGCGCAGGCCCGGTGTCGCGGACCTGAGCCTCCTGGCCGGACGCGCAGGCCGTCAGGCAAGCCGCTACGCTCAGGGCGAGAACGGTACGCATGATCGGCCTCAGTTGAGATAGTTGAACAAGGACAAGCCCGACACCCGCATGAACGACTGCTGCGCCGCCTGCAGGTAGGTCTGCTGCTGCGTCAGCCGCGAGATCGCCTCGGCGTAATCGACATCCTGCAGGCCCGACAGCGTGGTCGCATACTGGAGATCGAGATCACTGCCGAGATTGGCCAGCGCCTCGGTCTCGGTGAGCTGCGAACCGATCTGGGCGCGCGTCCTGAGCAGGCTTTCCTGGCCGGCATCGAAGGTCTCGAGCGCGAACGCAACTGCGCCGGTCATGCCCGACACACCCGGCTTTTCCAGGGCTGCGGCAAACATCGCCATATTGTTGAGCAGATTGGTCGAGGGCACGAAGACCTCATACGCAGCGGGGCTTGCGGCCGGCGTCGCGGAGAGGTCGAAGGTGATGCCGTCGATCGTGGGGGTGCTGCCGATCGCGAAGCTCCCCGGGCTCGGTGCCACGGGCTGGCCGTCCTGGCCAATGCGGGTGACCGAGTAGCTTGCCGCGAGGGCGTCGTATTCGAACTGGTAGCGCGTGCCCTCGCGCACGGCACTCGCGTCGACCGCGGTGACGGCCGGACCATCCGCACCCGCAGCGCCCGCGCTCGAGTACACCTTGATCGACGCCGGGCTCAGCGCCAGCGTGCGATCGAAGACGTCCGAGCCCGGCAGGCTGACCGCCATGTAGCGCGACGCCGAGACCTGGATGCTACGCTCGCCCTGGTCGCCGTTGTAGGCGACCCCGGACAAGCCGCCGCTGTAGGGCTGCTGCTGCGAACGGTAGCCCCCGAAGATGTAGTCGCCCGTGCCATCCTGGCTGTTCGCCAGCGCCAGCATGGCCTCGAACTGCGCCTTCATGTCGGCTGCCATGTAGCGAAGGTCTTCCGACGCGAGGGTGCCGTTGCCGGCCTGCACCGCGCGCTCGCGCGCGTACTGCAGCACACTGCCGGCACTCTGCAGGCGGGACTCGAGCAGCTTCATGGCATCGTCGGCATAGCCGATGTTGACCGAGAACTGGCTGTTGACCGCCTTTGTCTGCCCCAATTCGAGCGCCCGGGCCGAGGCAATCGGGTCGTCCGCCGGAGTGAGCACCCGGCGGCCGGTCGACACCTGTTGCTGGGTCTGCAGGATGTTCTTCCACTGCTGCTGGATCGAGCCGACGCCCTTGTCGTAGATCATGCTGGTCGAAACACGCATGATGAGCTCTCCTTGATGCCGGCTCAGCGGCCGATGCTGATGAGTTCGTCGAACAGGCGCTGCGCGACGGTCATGACACGCGCGGAAGCCTGGTAGGCGAGCTGGAAGCGGACGAGGTTGGCAGCCTCCTCGTCGAGATTGACCCCGGACATGCTGTCGCGCGCCGTGGTCGCCTGGGCCAGCAAGGCATCCTGGGCAGCCTCATTGACCTGCACCTCGCGTGTCTTGTTGCCGACCGTGCTGACGGTCTGCGCATAGCTGGACTGGAAGGTCGCCGTCGGCCGGCCGTTGGCGTCTGCCAGCAGTACCTTCCTGGTCTGCAGTGCCCCCAGAGCAACCGCGTTGCGGCTGTCCGACACCCCCGCGGCAGCGGGCGCAAAGTCAAAGCGGTCCCCGCTTTGCGGCGCACCGTTGATGTCGACATCGAAGCTGTAGCCGCCCGGCTCGGCGATACGGAAGCGGACGCCGGACGCATCGGTGGTCGGGTTGAAGGCGGCACTCGCGGTCGCAGGCCCGCCCACCGGCACCCAATCGCCGCTGCTGGGCTGGAACTGCAGGCGCTGGATCGTGTACCCGCCCGTGGTCGGCAGATTCAGGTTGGCGCCGTCGAAGCTCAGCGCGAACGACGAGAATGCAGGCGCAGTACCGGGTAGATCGCCCACACTCAGCATCTCGATGCCAGAGGCCTTGGCCGTGCCCTGGTTGCTGAGCGGCAGGTTCGCCATCACCGGGCTGCCGGCCGCGACCGAGCGCGGATCCGCGATCGCCACCGCGATGTCGCGCGCGGCATTGCGCGTCGCCTGGACCAGCGCCGTCTGGCCTGCGCCCAGGGTGCCCCCCGCAAACGCAAGCCCATCAACCTGGAAGGTGCCGGTCGCGGCGGGGTTGGTCGACGGCGGAAAGAGCTGGCCGTCCGACAGCCGCCGCACCCTGAAACCGCCTGCCCCCTCCCCCACGACCTGGTAATCGCTCGCCTGCAAGCGCGCCGCATCGGTGAGCGCCACCGTCACGCCGGTTCCCTGCGGCACGACGCCGATCGGAGGCATCTGGAAGAAGCCGTCCCCCAGCCTGCCCTCCAGCGTCACCCCCAACGCATGCTGGTCATTGAAGGCCTTGGCCATGCCCAGGGCAATCAAGCCGAGCTCGTTCTGGACGCGGTCAAGCGAGCTCCTGCGGAACTCGAGCAGCCCCCCGAGTTCGCCGCCGCCGAGCAGCGACTCCGCGATCTCGATGGTGTTGCCGCCAGGCACCTTCATGGAGATCGCGCCCCGCTTCGGATCGACCTGGCTCGGGATGACCTCGAACTCCGACACGGTCCCGCGCAGGACGAGAGGCTGGCCCGAGCCGATGAAGACCGACACCCCGCCATTCGCCTTGGTGCCATCGGTCTCGGCCACCACCGAGATCTGCACCAGCTTGTTGAGTTCTGCCAGAAGCTGGTCGCGCTGGTCGAGCAGGTCGTTGGCGGGCGTGCCCGCTCCACCGGCCTGCGCGACCACGATGCGCTGGTTCATCTCGGCAATGGCCTTGGCGTAGGTGTTGATCGACTCGACGGTCTGGACCAGATTGCCCTCGACGCCCTGGCGGATCTCCTCAAGGCGGGTGTTGAGCGCCTGGAAGCGCGAGGCCAGCGCCTGGCCGTTGGAGATCAGCGACTGGCGAGCGGCCACGCTGGTCGGGTTGGACGCCACCTCCTGCACGCCGGCAAAGAAGTTCGCCAGGGCCGGCGACAGGCCGGTGGTGCTGTCGGCGAGCAGGTTGTTGATCTGGCCGATCTGGCTACCGTAGGCCGCATACTGCGCACGACGGTTGTCGGCCTGCGTGACCTGCGCCTCCAGGAACTGGTTGTAGGAGCGCGTGATGCCGGTGACGTTGGTGCCCTGGCCAAAGAAGCCTGCGCCGGTAAACAGGGGCTCGCGCGCGCCCTGGCTGACCGTCTGACGGTGATAGCCGGTCGTCCCCGCATTGGTGATGTTGTGACTGGTGGTGTTGAGCTGGGCCTGCGCTGCATTGAGGCCCGAGACACCGATGTTGAGCATGCCAGCCATGATCCGAGTCCTGTTCCAGTGATTCCTTGCAGGTACTCAGCAAATACCTTGCCAGCCCGCGGGCGGCAATATCAGCCCATGCCTGCCAGCGCGTTGCGCAGGGTAGCGCCGCCGATGATGCGGGTGAGCTTGTCGGCATAGTGCGGATCGGTGGCATAGCCGGCGTCCTGCAGCGCACGAGCGAATCCGGCTGCGCTGGTCGAGCCCAGCACCGCGCCATAGCGCGGACTGCGCGTCATCAGCCGGGCGTAGTCTGCGAAGGACTCGGCATAGGACGAATAGGCGCGGAAACGCGAGGGTTCGGCATACGCCTGCCCGCCCGCATATTCGGTAACGGTACGGTCGACCGTCTCGCCCTGCCAGTTGGACCCGGCCTTGATGTTGAACAGGTTGTGGCTGGGCCGCCCATCGGCATGACGCAGCTGCTTTTCCCCCCAGCCCGTCTCCAGGGCAGCCTGCGCCACCATGAAGGCGGCCGGGATGCCGGTCTGCTTGCTGGCCTCCAGCGCATGCGGCCAGACATCGGCGACGAAATCGCGCACCTTGGCCACGACATCGCCAGCCGCATCGCGCGCCTGGCGGATCGCATCGGCGAAGCGCGACTGCGTGAGCGCAGACTGGGCCGCGGCAAGCGCATCCCCGCCGGCAAGCGGGTCGGTACCGGTGGACGACGTGCCGGCGGCAAGGCCGGCACGCTGCATCACGGCAGAAATTGCCGGCCGGCGCGCCACGCCGGCAAGATCGAAGCCGCCGGCGACGCCAGCCGACGGCACCAGCGCATCGATCGCGCTCGCGCTGTCGGGCCGGCCGCCGAGCTGGCGGAAGATCACCTCGGACAAGCCGGTGCCGCGAGACTGCGATGCATTGAGCGCAAGCTGCTGGTCGAGCAGGCTCTGGTACATGCGCGTCTGCTCGCTGTCGAACATGCTGCTCGAGGGCGTGGCCTCGCGCATCGACTTGAGCGCCATCTGCAGAAACAGCGCCTCGAACTGGCGCGCAGCCGCGCGCAGCGTCTCGTTCGACTGGCCGTCGGTGCGCGCCAGGCGCTGCAGGTCGCGCAAGGAGTTGGGGTCGAAGGCGTTGAGCTGGACGCCGGCGTTCATGGCCCGAGCCTCAGATGATCTCGAGTTCGGCGCGCAAGGCACCCGCAGCCTTCATCGCCTGCAGGATGCTGACCAGATCCATGGGCTTGGCACCCAGTGCATTGAGCGCCTTGACCACATCGGCGAGGTTGCCGCCGGCGCGCACGTTGTGGATGCTGCCACTGTCCTGCTGGATGTCGACCTGGCCCTGGTTCTGCGCAGTCACCGTCTGGCCCTGCGACAGCGGATTGGGCTGGCTGACCTGCGTCTCGCTGTTGACGGTGACGGTGAGATTGCCGTGCGACACCGCCACGTTCTGCAGCGTCACGCGCTGGTTCATCACCACCGAGCCGGTGCGCGAGTTGACGATCACCTTGGCCACCTGCTGCTCGGGCGTCACCCGCAGGTTCTCGATCTGGGCGAGGAACGCGACCCGATACGACACGTCGGTCGGTGCCCGTACCTCGACGCTGCGGCCGTCCAGCGCGCGCGCCGATCCGGGCGACACCGCATTGATCGCATCGACGACGCGGCGTGCCGTACCGAAGTCGGTCTGATTGAGCTCGAGCATCACATAGTCGCCCTGCCCCACCGAGGATGCGACCGCACGCTCGACCGTCGCCCCCGCGGGGATACGCCCTGCAGCGAGGTGATTGACCGTCTGCGCCGCACCGCCGGCCTGGGCGCCGGCACCACCGACGACGAGGTTGCCCTGCGCCACTGCATACACCTGCCCGTCGGCGCCCTTGAGCGGGGTCATGATCAGCGTGCCGCCGCGCAGGCTCTTGGCGTTGCCGATCGACGACACCGTGACGTCGATCGCCTGGCCGGGCCGTGCAAATGCGGGCAGGTTCGCGGTGACCATCACGGCGGCCACGTTCTTGAGCTGCATGTTGGTGCCCTGGGGCACGGTCACACCCATGTTGCTGAGCATGTTGACGATGCTCTGCTTGGTGAAGGGCGTCTGCGTGGTCTGGTCGCCGCTACCATCGAGGCCGACGACGAGGCCGTAGCCGACGAGCTGGTTGTCACGCACGCCGGCGATCGAGGCGAGATCCTTGATGCGCTCGGGGGCAGCCTCGGCGGCAGAGGAGAGAAAGATGCCAGCGGCCACGGCAACCGCCACGGCACGCATCAGCAAGGTCTGGATCCGGAGCATGGCGAGCCTCGATCAGAAGGGCAGCACGGCAAGGAAGAAGCGCTGCAGCCAGCCCATGGTATTGGACTGGTCGATGAAACCGCTGCCGCGATACTCGATGCGCGCATCGGCCACCTGGGTGGACTGGACGGTGTTGCTGGAGGTCACGGTGTTGGGATCGACCACACCGGAGAAGCGGATGAACTCGCTGCCCTGGTTGATCGCCAGCATCTTCTCGCCTGACACCAGCAGGTTACCGTTGGGGAAGACGTCGATCACGGTGACCGTGACCGTGCCGTTGAAGGCGTTGTTGGCGCGCGCGCTGCCGCTGCCGCTGAAGTCGGAATCCACACCGGCCTCGACGCCCAGGCCGTTGAGCCCGCCCAAGGGCAGGCGTGAGGTCGCGGTGATGCCACCCGACATCTCGGAGCCACGGCTTGCGCTGGCGTTCGCGCTCTTGGTGGCCGTGTTGCGCTCGACCAGGTTGATCGTGATGATGTCGCCGACATGGCGGGCACGCCTGTCCTCGAACAGGGGCCTCGCCGCCGCAGCCTGGTAGATGGCACCGTTGGCCGGTGGCTGGGCCATGCGCTCGCCGGGGCGCACGCTCATCGGCTGATGCACTGCCGTGGGCGGGACGCTGTCGATGGATGCGCACCCCGACAGCAGTGCAAGGGCCAGGAGTGCGAAGCTGCGGATGACGGACATGGCCGCGCCCTCAAAGCTGGGTCAGCCGACCGAGCATCTGGTCGGATGTCGAGATCGCACGCGAATTGAGCTCGTACGCGCGCTGGGTCACGATCATGCTGACGAGCTCCTCGGCGACGTTGACGTTGGAGGTCTCGACGTAACCCTGGTTGATCACCCCGGCGCCATTGGTCCCGGGTTCGGTCGGCGTCGCCTCGCCGCTCGATGCGGTCTCGTAGAACAGGTTCTCCCCCGCGCTCTGCAAGCCACCGGGGTTGATGAAGGTGGCCACCTGGATCTGCCCCACCGGCTGCGGCTCGACCTGGTCCGGCACGGTAACGGTGACCGTGCCGTCCTTGCCGACAGTGATCGAGCGGGCATTGGCCGGGATCTGGATGGCGTCGAGCAGCGGATAGCCGCTGGCGGTGACGACGTTGCCCTGGTTGTCCAGTTGCAGCGCCCCGTCGCGGGTATAGGCGGTGGAGCCGTCGGGCATCGAGATCTGCAGGAAGCCGTTGCCCTGGATGGCGAGATCGAGCGCCCCCCCGGTCTGTTGCAGGCTGCCCTGGGTGAAGATGCGCTCGGTGGCGACCGGGCGTACGCCGGTACCGATCTGCAGCCCGCTCGAGACCTGGGTCTGCTGCGTTGTCTGCGCGCCGGGCTGGCGGATGGTCTGGTACAACAGGTCCTCGAACACCGCGCGCTGGCGCTTGTAGCCGTTCGTCGACACGTTCGCCAGGTTGTTCGAGATCACATCCAGCGAGGTTTGCTGGGCATCCAGCCCGGTACGGGCGGTCCACAACGAGCGGATCATGATGAAGTCCTCTGTTCTGCCTTGCCGCTGCGGCAAAGGCTGCCGCAGGGTGGCGGCGTTTGCCGCAATTTCACGGGATCAGTCTAGCCCTCGGACGGGCCAGGCGATTGCACGATAAGCAACGCAAAAACCGTGCTAATCGCCGCGCCCCGCGGGCAGGACATCAACGCCAGGACAGCACCTGGCTGGCGGCACGGTCATTGGCCTCGGCGTTCTGCAGCATGCGCACCTGCATCTCGAACTGACGCGCCAGCGAGATCATCTGCACCATCTGGTCAGCCACGTTGACATTGCTGCCCTCGAGGTAGCCGCCTGCGACCTGGACATTGGGGTCGACCGGCGCGGCGGCACCGTCGGCGAGGCGGAACAGGCCATCGTCCCCGCGCACGAGATCGGCTTCGGGCGGATTGACCAGCTTGAGCTGGCCGACGAGGTTCACGACCCCGTCGTCGGGGTTGATGGACGAAATCGAGCCGTCACGGCCGATGACGATCTCGGTATCGGGCGGCAACGTCACCGGGCCACCGTCGCCAATCACGGGCAAGCCATCGCGCGTCTGCAACACCCCTGCCGGGCTGAGCGCCAGACTGCCATTGCGGGTATAGGCCTCGCTGCCGTCCGGCTGCTGAACGGCCAGCCAGCCCTTGCCCTCGAGCGCAACGTCGTAGGGCCGTCCGGTATATTGGATCGGCCCCGGAGCGAAGTCGTTGGCGATGCTGGCGTCGACCGCGAACGAGCGCGTGCGGAAGGCCTCGGTCTGGATCTCGACCGCTCTCAGCTTGTGCAGCTGCGAGCGGAAACCGGTCGATGCCGCGTTGGCGATGTTGTTGGACACCGCCGCCTGCTGGTCCATCGTGCCCTTGGCACCGGTCATCGCGGTGTAGATCAGGCGATCCATGTTCGACTCCCTTCGTTCTGTCGGCCGGCAGCCAGATCAGGCATCAGCGCAGATTCACCAGCGTCTGCAGGATCTGGTCCTGGGTGCGGATCGATTGCGCGTTGGCCTGGTAGTTACGTTGCTGGATGATCATCTGCACCAGTTCCTGGGTCAGATCGACGTTGGATTCCTCGACCTGACCAGCCGAGATCACGCCATTGAGCCCGTTGCCCGGCTCGCCGCGGGCAAAGCCGCCGGACTCCGGGGTTTCGACCCAGTAGTTGTTGCCGATGGGCGACAAGCCGTTGTTGTTGCGCACGGTCGTCAGGTTGACGATCGCGATGTCCTTGGTGATGCCGTTGGTGTAGCGCGCCTGTATGACGCCGTTGCGGCTGATCGCCAGGCCGGCGATCTCGCCCGGAGCCGAGCCGTTCTGGGTAAGCTCACGCGGGGTCGACTTGCCGCCGAACTGGGTGATCGAGTTCATCGCCAGTTCGATCACGCTCGGCGCGATCGCATCGCTGCCGAGCGTGGCGCTGAACACCGAGCCGTTCAGGGGCGGCGTGACCCCAGGAGCCGTCACCTGGGGCGTCACGCTGGCGATGCGGCCAAGGCCATCGAAGCCAAGGCGCGAGTTGTAGGTGAGCGAGGCCGTGTCGTTGTCGGCAACGGTGTACAGGTCCCACTCGCTGTAGGTCGGCGGCACGGTCGCGGCATCGACGACATCGGTGCGGCGCACGAAGTAGAACGATAGCGAGTGCTCCTTGCCGAGCGAGTCGAAGATCTTGAGCGCGGTCGAATAGGTGTAGGTGCTGTCGTCGTTCGGGTTCGGCGGAACACTCCCTGGCAGGGCCGGCGGGGCGGGGTCGGGGATCGTCGGCGCATCCGCACTCAGGTTCAGGCTCAGGCCCACCTCTGAGGTGGCAGCCGCACCGACGCCGGTCGACGGGATCACCATCGTGCGGAACGAATCCGCGGTGACCGAGGCGGGAGCACGCACGTCACCCGAGATGGGGTCCACGACCTGGTAGCCCATCAGCCGGTCACCGAGCGCCGTGATGATGTAACCCTGCTTGTCGATGTTGAACTGGCCGTTGCGCGTCAGCGCATAGCCGCCGTTCTGCAGTTCGACCTCGAAGAAGCCGTTGCCGTTGATCGCCATGTCCAGCGGATTGCTGGTGGTGGTGATGTTGCCCTGATTGAAGGTCTGCCGCACCGCCTGTACCGCACTGCCGATGCCGATCTGCACCTTGGACACCGCACCGGTGAGCGAGGACGCATAGGCGTCGGCAAACACCGTACCGGAGTTCTTGAAGCCCACCGTGCTGGCGTTGGCGACGTTGTTGGAGATGACGTCAAGCGCTTTGGAGGAGGAGTTCAGGCCACTGAGGCCCTGCTGAAATGCCATGGTCGCTGCTCCGGATCAGAGGATCTGCTTGATGTCCGCAACCTTGAACACGCCAAGGTCACCTACCTGGAGGTCCGTGCCGCTGTTGCCGCGCACGATGCTGGTGACCGGACCGAACTGCAGCGTGCGCCCGCCGACCGCCTCGTTGCCCAGCGTCGCCGACAGCGACAGGGTGTAGATGCCGTCGGCAGCGCGCGAACCGTCATCGGCCGAGCCATCCCAGACGAAATTGTGACTGCCAGCGGCAACCGCGTCGAAATCCATCTGCTTCACCGCGAGCCCGGCGCTGTCGCGCACCGTCAGCGTGACGCGGTCGGCCGGGCCGTCGATCTCGAAGCCGCCCACGGCCCCGGCCTCGGTGAGGGCCAGGCTGCGGCCTTCGACCAGCACCCCGCGACCAAGCAGCGCCGCCGCATTGAGCCCCTCCGACGACGCCCGGGAATCGAAGAAGGACTGCACCAGCTTGTTCAGCCGCTCGATGCCATCGACCGTGCTCATCTGCGCGAGCTGGGAGGTCATCTCCGCGTTCTCCATCGGGTTCATCGGATCCTGGTTCCTCAGCTGCGTCGTCAACAGCTTGAGGAAACGGCCCTGCTGGTCTTCCTGGGGCTTCTGGACGGGCTCGCTGCGGGCCAGGCTGGCCAGCACGCTGTTTGCAGTCTGGTTGTTCGAGACGGTGGTCATGGTGTGCTCCTGCTAGCGGCATCGTTTGCCGGACGGGCTTACTGTCCGATCTGCAGTGTCCTCTGGAGCAAGGTCCGTGCCGTGTTCATGATCTCGGCGTTGTTCTGGTACGAGCGTGACGCGGAAATCATGTTCACCATTTCCTCGGCGACGTTG
This sequence comes from Thauera mechernichensis, assembly GCF_029588855.1. NCBI lineage: Bacteria > Pseudomonadati > Pseudomonadota > Betaproteobacteria > Rhodocyclales > Zoogloeaceae > Thauera > Thauera mechernichensis. The sequence continues at coordinate 288,305 of NZ_JARQZE010000002.1, read as the reverse complement.
ACGTTGGGCATCTCGACGTAGCCCTCCGCGTTTGCCGCCGGGTTGTTGGGCTCGTACACGAGCCGCATCGGCGCTGCACTGTCGACGATCTGCGTGACCTGGACGCCGATCGCGCCGGGTCCGGCGACCGGACGGGCGGCGAACACCACCTGCTTGGCGCGATAGGGTTCGCCGGTCTCGGTCGTGACGCTGTCGGCGTTGGCGAGGTTGGACGCCGTGGTGTTGAGGCGCATCGACTGCGCGTTGAGCGCAGAACCTGCGATCTGGAAGACGTTGAGCATGCTCATGGCTGGACTCCTTACTGACCGGTGAGCGCGGTGTTGAGCGAACGCAGCATGCCGTTGATGAAGGTCACGCTCGCCTCGTAGCGCAGCGCATTCTCGGCAAACGCGGCACGCTCGATGTCCATGTTCACCGTGTTGCCATCGACCGAGGACTGCAGCTCGGTACGGTACTTGGCGTAGTTCTCCGCGCTCGCGGAGGCACCACCCGTGATGTGTCCGGCATGCGTGGTCTGGAGCGCGACACCGCTGCGCGCGGCTGTCATCGCCCCTTGCAGGGCGCTCTTGAAGTCGATGTCGCGCGCCTTGAAGTGCGGCGTATCAGCGTTGGCGATATTGGAGGCGAGCAACTCCTGCCGGTACGCCTGCAGGTTCAGCGCGGTCTGGTGGAAACGGAACTGGTTGTCGACTAGGGTCTTCATCGCATGGCCTCGGGAACGGGCTGCACCATCGCGGCACGGGGGAATGCGGCATGGCGGGCTTCCATGAACCCGTGGTCGCAGCTTTCATGCCAGCCATGTTACGAGGCATGGCGGGCCTCCACTCTCGCGATAAGACCGCGGAAAGCAGCCCTTCTTTGCCGCTTGCCCGCGCATCGCGGCAAAAGCTGCCGCCTTGCCCTGTTCCTCTGAGCGTGCTGCAATCCCACCCATGAACACGTCCGCGACCTCTTTCCCTCGCGCCCGCCCGGGCACGCCGGGACGCGGCCCAGGCCGCTGCATCGGCGCCCTGCTCGCCAGTACGATCGTGGCGACGGCCGCCTCCGCCCACCAGCCCTCGGAGCCGATCGAGCACGCGGTGCAGGCGTTTCTGGAGCACGAGGTCCAGGGCATGCCCGGCGACATCCGTATCGGCGTAAACCGCTTCGACCCGACAAACCGGCTGCCGGCCTGCGCCAGCATCGCCCCCTTCCTGCCGCCAGGGGTGCGCCCGTGGGGTGCGATCAGCGTGGGTATCCGCTGCGACGCGCCGATGCCGTGGACCGCCTACGTTCAGGCACGGGTGCAGGTGTTCGGCCCTTACCTCGTCGCTGCACGGGCCTTGCGCTCATCGGAGCGCCTCGACGCCGTCGATGTCGAAGTCCGCGAGGGTGAACTGAGCGCCCTTCCGGACAACGTCCTTTCGGCGCCGGAGCAGGCCGTGGGTCACATCACCCGCTTCGCGGTAGCCGAAGGCATGCCGCTGCGCGCAAGCGTGCTCCGGCAAGCCAACGCGGTCAGCCGCGGCCGCCCCGTACAGGTGTACACTCAGGGCGAAGGCTTCACCGTCTCCGGCGAAGGACAGGCACTCAACGACGCAGCGCCCGGAGAACGCGTCCGCGTACGCCTGCCTGGCGGACAGATCGTCCACGGCGTGGCGCGTGCCGACGGCGGTGTCATGCTGGGTTTTTGATACGGCGAGGGCACACGCTTCGACATAGCGGATAATTCGCTAAAGTTTAGCGAAGGGGTGCCGTAGACCCTTTCGACTCATAGTGTTCCTGGAAACCATCATGAAGATCGAAAGCTCGGGCAAGGCCTACGTCCCCACGCCCGCACAGGACAACCGCGCGCCAACTGCGCGTGCGAAGACCGAAGCACAGAGCAGCGCCGAAAGCGTCCAGATCTCGCCGATGGCCTCGCTCATGCGCAAGGCCGAAAGCACGATCTCCGGTACGCCCGAGGTCAACATGCAGCGCGTCGACGAGATCCGCCAGGCCATCTCCGAGGGCCGCTTCAAGGTCGACGCCAGCCGGATTGCCGACGGGCTCCTCGACAGCGTCAGGGAAATGCTGGGTTCGCGCGGCTAAGCCAGGAGCGTTAAGATTCGCGCACGCGAACTTCCTGCCCACGCCGGCCCGACCCCATGCAGACTACCGCCCAACCGCCAGCAGAACTCCAGCGCATCGCCCTCCTGGTCGAGGCCGAACTGCTCCAGCTGGGTGAGTTCCTCGCCCTGCTCGACCGCGAGGAGGCCGTGCTGATCAAAGGCGACACCGACGCCCTGCTGGCCATCGCCAACGAGAAGAACGAGCGCTATCGACAGCTGCAGCGGCTCACCGATGAACGCAGCCGCCTTCTGGGGCGTGCCGCGCTCACCAGCGCCGACGCGGCCATGCGCACGCTTTTCGGCAACCTGCCGCGCGTGCTGGTGCGCTGGGACGAACTGGTCAGCGCAGCCCGCCAGGCCCGCGACCGCAACGCGCTCAACGGCAAGCTGATCCTCGAACGCATGGCCGGCAACCAGGCCGCCCTGTCCATCCTGCTGTCAGCCGCCAACCACCCGCAACTGTACGACGCCGACGGCCTCTCCAAGCCTACCGGCGGCGGCCGCATGCTCGGTAGTGCCTGAATATTTATCCAGTCCTGCAGTCTCATCAGCCACGCGCTCTCTGCTATCCTTGCGCCCTTCGTGACACCGAACGGGCGCGCAGCATGGCTGGCAAGCAAGACACTCCAAAGCAGTACGACGAATCGTCCTTCCGAGTCCTGAAGGGGCTGGAGCCGGTGCGCGAACGCCCCGGCATGTACACCCGTACCGACAGCCCGGCGCACATCATCCAGGAAGTGATCGACAACGCCGCCGACGAGGCGCTCGCCGGCTTTGCGAAAAAGATCCAGGTCACCCTGCACCTCGACGGCTCCATCACCGTCGCCGATGACGGCCGCGGCATTCCGGTCGGCCTTCATCCCGAAGAAGGGGTGCCGGTAGTGGTGCTGGCCTACACCCGGCTGCACGCTGGCGGCAAGTTCGACAAGCGCGAGGGCAACTCGGCCTACGCCTTCTCGGGCGGCCTGCACGGCGTCGGCGTGTCGGTGACCAATGCGCTGTCGACCCGCATCGAAGTCGAGGTGAAGCGCGACGGCAAGATCCACCGCATCGACTTTGCCGACGGCGGCGAGACGATCAGCCCGGTACGCATCGAGGGCGAATGCGGCCGCCAGACCGGCACCCGGGTGCGGGTGTGGCCGGACGGCAAGTATTTCGAGTCGCCGCGCGTGCCGATGAACGAACTCGAGCGCCTGCTGCGCTCCAAGGCCGTGCTGCTGTCGGGGGTCGCGGTGCGGCTCGACATCGAGCAGGCCGGCGGCCCGGTGCTGACCAAGACCTGGTCCTACCCCGAGGGCCTGGCCGGCTACCTCAGGGAGCTCGCTGGCGACATCGAGGCGGTGGCGCCGATCTTCACCGCCGAGAAGTACGCGGGCAAGGACGACGCCAGCTTCGCCCCCGGCGAAGGCGCAGCCTGGGCGCTGGCCTGGTTCGAGTCGGCCGTGCCCAGCGAGTCCTACGTCAACCTGATCCCCACGGTGAATGGTGGCACCCATGAGTCGGGCCTGCGCGCCGGCGTGTTCGAGGCCATGAAGTCCTTCATCGACCACCACACCCTGCTGCCGCGCGGCGTCAAGCTGCAGCAGGAGGACGTGTGCGGGCGCATGAGCTTCGTCCTCTCGGCGCGCCTGCTCGACCCACAGTTCCAGGGCCAGGTAAAGGAAAAGCTCAACTCACGCGAGGCGGTCAAGCTCGTCTCCAGCCAGTTGCGCGACCCCTTCGAGATCTGGCTCAACAACCACGTCGAGGCCGGCAAGGCCATCGCCGAACTCTCGATCAAGCAGGCGCTAGCGCGCCAGAAGAGCGCGCAGAAGGTCGAGAAGAAGAAAACCTCGGGGGTCGCCGTGCTGCCCGGCAAGCTGTCGGACTGCGAGTCCGAAGATCTCGCCGACAATGAACTCTTCCTGGTCGAAGGCGACTCCGCCGGCGGCTCGGCCAAGATGGCGCGCAACAAGGAGACCCAGGCCATCCTGCCGCTGCGCGGCAAGGTGCAGAACGCCTGGGAGATCGACCCGGATCGTCTGTTCGCCAACGCCGAAATCCACGACATCGCGGTGGCCTTGGGCGTGGATGCGCACAAGGCCGACAGCGACGTTGACCTCTCCGGCCTGCGCTACGGCAAGGTCGTCATCATGTCTGACGCCGACGTGGACGGTGCCCACATCCAGACCCTGCTGCTCACACTGTTCTTCCGCCACTTCCCAAAGCTGATCGAGCGTGGCCATGTGTACGTGGCGCAACCGCCGCTGTACCGCGTCGACGTACCGGCCCAGGGCAAGAAGCGCCCGCCGCGCCGGCTCTACGCGCTCGACGAGGGCGAACTCACCGCGATCCGCGACCGCCTCGAGAAGGAAGGCTTCAGGCCCGACGCGATCGAGATCGGCCGCTTCAAGGGCCTGGGCGAGATGAACCCCGACCAGCTGCGCGAGACCACCATGGACCCCGCCACCCGCCGCGTGCTGCCGGTGAAGGTGCGCAGCGGCGCACTCAAGGACACGCTGAGGATGTTCACCCTGCTGATGGGCAAGGGCGAGGCCTCGGGGAGAAGGGCGTGGATGGAGGAGAAGGGCGACAGCGTGGAGGCGGATATCTAAGCGCCTGCGGGTACATCGACATTGCCCGATCAGACCACTGGAACTAAAGTAGTGACATTCACTACTTTAGTTCCTAGCCAAGGACCCGATATGCATACCGTCTCCGCTGCCGAAGCAAACCGACAGTTCTCCAGCCTGCTGCGCCAAGTGAGCCAGGGTGAAACCGTTACGGTCCTGTCCCACGGTCGCCCTGTTGCAACCATCAGCCCCGCTGTCGTCGGGACGGAACTCGACCACGATCGAACCAAGGCGCGCGCTCGCCTACTTGCCCGGCTAGACGGGGAGCCCGTTGCGGACAACCGCAACTGGACCCGCGCCGAGTTGTACGACCGCGGCCAATGAAGATCGCCCTCGACACCAACATCCTCGCCTATGCAGAAGGCGCCGGCGACAACGCACGTTGCGCTGCGGCCCGGGTGCTGCTCGGAACGCTCTCGGCGAGCGAGGTGATGATTCCCGCCCAGACGCTGGGTGAGTTGTATCGGGTCCTGACCGGAAAGCTCAAGCGCGACGCCGAAGCGGTTCGCACAGCCCTGCTCGACTGGTCCGATGCCTACGAGGTGGCCGATTCGACCTGGCCGAGCTTTCAGGCGGCCATCGACCTGGCCTGCGATCACCGCATGCAGGTTTGGGATGGCCTGATCCTCTCGGTCGCTGCGGAAAACCGTTGCCGCCTGCTGCTGAGCGAGGACCTGCAGCACGGCTTCACCTGGCGCGGCGTCACCGTCATCAATCCTTTCGAGCATGTCGCACACCCGCTACTGCTCGCAGCCTGCAGTTCGAATACATGAGTACAGACACTCCCGATCTCTTCGATGCGCCTGACGCATCCGAATCCGTAACACTCGCGACCTCGACGCCCACTGCAGTGAAGAACACCTCAGGTACGGCGCAGGACACGGGCGCCAACGACTCACCGACGGCCACCGGCGCGAACCTGCCCCCGCCCCCCGCGCCGCCCACCGCCCCCGAGCCCGAACCCGAGGACGACGGCACCCTGGCGCTCGACCGCTACGCCGAGCGCGCCTACCTTGCCTACGCGATGAGCGTGGTGAAGTCGCGCGCGCTGCCGCAGGTCGAGGACGGCCTCAAGCCGGTGCAGCGCCGCATCCTGTACGCGATGAACGAGATGCGCCTGTCGTCCACCTCCAAGCACGTGAAGTCGGCGCGCGTGGTCGGCGACGTGATCGGCAAGTACCACCCGCACGGCGACTCCAGCGTCTATGACGCCATGGTGCGGGTGGCGCAGGATTTCTCCCTGCGCTATCCGCTGGTCGACGGCCAGGGCAACTTCGGCTCGCGCGACGGCGACTCGGCGGCGGCGATGCGCTACACCGAGTGCCGGCTGACGCCGATCGCCGAGCTGCTGCTGTCCGAGATCGACCGCGGCACGGTGGACTTCATCCCCAACTACGACGGCGCCTTCGAAGAGCCGCAGCTGCTGCCAGCGCGCCTGCCCTTCGTGCTGCTCAACGGCGCCTCGGGCATCGCCGTGGGCATGGCGACCGAGATCCCGCCGCACAACCTGCGCGAGGTGGCCGAAGCGACCTGCCACCTCATCCGCCACCCCGAGGCGACGCTCGAGGACGTGCTCGGCATCATCCCCGGCCCCGACTTCCCCGGCGGCGGCCAGCTCATCTCCACGCCCGAGACCATCCGCGACGCCTACGCGGCGGGCCGCGGCAGCCTGCGCCTGCGCGCACGCTGGAAGATCGAGGAACTCGCCCGTGGCCAGTGGCGGGTGATCGTCGAAGAGCTGCCGCACGGCGTCTCCGCCGCGCAGGTGCTGTCCGAGATCGAGACCCTGACCAACCCGCAGCCGCGCGCGGGCAAGAAGGAGGTCTCGCAGGAGCAGAAGAACCTCAAGCAGCTCGTGCTCGGCGTGCTCGACACCGTGCGCGACGAATCCAGCGACAAGGCCCCGGTGCGCATCGTGCTAGAGCCCAAGTCCAGCCGCCAGAACCGCGACGAGTTCATGGCGGTGCTGCTCGCCCACACCAGCCTGGAGACCTCGGCCTCGGTCAACATGACCATGATCGGCCGAGATGGCCGGCCGCAGCAGAAGAACCTGGTGCAGGTCCTGCGCGAATGGATCGACTTCCGCTATGTCACCGTCGAGCGCCGCACCCGCCACCGCCTGGACGAGGTCGACCGCCGCATCCATATCCTCGAGGGCCGCATGATCGCCTTCCTGCACATCGAGGAAGTGATCCGCGTGATCCGCGAGTCGGACGAGCCCAAGCCGGCGCTGATCGCCGCCTTCGGCCTGTCCGAGACCCAGGCCGAGGACATCCTCGAGATCCGCCTGCGTCAGTTGGCCCGCCTCGAAGGCTTCAAGATCGAGAAGGAACTCGCCGAGCTCAAGGACGAACGCGCCGGCCTTCAGCACATCCTGGACAACCGCGCGGCGATGACCAAGCTGATCCTCAAGGAGATCCAGGACGACGCGAAGAAGTATGGCGACGACCGCCGCACCCTGGTCGAAGCGGTGGCCGCGGTGGCTCCTGCCGAGATCAGCGTGCCGGACGAGCCGGTCACCGTGATCGTGTCGAAGAACGGCTGGGTGCGTTCGCGCCAGGGTCACGGCATCGACCCCGCAGGCATCGCCTACAAGGCCGGCGACTTCGGCTTCGCGGTGATCGAGACGCGCACCACCTGGCCGCTGATCGTCATCGACAGCAATGGCCGCGCGTACACGGTAAAGGTGTCCGACCTCCCCGGCGGGCGTGGCGACGGTGCGCCGATCACCACCCTGGTCGAGTTCCAGGACGGCGGCAAGCTCGCCCAGGTGGTCACCGACACGCCGGACGCGGTGTACTTCTTCGCCAACAGCGGCGGCTACGGCTTCCTGTGCAGCGTTGCGGACGCCAGCAGCCGCCAGCGCGCGGGCAAGGCCTTCATGAGCCTGGAAAAGGGCGAGAAGGTATTGGCGCCGGCCAGGGTGTTCGGCGACTGGATCGCAGCGGCGTCCGAGAACGGCCGCCTGCTGGTCTTCCCCCGCCCCGAAATGAAGACCCAGAGCGGCGGACGTGGCGTGATCGTCATGGCACTGGACGAGGGCGAGACGCTCGCCGCCGTGGCCGTACCTGCAGACGACGCAGTGCTCACGGTCAAGGGCTCAGGCCGCGGCGGCAAGGCGGTGAGCATCGAACTGAAGCCCTCGCAGCGCGAACCCCTGCGCCACCGGCGTGCACGCAAGGGCGTGCCGCTGACCCCGAAGGTGAAGCCGGAACAGCTCTACTGAAGCAGCGCCCCGTGCCCCCAGCCTTCGGGCCGGGCACGGCCGGCATGCCCGGACACAAGCTAGTGCCGGGTGTTCCCGTTGCGCCCCTGCTCCACCCGCTTGTGCTCGATCATCTCGCCAATCAGCCGGATGACCTCGCTGCTGGCCGCTTCGGCGGCGCGCATCTCGTCCACGATGCGCTTGAAGACGGCCTCGTCGTGCAGCCAGTCTCCCCGCGAAGCCTCCACCGCACGCTGCACGCCGTCATGCACCGCATGGTGCGGCCTCTCCAGGCTGCGATAGGCGGGTGCTCCCGCGAACGCCCGTGCCCCGTCGCCTTCGTAGTACCAGTGGCCGAGCCGGCACGTGCGCGCCGTCACCGAGACCTCCTCGACGCGCTCGCGTCCGCCGCTCTCCACCGCGACATGGGCGTTCTGCATGTAGATGATGTGGTCGACCTTGACCAGCGTGCCGAAGACTCGCTCGCGGGCAGTACCGATCAGGCGGATGGTCTCGTCGGCTGACTGGGCCACGTCGGCGAACCCATCGGCAAAGAGCCTCACACGGTCGGTGACCTCTGCAACCTGGCCGCTGACCCCACCTGTCTGGTCGACCATCTCATCCACGCAGGCGCGCAGGCTGCGTACGACCTTGCCGATCTCCTCGGTGGCCTGGCGCGTACGATCCGCGAGCTTGCGCACCTCGTCGGCAACGACGGCAAAGCCGCGACCGACCTCTCCGGCGCGGGCTGCCTCGATGGCTGCATTGAGCGCGAGCAGGTTCGTCTGCTCGGTAATCTCGGAGATGAGCTTCACCGTGTGGTCGATCTCCCGGCTCGAGGCACCCAACTCCCCCGCCGCACTCCCCATGCGCTGCATCCGGCCATGCATCGAGGTCATGGTGGCGCGCAGGTCGGCCACCGTCTCGCTGCTGTCACGCGCCCCCCGGCCATTGCGCTCCGCAATGTCGAGCACGTCGCTCATCAGCTCGGACACGTTGAGCATGTCGTTCTGGTTGATCCTGAGGTTCTTGAACAGCGAGCCGGCGTTCATCTCGTGCAGGTTGGCCGACAGGCGGTTGCGCCGTGAGAACTCGTCCGCCTTGAGCATGGCCTCGAGCGCGTGATTGATCTCGTGTTCGGAGCGGCCGAAATCGCCCGGCATGCCCATCGGCATCGCCGGACGGGTAAAGTCGCGCCGTGCTGCGCGCTCGAAGCAGTTCGACACATCCTTGAAATAGGTTTCGACCACATCCATGAGGTCGTTGAAGTTCCACGCAACGTGGCCGATCTCGCCCAAACCCGAGACATTGGTGATGCGATGGTGGGTATTGCCCTGGCGCGCCGCTACGATCGCCTCGTTGAGGCGGGTCACCGCGTCCAGCGTACGGCGGTGATGCACGAAGGAAAACACGACGTAGGCCAGCGTCCCCAGCGGCAGCAAGGTGTTGAGGACGTTCCAGCCCGACGTCCATACATTGAAGCCAGCCAGCATCCAGACGGTGCCGATGTAGATTGCACACATCAGGGTGAACTGCTGCGACGCAAATAGCCGCCCGCGGCTGGTCCCGCTCGTTTGTGCGAGAACTCTCGTGCTGCTCATCGACTCACTCCCCGTTCTTCAGGTGGCGCTTGTAGCAATCGAGCACGAAGGCCTCGTAGCTCGTGCTGCGGGCCTCGAGCTGACGCGTGAGCCAGGCGATCGAGGCATCCGGCGCATCCTTGGCGCCGGCGCGGGCCTCGATTGCGCACATCTCGCGATACAGCGGCTCGATCTCCCGTATCGCGCCGGTCGGCGCCTGCCGGCGCACCGAGTAGTAGCCGATCAGCCGGCCGTCGGAATGGTCGGGCGTGACGTTCGCGAACACCCAGTAGTAGGCGCCATCAGCGGTGATGTTCTTGACGAAGCCGAACCACTCGCGGCCTTCGCCCAGGGTTTTCCAGAGCAAGCGGAACGCGCCACGCGGCATGTCGGGATGACGGATCACGTTGTGCTGCTTGCCAAGCAGTTGCCGCTCCGAAAAATTGGCAACACGCATGAAGACGCGGTTGGCATAGGTGAGGATGCCCTTGACGTCGGTCTTGGAGACGATGATCTCATGCGCATCGAAACGCACCTCTCGATCCACCGGGATAATGCCGCTCTTCATTCAGGTACGACTCCAGGAAGCAGGACGCGGGCAAACCAGTCGCAACGCATGCAGCGAGGGCCTGCGAGTGCAGGTCCAGGCCATACGCCGCATGGCCGTATCATCGCTCATATCGGCCTGCCAGCGACCAACTTGAGGGCGCCTGCGAACATGTCCTGCTCCCTGGAGGCGGCCTGCAAGCTGAGGCGTGCGGCGTTGCCCGGCGGCTCAGAATCCGTCGGGCAGGATCGAGCGAATCGGATCGCCCGCAGGGATGCTGGCCGGCCGCGGATCGGGGGCGACGTCGGCCGTCCTCGACTCGATCAGGATCGTCACCCGCCGATTGCGGCCACGCTCTTCTTCCGTGCTGTTGCCGGCGACAGGGCGCTGGTCCGCGTAGCCCGCCACCGTCAAGCGATCGGGCTGCACGCCACTGTCGATGAAGAGCCGCGCCACCGTGGATGCACGCACCGCCGAAAGCTCCCAGTTGGACGGAAAGCGGAACGTACTGATCGGCACTGCATCGGTATGGCCCTCGACGGTGATCGGAAACCCCGCCGGCGCCAGCACCTGGGCAACGGCCCGCAGCGCATTGACCGCCTGCGTGCCGAGCGCTGCATCGCCGGGTGCGAACAACAGGCTGGCGTTGATCTCGACGCTGACGCCGAATGCCCCTTCGGTGACGTTGACCTGGCCGGCCTGCGTCAACGGGTTGAGCACGCGCCGGATGTCGTCCGCCATGTTGCGCATGCGCTGCGCCATCTCCCGGCGCCGGACCTCGGCCTGCGGATCGACGGCCGGGACGGCCTGCGCAGTGACCGGTCGGGGTGGCACCACGGTGACCTGGGGCAGCGCGATCTGCTCGCTGCTGTCGTTGACGGTGACGTTGCGAAACGCCTGGACGAGCGAATCGGACAGCACACGATACTTGCCCTCGTTGATCGAGGACAGCGAATACATCACCACGAAGAAGGCAAACAGCAGCGTGATGAAGTCGGCATAGGAGACCAGCCAGCGCTCGTGGTTGTCATGTTCTTCGTCGAGCTTGCGCCTGCGCCGCATGGCCGCCCCGCCCTCAGACGACGTAGCCCTGCATGCGGCTGGCGATGATGCGTGGATTGTCGCCGTTGGCAATGCCGACCAGCCCGTCGATGAACATCTCGCGCTGGGTCGTGAGGGTGATGATATGGGCCACGAGCTTCTTCGCAATCGGCAGGAACACCAGGTTCGCGAAGCCGACGCCATAGATCGTCGCGACGAAGGCCACGGCAATGCCGGCGCCGAGCCGTGACGGATCGGAAAGGTTCTCCATCACGTGGATCAGGCCCATGACTGCGCCCAGGATGCCAATGGTGGGGGCGTAACCGCCGGCCGCTTCCCACACCCGCGCGGATTGGCGCAGCTGCCCTTCCCAGACGCCGACCTCGACTTCCAGTATCTCGCGCAGACGGTTGGGCTCGACACCGTCGACGAGCAGCTGCAGCCCCTTGCGCATGAAGGGGTCGGACAGCCTCTCGATCTGGTTCTCGAGCGTCAGCAGCCCCTCCTTGCGCGCAACATGGCTCCAGTTCTCGACCTGCTCGATGACCGCCTGGGCGCTCATCGCCGGCGGAACGAACACCCAGCGCGCCATGCGCATGCCTTCGACGAAGCTGCGCAGCGGGCTCTGCAGCATCACCGCACCCAGCGTGCCGCCGATCACGATCAGGAAGGCCGTGGGCTGCACCAGCGAGGATATATGCCCGCCCTCTAGCACCTGGCCGATCACGATGGCCGCAATGCCGAGCGTCAGGCCGACGAGGCTGATCTTATCCATGATGAGGCGTCAAGATACGCACACGCATCCTTGTCAGGGCTTGTGTTCAGTTGGCCGCCTTCTTGGGCGGTCGCCCGCGTCGGCGTTGTGGTGGCAGCGTGGAGCTGCCTTCGAAGAGCCCCGCACGCAGGCGCGCCACGGCCTGGCCGTGCAACTGGCAGACCCGCGACTCGGTCACGCCGAGAACCGCACCGATCTCGCGCAGATTGAGCTCTTCGTCATAATACAGGGCCATCACCATCTGCTCGCGCTCGGGCAACGCGCAGATCGCGTTGACCAGGCGTTCGCGCATCTCGCTGTCCTCGAGCAGGTCGAGCGGATTGCTGTCCGTGGCGGCCAGGTGACGCTCGAGGAAATCGTCGTCCTCGTCGCGGTTGAAGTCCTCGAGATAGACGAGCTGGTGGCCGCGTGCCTCCTGCAGCATGCGCTGGTATTCGTCGAGCGAGACCCCGAGCGACTCGGCAAGCTCCGTCTCCGAAGGCTGGCGGCCGAACTGCTGCTCGAGCGCATGGATCGCCGCCTCGATACGCCGCATGTCGCGGCGCAAACTGCGCGGCAGCCAGTCGTTCTCGCGCAAGCCGTCGAGCATGGCGCCGCGGATACGCTGCACCGCATAGGTCTCGAACTGGGCACCGAGGCCTTCTTCATAGCGGCCGAGCGCATCGAGCAGCCCCATGAGGCCGTTCTGGATGAGGTCATCCACATCCACGCTGGCCGGTAGCCGGGACATGAGCTGGAAGGCGATGCGCTTGACGAGCGGCGCATACGCTTCGATGAGGCTGCTCTTGTCGAGGTTGCCGTTGGCGTCGTACATCCATTCAACCTGTATCTTGGGACGACGCGAGCCCCTGCCCGCGCTGGCTCCGCTAACCGGAGGCGGTGATTTTCCCGCAGCGGGGGCGGGATTACCAGCGGGAATATTGAAAGCCATGACGGGACTCAGGCACGCATCACACGTGGTGCGCGTGCCATGGCATTGATACGACGCATGAATGCAGCGCCTGCGTCGCGCGAATTCCACTGCAGCGGCTGGCGCAGACCATTGGCGATGTCATCGCGTTCGACCTCGCCGAGCCAGGCCAGCGGCACACCGACATGTCGGCGCACGAGTGCTTCGAGCGTGGCGAAGAAGGCTTGCGCATCGCTGCGGTCGCGCGCCCGGCTGACGGCAACATGCACCGAACCTGCACCTGCCGAAGCCAGACCCTTGATCACCCGATAAGCCTCGGTCGCACCGCTCGCGCAGGCCTCTGCCACCACCAGCCGGCATGGCGCCGCATTGACGAAGGGCGACGGCTGTGCTGCCGCCTCGCCCGCGCCATGCACGAGGACGAAGCCCGCATGGCGGTGCAGCAAGCGAAGCGCCTCGACCAGGCAGGCACGGCGTGCATCGTCGAGCAGCGGCAAGGCCAGTGCGGCCGCCGCCACGGGCACCCGCCCCACCAGACCGGGCACCGGCTGCACCACCGCGGCAAGGGTCGTACGTCCGTCCAGGACCTGCAGCAGGTCCGTACCCTCGCCCGTACCCAGCACGCCGCCCAGGGCGTCCTGGCCCTGGGCCTCGTCCAGAATCAGCACGCGCTCGGCGCGGCCGGCCAGCCGATGCGCGGCGAGCACGGCCGTGTGGCTGCGCTGCCGGCCACACGCATACAGCGCCACCACCACCGGCGGCGCGCGGCGGAACAGGCGCCTGAGGCCTGCCGCCTGGTCTTCGCGTCCGTCGATCATGTCAGGCTCCCATGCCGGCTGCGGCGAGCAGCATGCCCGCCTCGTCGCCATCGAGGCGCCACGGCGACTCGCCCGCATGCTCGCGCAGCGCGCGGTGCAGCAAGTAGGCGCGATTGGGCAGGTGCAGATCCTCGGGCACACGCTGACCATTGGTCAGATAGCGGATGTCGAGCTCATGACGCACGGCCACGTCGAGCGCCGGCGCCAGCGCAGCGGACTCATCAACCTTGGTGAAGATGCAGCCGGCGAGGTCGTTGCCGGCGTAGGCGCGGACGACGTCGTCGAGCGTATCCCCGCGCGCGGTGGCGTTGAGCAGCAGCAGACGGCGCACGTCTCCGGCCGCCGACAGCATCGCCGCCTGCTCGCCGACCAGGCGATCGCGCTGGCTCATGCCCATCGTATCGATCAGCACCATGTGCTTGTTGCGCAGACCCGCCAGGGTCTGGCGCAGGTCGGCACCATCACGCACCGAATACACCGGCACCCCGAGGATGCGGCCATAGATGCGGAGTTGCTCCTGGGCGCCGATGCGGTAGCCGTCGGTGGTGATCAGGGCCAGCTTGCCGGCGCCATGGCGCACCACGCAGCGCGCCGCCAGCTTGGCCGTGGTCGTGGTCTTGCCCACCCCGGTCGGCCCCACCAGGGCGTACACGCCGCCGCGATCGAGCAGATCCTCGTCGGACGAGCGCGCGCGCATCATGCGGTCGAGCATGCTGCCCACGGCCTCGCGCGCTTCGGTGCGGCTCGCATCCTCGGGAACGGCCTCGACCAGCTTGCGCGCGATGGCCGCCGAGAACCCCGCCTCGAGCAGCTCGCCCAGCATCGCTGCGCGCGCAGGCGCGTGGCGCCGGGTCTCACCCCAGGCGAATCCGGCCAGCTGACGCTCGATCATGCCGCGAATGCCGGCCAGTTCGGACATCAGCCGGGCGTTGGTCTCCTGCAATTCGCGCACACGTGCGCCACCAAACTCGTCGCCCTGCGCCGCCGCACGGGTGACCGCCGGCGCACTCGCCTGATCGCTGCGACCGCGCGCCGATGCCGACCGCAGCACGGCTTCGCGGCCACGCATGGCGTAATCGGCGGTCTCGATCCGCGGCGGGTTGAACGGGCGCACCACCGGGCCGGCGCTCTCCGCGCTCGGCTCCGCACGCTGTCCGCCGCGCGCCGCCGAGCGCGCTGCGCTCGCCGCCAGGGCAGACAGACTGACCTGGAAATCGCCTTCATCGGCCAAGGGGGCGGACGCACGCTGAACGGCCTCGGCCTGGAGGCGGGAACCGGACGCAGACTCGTCCGCCACCCTGCCCTGGCCACCGCTGCGCGCACCCATCGTGGCGCGGTTGGCTGCCTGCAGCGCACCGACGGCGTCGCCGGGCAGGGCAAGAATCTCGACGCCGCCGTCGACCGCACGGTTCGACAACACGATCGCATCGGGACCGAGCGCCTCCTTCAGAGCGCGAAGGGCTTCACGGGCGGTAGGGGCAAAGTAGCGTTTGACGTTCATGGCGGTTCTCCCGGCGGTCGATGTCGACCACTGCTTGATGGGAATTATCGCCACACCCCGTCAATGCCCAGGGGCCGAATAAAGCGGCTTTACCCCGTCTATTCGGACCTCACTGCGCGCGCCGCGCGATACCCTGGCGCGCGCCCGCGGTCAGCCCTGCGCCCCCACCATGGCGGTGACGCGGATGGTGCGGCTCTCGGGCACCTCGGAGTTGGAGATGACCTTGAGGCTGGGCACCGCACGGCGCAGGAAGCGCGACAGCAGCGTGCGCAACTGCGAGGGGACCAGCAGCACCGGCGGCAGGCCGATGTCCTCCTGGCGCTGGGCGATCTGCGCGGTCTGGCGCAGCAGGGTGTCGGCCAGCCCGGGTTCGATCGCCCCGCCTTCACTGCCCACGCTCATGGCCTGCAGCAGGATGCGCTCCAGCCCAGGCTCCAGCGCCATGACCTGGACTTCGCCATTGCCCGGAAAGAGGCTCTGGATGATCGCGCGCCCAAGCGCCTCGCGCACGCGGGTGGTGAGCTGCAACGGGTCCTGGGTACGCGGTGCATGCTCGGCCAGCACCTCGATGATGCTGCGCATGTCGCGGATGTTGACGCCTTCCTCGAGCAGGTTCTGCAGCACGCGCTGCAGGGTGCCGATCGCCAGCGTCTTCGGCACGAGATCCTCGATGAGCTTGGGCGAATCCTTGCCCACGTGATCGAGCAGCGCCTGCGTTTCCTGGCGGCCGAGGAGTTCGGCAGCATGGTTGAGGATGACATGGTTGAGGTGGGTGGCCACCACCGTGCTCGCGTCGACCACCGTATAGCCCAGCGCATGCGCCTGGTCACGCGTAGCCGTGTCGATCCACACCGCGGGCAGGCCGAACGCGGGATCGGTCGTCTCGCGCCCGGCCAACGGACCGGACACCCGCCCCGGGTTGATGGCGAGGAACTGGCCTGGATAGGCCTCGCCAGCACCGACCTCGACGCCCTTGAGCGCGATGCGGTAGCCGTTGGGCTTGAGCTCCAGGTTGTCGCGGATATGCACGGGCGAGGACAGGAATCCGACCTCCTGGGCAAACTTCTTGCGCAGGCCGCGGATACGCTTGAGCAGCTCGCCGTCCTGGCCCTTGTCCACCATCGGGATCAGGCGGTAGCCGACCTCGAGGCCGAGCACGTCCACCTGCGAGACGTCGTTCCAGCTCGCCTCCATCGCATCGGCCTGGGGCTGCTGCACGGGCGCCTCGGACTCGGGCCGTGCTGCCGCTACCTCCTCGGCAACGCGCTGCCAGCGCAGCCACGCCAGCGCCCCGAGGCAGGCCGCAATCAGCAGGAAGACCAGGTTGGGCATGCCCGGGATCAGGCCGAGCACGCCGATGATGATGGCGGTCAGGGTCATCACCGTGGGGTTGGAGAACACCTGGGCAATGACCAGCCCACCAATGTCGCCCTCGTCGCCGACGCGCGACACCACCAGGCCAGCGGCTACCGAGATGATCAGCGCCGGAATCTGCGCCACCAGCCCGTCGCCGATGGTGAGCAGGGTGTAGGTGCGCCCCGCCTCGCCCACCGCCATCTCGTGCTGCATGACGCCGACGAAGAGGCCGCCGAGGATGTTGATCACCAGGATGATGATGCCGGCAATGGCGTCACCGCGCACGAACTTGGAGGCACCGTCCATCGCACCATAGAAGTCCGCCTCCTGGGCGATCTCCTTGCGCCTGCGCTTGGCCTCCTTTTCGTCGATGAGGCCGGCGTTGAGATCGGCATCGATCGCCATCTGCTTGCCGGGCATCGCATCCAGGGTGAAGCGCGCCGACACTTCCGCGATACGCCCCGCACCCTTGGTGATCACCACGAAGTTGATGATGGTGAGGATCACGAACACCACCAGGCCAACCGCCGTATTGCCGCCCACCAGGAAGCTGCCGAAGGCCTCGATCACCTTGCCTGCCGCGTCGCCGCCACCGTGGCCTTCGAGCAGCACGATGCGGGTGGACGCTACGTTCAGCGCCAGGCGCAGCAAGGTGGTGACGAGCAGCACCGTGGGGAATACCGAGAAGTCCAGCGGGCGCTTGGAGTACATCGCCACCAGCATCACCATCACCGAGATCGCGATGTTGAAGGTGAAGAACACGTCGAGCAGGAACACCGGCAGCGGCAGCACCATCATCGACAGGATCATGACGATGAGGATTGGCGCGGCAAGCTGGCGCAGGTTGGCCGAAGTCAGCAGCTGGCGCAGATTCAGGATGTCGTTCATGGGCATAAGTCAGGCGTTCATTCCCCAGGCACGCCGGGATCCATGCCGGCCGGAACCGGCAGCGCAGCCGGCACGACCGGCGGCAGGCCACCCTGCTTGATCCAGGCGTCGAGCTGGTACACATAGGCCATCACCTCGGCCACCGCGGTGTACAGCGCGGCCGGGATGGAGGCTTCGAGTTCGCAATGGGCGTACAGCGCACGTGCCAGCGGCGGCGCCTCGAGCATCGGCACGCCATGTTCGGCGGCAATCTCGCGGATCTTCAGCGCCAGCTCGCCACGCCCCTTGGCGACCACCACCGGCGCCCCCATGCGTTCGGCGTCGTAACGCAGCGCAACCGAGAAGTGCGTCGGGTTGGTGACCACTACATCGGCCTTGGGCACCTCGGCCATCATGCGCCTGCGCGCCATCTCGCGCTGCAAGGCACGGATGCGCCCCTTGACCATCGGGTCGCCCTCCTGCTCCTTGTTCTCGCGCTTGACCTCTTCCTTGGTCATGCGCAGCTTCTTCTGGTACTGCCAGAGCTGGAAAGGCACGTCCATGAGCGCCAGCAGGCCCAGGCTGAGCACGATCAGCAACGCCGCGAAGGCCACGATGCTGGAGAAGTCGGCCATGCCGACCTCGAGCGGCTCGACCATGAGGTCGAACAGACGGTCCTTGTTCATCCACAGCACCAGCGACGCGACCCCGCCCACGACCAGCGACTTGAGGATGGCTTTCACCATCTCCGCCAGACCATGCACCGAGAACATGCGGCCCAGGCCCTGGATGGGATTCATGCGCCCGAAGTTCGGGCCCAGCGCCTTGGGCGCGAAGACCAGCCCACCGAGCAGCACCGGTGCCGCAACCGCCGCGATCAGCAGGATGAAGAACAACGGCATCAACGTCAGCAGGGCACCGCTGAGCATGCGGTTGAGCACGTCGAGCATCAGCACATGGTCGAACACCGTCGCACGATCGAAGGCGAAACCGTTGCGCACGACCCCTGCGATGCGCGTCGCCATCCAGTTGCCCAGCAGCAGCAGCGCCGCAGCGCCGGTCACGGTGACGAGAAAGGTCGACAGCTCCCGCGATTGCGGGACCTGGCCTTCCTCGCGCGCCTGTTCCAGACGTCGCGGTGAGGGGGCTTCTGTCTTCTCGAGGTCGCTTTCTTCGGCCACGGCCGGCTCCGTCCGCCCCCCGCTCCGCCCGGATGGACCTGGACGCGAGAAGACGTGTGCGGATTATCGGCGCACGGCGGCAATATCTGCCGCCCGATAAAAGCCCGGAAAGCCAGCCAATTCCTGTCTTGGCCCGCCTCGGCAGGCCGCTGTTCAGCGTGCCGGGGGCAGCGCAGCAAAGCCGCGCAGCACGTCGCCCGCCTGGATGCCTCGTTCGGCGAACCAGCCGATGTTCATCTCCAGCGCGAAGCGCGCCGGGGCTGCTGCACAGTGGCTGGTCTCGGTCTGTGGCTGCATGTCCTCTATGTTGATGATCCTGGCCTCGGCGTCGAGGAAGGCAACCGACAAGGGCAGAAAGGTATTGCGCATCCACATGCAGTGCCGCGCATCCTCAGGGAACACGAACACCATGCCACGATGCAAGGCCATCGCCTCGCGGTTCATCAGGCCGACCTGGCGCATCTCGAAGGTATGCGCAACCTCGGCCTCGATGCGGTACATGCCCGCGCCCAGTTCGGCGACCGGCATGGCAATCTGCGCCAGTGCCGCAGCGCCGGGCACAAGCGCGACAAACGACAGGCAGGCATGGGCAAGCAGGCGGCGAATCATCATCCTCGGGACCCCGTTCGAGACATCGTGCGCCGCATCTTACCTGCGCCCTGCATGGGCTGACGAGCCGCAGCCCGCTCCCCTTTGCCGTACCCGCCCCGCGCCGTCGCGCCCCCGCCCGCCCCGGGTAGCGGCGGCAGGTCGGCGGCAGCCGCCTCGCGCCACTGCCCCGGCGCCAGTCCGTCCAGGGTCCACGGCCCGATCGCCAGCCTCACCAGGCGCAGGGTCGGGCACCCCACCTTCGCGGTCATGCGCCTTACCTGGCGGTTCTTGCCCTCGCGCAGCACGATCTCGAGCCAGCTTGTCGGCACGCTCTTGCGGAAACGCACCGGCGGCTCGCGCGGCCACAGCCAGTCAGGCTCGCCAACGCGCCGCGCATCACATGGCCTAGTATGGAAGTCGCCCAGGTCCACACCCGCGCGCAAGCGCGCCAGGGCGGCATCGTCGGGTTCGCCTTCGACCTGTACGAGGTAGGTCTTGGGCAGCTTGTGGCGAGGATCCGCAATGCGGTGCTGCAGCCCGCCGTCATCGGTCAGCAGCAACAGGCCCTCGCTGTCGGTATCGAGCCGGCCCGCCGCATAGACGCCCGGCACGGCGACATAGTCCTTCAGCGTGCGACGCCCATCCTCGTCAGAGAACTGGCACAGCACGCCGTAGGGTTTGTTGAGCAGGATGAGACGGGACATGGCAGGCGGACCGAGGCGTGCGGGAGGGCGGATTATCGCGCGATCGCCCCGTGCCGCAGCATGAAACGGAGGCGGCTCGGGGCCAATGGGTCGCGGGGCAGGACCTTAGTTTACGTGCGAAAGGAGTTCCCCTTGAAGGTCAATCCTCCTCTACCCGAAGCCCAGCCGGCGGCCCTCGCGCACAAGTGCGGCAAAGGCGTCCGCCTCGAGCGGAGCGCTGAAAAGGTAACCCTGCATTTCATCGCAGTTGTGGCGGCGCAGGAAGTCGAGCTGGGCCCGTGTCTCGACCCCTTCGGCAACCACCGTCTGGCCGAGACTGTGGGCGAGCGAGATCACCATCAGCGCGATTGCGGCATCCTCGGCTGAGGTCGTGAGGTCGGTCACGAAGGTCCGGTCGATCTTGATGCTGTCGATGGGAAAGCGCTTGAGGTAATTGAGGCTCGAGTAGCCGGTGCCGAAGTCGTCCAGCGAAATCTGCACACCGAGCGCCTTGAGAGCCCGTAGCGTGGCGATGGTGGCCGCAGGGCTGCGCATCACACCGCTTTCGGTGACCTCGACATGCAGCTGCTTCGGCGCGACCTTGGACGAGCACAACGCCGCTCCGAGCACACCGACGAGGTTCTCGTGCTGGAACTGGCGGGCCGACACATTCACCGCGACGCTCACATCGCACAGCCCCTGCTCGCGCCAGTCGCGCAGTTGCCGGCACGCGGTCGCAATCACCCACTCACCGACGGGTACGATCAGCCCGGTCTCCTCCGCAAGCGGAATGAAGTCGCCGGGCGGGATCAGCCCGAGGGACGGGTGGCGCCAACGGATCAGCGCCTCGGCGCCGACGACGCAGCCGGTGCGCAGCTCGACCTTGGGCTGGTAGTGCAGTTCCAGTTCGTCGTGCTCAAGTGCGTAACGCAAGCCGTTTTCGAGCTCGAGCCGCTCGAGCGTGCGCGCGTTCATCTCGGGGGCGTAGAACTGGAAGCGATTACCGCCAAGATCCTTGGCGCGGTACATCGCGACGTCGGCATTCTTCACCAGGGTCGGGACGATCGCACCATCACGCGGGTAGAGCGACACGCCAAGGCTACCGTTGACAACCAGGTCATGCCCCGACAGCCTCATCGGCGCCGCCACGGCCACCAACAGCTTGGACGCGATGGTCGCCGCGTCATCCTCGGCGCCGAGTTCCGGCAGCACGATCATGAATTCGTCCCCACCCAGCCGCGCCACCGTGTCGCCCTGGCGCACGCAAGCGGCGAGACGACGAGCGACCTCGCAGATCAGCTCGTCGCCAACAGTATGGCCGAGACTGTCATTGACGAGCTTGAAGCGATCCAGGTCGAGCAGCATCACTGCCACCGCCCAGGCACTACGCTCGGCATTGACAATCGCCTGCTGCAGTCGGTCGTTGAGGAGATTGCGGTTCGCAAGGCCGGTCAGCGCATCGTGATTGGCCTGCTGCTCGAGCTGCTCCTCGTAGCGCATGCGTTCGGTCAGATCATTAAGGATGGCGATGAAGTGCGTCACCCGGCCACCGTGATCGCGCACCGACGCCAGCGCGATCTCGTTCCAGAACAAGCTGCGGTCCTTTCGATAGCAGCGCAGCGTGACGCGGGCATCGCGTCCCCAGCGGACAGCGTCGCGCAGCCGCTCGATGTCGGCCTGGTCCCAGTCGCGACCGATCAGCAGGCGCGCATTGCGACCGATCGCCTCATCGGGCCCATAACCGGTCATCAGCGTGAAAGCGGGATTCACGTAGAGAATCGGATTGTCGGCCGCCTGGTCGGCCGCGCTGATGACGATCGCATTGATGCTCTCTTCGATCGCACGATTGTGCAGCCTCAGCGTCGCCTCGGTGCGTTGCTGGGCAGCGCGCGCGCGCAGGGTGCGGATGCCGTAGGCGATGTCGTCGGCGAGTTCGACGAGAAGCTCGACCTCGTCGGCGTCGAAAGCATCCTTCTCGGCCGCGACGATGCACAGCACGCCAAAGCTGTCGGATTCGTGGGCCAGCGGAAGCACGGCCGCAGCATTGAAGCCACGTTCGAGCGCCACCGCCCGCCAGCGCACGACACGCGGGTCGCTGACGATGTCATGCACCACCTGAGGCTTGCCGGTGCGCACTGCCTCACCCGCCGGGCCGCGGCCGAACTCGTTGTCGGCCCACGAGAGGCGGAACGAGTTCAGCTGCCCGGTGTCGTCCCCCGCACTCGCGACGGTCTCGATCGTGCAATCCCGATCATGCCGCGCCATCCCAATCCAGGCCGAGCCGTAGTTGCCTAGCGCGACGAGAAAACCACACATTTCCTCAAGCAACTGGCGCTCGTCGGTCGCACGCACGAGCGTGCGGTTGCACTCGGCCATCACTCTGCGGGCACGCAGCACCCGCCGCAATTGTCCTTCGGCGCGCTCACGGGTCGCGACCTCGCCCGCAAGGTCTGCGGCCCGCCGCTCGAGCTGGCCGTAGAGGTTCCAGTTTTCGTAGATGTGGCCTGCCTGCGCAGCATGGGCGCCCGAGATCCATTCGTCCTCAGCGGTAAACTCCGACGCACCGAGCTTGTCCAGCAAGCAGACCCAGCCGAACACCGAGGTCGCCGAAGCGATTGGCGCTGCAACGCCGCAATGCACGGCCGGGAAATCGCGCGGCAGCCCCACACCTTCAGGCCGCCCGTCGGCATTGACGAAGCGCACGGGCCTGCGCTCGGCGAGCACGCGCCGAAACGGCCCCTCGTCGAATCTGCGCCCCTGCAGCCCCTGTGCCTGCTCCGGCGACAGGCCGCAACCGAGCACGAAAATCGATCGGCCGTTGCCGCGGTGCTCGAAGCAGAGAATTGCGTAGCGCGCTCCCGTCAGCGAACGCGCGCCCTGGCACACCTTGTTGAGCAGCACTAAAGTATCCCGCTCGGCAGACAACTGCAGGTTCAGCTCGGTGAGCGCCGCGAGGCGCTGGTTGGCACGCTCGAGCTCGGCAGCCTTCTCGGCCAGCTTGTCAGTCAGCACCCGCAGGTGTTCGCGGTCGAACGCCTCGTCGGTGCCTACGGCAGCCGCCCCCTTGGGCTCGTTCGCGAGAGCCTCGTCAATGGCTGCGAGGATCGCCTCGGGGCCGGAGGGTTTGGCAAGGATCCGCGACACGCCAAGAATCGTCGCCAGCTTGCTCGCCTCGCGCTCATGGTAGTTCGCGGTGTAGAACATCACCTGGGTGTCGGCAATCGCCGGCTCCGCGCGCAGCCTACGCACGAATTCGTATCCGTCCATCGTCGGCATCAGGATGTCGCAGATCACCAGTTGCGGGCGCTCGGCCCGCACGATGGCGAGTCCCTCGGCGCCATCGCCAGCCTCGAAGGTCTCATGACCATCGTAGCCGGCAAGGGTGGCGATCAGCTCGCGATTCGCCGGATGATCATCGATGATCAGAAGCTTCGCCATCTCACTGCTCCTTTACGGCCCAGACGATGAACCCGCGTGGCGCCGCCCGGCCTGCAGGAACTTCTCAACCTCGCCGATGAAAGACTCGGGCACGATGGGCTTCGACAAGTAGCCGTCGAAGCCCGCATCCATCACGCGTGTACGATCGGCCGCCATCGAGAACGCGGTGACCGCGATCACGGGGAGCCCGTCCAGGGTCGCGTCCTGACGGATCCGGCTGAGCAGCTCGAAGCCGTCCATCACCGGCATCCTCAGGTCGCTGATGACCAGATCCGGGCGGGGCAGCTGATGCACGAGCGCAAGCGCCTGCTCCCCGTCCTCGGCACGCAGTACGGTGTGGCCGCCCGCCTCCAGCAGGTAGCCGACCAGTTCCAGGTTGGCCTCGTTGTCATCGACGATGACGATGCGGGCAGCCATGGTCATCCTCCCGGCAGCACGAGTGTGAAGCTGCTGCCCCGGCCCGGCGCGCTCTGCACAATGATCCGCCCGCCCAGCGCCTCTGCAAGCTTCTGGCTGAGGTGCAGACCGAGTCCGGTGCCCTCGGCCCCCTCGGCGCCCTTGCCGCGTTTCGCGGCAATGCGCGAGAAGGGCGCGAACAGGCGTGTCTGGTCCTCCTCGCTGATGCCCATGCCGGTGTCGCTCACGGTCACTGCGACCACCTCCGCCGCACCTTCCCGCATCCGCGCCAGGCGCAGGACCACGCAGCCTTCCTCGGTGAACTTGATGGCGTTCTGCACGAGGTTGATCACGATCTGGCTGAACGCACGCCGGTCGGTGCTGAGCGGGCAGGCTCCGGGCGGCGCCTCGACGCTCAGATCCAGGCGCCGCCGCTCGGCCTCGGGGCGCAAGGTCCCGACGATATCGTCGATGAGCGCCCGGCAATCGATGATCTCGGGGCTGAGTTCGATCTTGCCCGCCTCGATCTTCGCAATGTCGAGCAGGTCGTTGATCAGCGCAAGCAGATGCTGGGCGCTCGATTGCACGGTGCGCAACTGCTTGTGCTGCGCCTCGTTGAGTGGGCCCGGAAGCTTCATCAGCAGCGTGCCGGTGAAGCCGATGATCGCATTGAGCGGGGTACGCAGCTCATGGCTCATGTTGGCGAGGAAGTGGTCCTTGGCCGCATTCGCCCGCGCCAGTTCGACGTTCTTCTGCTGCAATGCGCACTCGAAGCGCTTGCGCTCGGTGATGTCGCGGATGGCACTGGAGACCAGCATCCCATCCTCGGTCTCGAGCGGGCTCAGACTGATCTCGACCGGAAACTCGTCGCCGTTCTTGCGCCTACCATACAGCTCAAGTCCCACGCCCATCGGCCGCACGCGCGGATCGGCGAAGAAGGCCTTGCGGTGCCCCGGGTGTTGCGAACGGTAGCGCTCGGGCAGCAGCATCTCGATCGACTCGTCGGCAAGCTCCGTGCGCGTGTAGCCGAACAGCCTCTCGGCCTGGGTGTTGACCAGCACGATGCGGCCCGCGCGGTCGACGATGACCATCGCATCAGGAGCCGACTCGAGCAAGCCCCGGAACTTCTGCTCCGCCTTCTTTCGCCCGCTGACATCGCGGATCGCGCTCATGACGAAGGCGCCCTCATCCGTCGCGAGCGGACTCAAGCTGATCTCGACCGGAAACTCCGTACCATCCTGGCGCAGACCGAACAACTCCAGGCCACTCCCCATCGTACGCGTGCGCAGCTGGCCGAAATAAGTGACGCGATGCCTCACATGCGCGCCACGGAAGCGCTCGGGCAACAGCGACTCGACCATCCTCCCGTGTAGCGTGCCCGAGGCATAACCGAACATGGACTCGGCCTGACTGTTCGAGAACACGATGTACCCGGCCGCATTGATCATCACGATCCCGTCCGGCATGGATTCGAGCAGGTTCCGATAGCGCGCATTCATCAGCTTCGCATCGCGGGCGGCCTTGAGCTCGGTGACGTCCTTGATGGTGACGACGACGTGCTCGGCTTGCCCCGAGGCATCCGGCACCGTCCTGCACAAGATGGAGACGTAAAGGAGCGAACCATCCTTGCGCCGGCGCAATGACTCGATCGCGGCGTAGCCATTCTCGAGCACCTCGCGCATCATCCCGCGCTCATCGTCGAGACCGTCGGCGGGCACCAGGATCTCGCTCAGCGCGCGCCCCACCACCTCATCCGCGCGGTGGCCAAAGATCTCTTCGGCACGACTGCCCCAGTACAGCACCGTCCCCCTCGGATCAACCACCAGGACGGCATCGGGACCCTCTTCGAGAAAAAGTCCGCACGCATCGGTTGCCATGCCTACCCCCTCCGCAAGCTGCCGCACCCGCTTGCCCACAAGCTGCCAGGTTGTGGAATCTGCAGCTGCACAGGAGGCAAAGGGCCGGACGCTCAAGCCGACGATCAATTCGGTCTGCGCGGCATCGACAGCCATGCTCATGACAAAGATATAGCAGCGTCCCACCCGAAGATCAAACTGCGCGACCGGATTGATCGTCCGCTACCGATCGCCGCGAGACACCACCCGCGAAGCGGCGACACCCCCTTCGCGGGGCTCGGTCGACCAAGGGGGAGGCTCGATGTGGGCGGCTTTCGCCCGCACGATGGAGGGCGATTGATGATTGAGGTGCGCACGACAGAAGGGCGCGCAGGAGCCGGAACCATGCAAACGGGGGTGGCGGAGGCGGTGAGATTCGAACTCACGAGGGGCGTAAACCCCTGACGGTTTTCAAGACCGTTGCATTCAACCGCTCTGCCACGCCTCCGCAAGGCCGCGGATTATAGCGCAAGGGCCGACGGTGCGCATTTGCCGCAAGCGTCACCCATTTCCCGCAGCCATGCTAGCGACCCCCCCAGCGTTTGCCCCCACTGTTGGAGCGGCGCCAGCCGTGAGATCTTCCTGGCATGCCCACTCACCTCCATAGACCTCAGTAGAAGATCCGCCTTGTCGATGCGTTACCAGCCAACACTGATGCTCATATACTCGTCAGCAATGCCACTCGCGTTTCCCAACATCACGAGGCCGCCATGAATGTTCTTACATCCTCGGATCTCAAGACCATCCTGCATTCGAAGCGAGCAAACCTCTACTACCTCGAACACTGCCGGGTCCTTGTGAACGGTGGCCGCGTCGAGTACGTCACCGACGAAGGCAAGCAGTCGCTGTACTGGAACATCCCCATCGCCAACACCACCACTTTGCTGCTCGGCACCGGCACCTCGATCACTCAAGCGGCGATGCGCGAGCTGGCCAAGGCCGGGGTGCTGGTGGGTTTCTGTGGCGGAGGCGGCACGCCGCTGTTCACCGCCAACGAGGTCGACTTCGAAGTCGCGTGGTTCTCGCCGCAGAGCGAATACCGCCCGACCGAATACCTGCAATCCTGGGTGCGCTTCTGGTTCGACGACTCGCTGCGGCTGAGTGCCGCCAAAGCCATCCAGCAGGCCCGGCTCACGCGCATCGCGGCGCACTGGACAAACAACCGACAACTTTCAGAGGCGGATTTCGTCGTCCCCCGTGAGCGGCTGAACTCTGCACTGGAAGCCTCACGGCGCGCCATCGTCGCGGCGCCGGACAACACCGCCCTGCTCACCGAGGAAGCCCGCCTCACCAAGACCTTGTTCAAGCTCGCCTGCGACGCCACCGACTACGGTGAATTCACCCGCGCCAAGGGCGGCAGCGGCGGTGACCCGGCCAACCGCTTTCTCGACCATGGCAACTACCTCGCCTACGGGCTGGGCGCCACTGCCACCTGGGTTCTCGGCCTGCCGCACGGCCTGGCGGTGCTGCACGGCAAGACGCGCCGCGGCGGGCTGGTGTTCGACGCCGCCGACCTGGTCAAGGACGCCGTGATCCTGCCACAGGCCTTCGTCTCGGCAATGCGCGGTGACAGCGAACAGGAATTCCGCGACAACTGCATTGAGACCCTGGTCCAGGCCGAGTCGCTGGACTTCATGATCGACACCCTGAAGGCGATCGCCACCGAAACCGGGAAGCACGCCGCATGAACGTGCTACTCATCTCCCAATGCAGCAAGAACGCGCTCACCGAAACCCGGCGCATCCTCGACCAGTTCGCCGAACGCCGTGGTGATCGCACCTGGCAGACGCCCATCACCCAGGCCGGGCTGGAAACCCTCTATCGTCTGCTGCGCAAGACCGCGCGCAAGAACACCGCCGTGGCCTGCCACTGGATACGCGGCAAGGATCACAGCGAGCTGCTGTGGATCGTGGGCGATGCGCGGCAGTTCAATGAGCGGGGGGCGACGCCGACCAACATGACGCGGCGCAACGTACTGCGCACCGAGTCGGAGAACGACTGGCACAGTCTCACCGTCATCCACTTGTCGGCCTCGCTCGCGGCGCTGCTGCACGACCTCGGCAAGGCCTGCCAAGCGTTTCAGCAGAGGCTTGCCGCAAAAGGACCCATCGCACGCAACCTGTATCGCCACGAATGGGTATCCCTGCGTCTGTTCCAGGCTTTTGTCGGCAACAGCACCGACGCCGAATGGCTGGAGCGGCTCATTGCTCCGTCTGCGGAGGATGACC
This sequence comes from Thauera mechernichensis, assembly GCF_029588855.1. NCBI lineage: Bacteria > Pseudomonadati > Pseudomonadota > Betaproteobacteria > Rhodocyclales > Zoogloeaceae > Thauera > Thauera mechernichensis. The sequence goes on along the minus strand of NZ_JARQZE010000002.1, from coordinate 260,591 downwards.
AGAGCTGGACCGAAAGGCTATTGCGTGACGGTGACGACCCCAAGGCCCGTGACAATAAGCCGTTCTCCGTCCTACCACCGCTAGCGCGGACGGTCGCGTGGCTGGTGCTAACCCATCACCGTCTGCCGCTCATGCCGACTAAGGATGCCAATGGGCAATGGAAGTGGCTGGGGGCACGTGTAACCGACCTGAGCGCCGCTCAACTGGACAACCTGCTGGAGAAGGTGGAAGCGAACTGGAACGAGCTTTCTAATGGAGCGAACAAGGACGAGATCAAGCCGTACTGGACGTTCCCCCACGGCCTTCCAGTCACAACCGATGCCTGGCGAAAGCGCAGCGCACGCGTGGCATGCCGGCTGCTGGCAATCGTGCAAAGCGCCGATGCGCGCGACTGGCTGCACGATCCCTACGTGATGCACCTCGGCCGTCTCGGCCTGATGCTGGCAGACCACCACTACTCCAGCCTCACCGACCCGACCGCGCGCAGCGACCTCAATCCGGCCTATCCACTGTTCGCCAATACCGACCGCAAGACCGGCACCTTCAATCAGACCCTGGACGAACACCTGCTCGGCGTCGCGCGGCACGCCGGCATGGTCGCCCATGCGCTCCCCAGTTTCGAGCATCACCTGCCACGGCTCGTCCGCCACAAGGGCTTGCGCAAACGCAGCGCCGACGCCCGCTTCCGCTGGCAGGACCGTGCGACTGACCTCGCCGGGGCAATGCGCGAGACCGCCGCCCGCCATGGCGCATTCATCGTCAACATGGCCTCCACCGGCTGCGGCAAGACGCTGGCCAACGCCCGCATCATGAACGCGCTGGCCGACCCGTCGCGCGGGCTGCGCTGCGCCTTCGCGCTCGGCCTGCGCACCCTCACGCTGCAGACCGGCCGCGCCTTCCGCGACGAACTGCAGCTATCGGACAACGCGCTGGCGATCCGCGTCGGCGGTACCGCCAACCGCGAACTGTTCGAGCACTACGAACAACTCGCCGAGCAGAGCGGGTCAGCTTCCACCCAGGCCTTGCTACCGGAAGACGCGGGCGTGGTGTTCGAGGGCAACACTGCTCACCCCTTGCTGCAGCGCCTGTCCCACGACCCGCGCATCCATGCGCTGATCGCCGCGCCGTTGCTCGTCTGCACCATCGACCACCTCACCCCGGCCACCGAAAGCCAGCGCGGCGGCGGCCAGATCGCGCCGATGCTGCGCCTGATGAGCGGCGACCTGGTGCTGGATGAACCCGACGACTTCGACATCGACGACCTGCCCGCTCTTAGCCGCCTGGTGCATTGGGCCGGCCTGCTCGGCAGCCGCGTACTGCTGTCCTCCGCCACCCTGCCGCCGGCACTGGTGCAAGGGCTGTTCGAAGCCTATCTCGACGGGCGGCGCTGGTTCCAGCGCAATCGCGGCGAACGGCCCGGCACCGCACCCGAGGTCTGCTGCATGTGGGTGGATGAGTTCGACCAGACCCGGCATGACTGTGGCGAGGGCGACGCGTTTGCCAGCCAACAGCTGTCGTTCGCGCAGCGCCGCCATGCGCGCCTCGCCAAAGAGGCCGCACGACGACGTGCCGAACTCCTGCCCCTTCCGCTCTCAGGCAAGGCGCACGATGTACTGCGCCCCACCATGGCGGCGAGCATGCGCGAAGCGGCCATAAGCCTGCACGCCGCGCACCACGCCATCGACCCCCAGTCCGGCAAGCGCGTCAGCTTCGGCCTGATCCGCATGGCCAACATCGACCCGCTTGTCGATGTCGCACTGTCCCTCTACGTCCTCGGCGCGCCGGACAACACCCGAATACACCTCTGCACCTACCACTCGCAATATCCACTACTGATCCGCTCGGCCATCGAGCACCGGCTGGACGCCGCACTCAACCGCCGCACACCCGACGCGGTCTTCGCGCTACCGGAAATCCGCAGCCGACTCGATACCAACCCGGAGACCGACCACCTCTTCATCGTGCTCGGCAGCCCGGTCACTGAAGTCGGGCGCGACCACGATTACGACTGGGCAGTGGTCGAACCGTCCTCAATGCGCTCGCTGATCCAGCTTGCCGGCCGCATCCGCCGCCACCGGCCAGGTGCAGTAGACACGCCCAACATGATGGTGCTGGACAGCAACCTGCGCCATTTCGAACACCCCGGCGAACCCGCCTATTGCAAGCCCGGTTTCGAGACGCCCGACCCTCGCTTCAAGCTGCAATCCCATTCGCTCGCAGACCTGCTCGAAGCCGAACAACGTGAGGTCATCGACGCCCGCCCGCGCATCCTACCCAAGCCGGACGAAACACTGCAGCCAACGGCGAGACTGGTGGATCTCGAACACGCCCGCATCCAGTTCCAGATGCGCCCGCAATCAAGCAACGAGGTGATCAGTGAACATCGATTGAAGAAAGGGGTAAAACCGAAATCGGCGATCAATGCCACGACTCACTGGCTGCGGCCTGGTGTCTCACTGACCGCGGTTCTGCCCCAGCAACAGCCGTTTCGCTACGACCCAAAGCCCAAGATTGACGTCGTTCTGCTGCCCGACGAGGAAGACGAAAACTACGTCCTCCACCGCGTCGCGCCCGCAGAGGAGCGCTATCGCAAGCTGTACGTGAAGATCGAGGACGGCCGGAACCACCGCATCGACGATGTACAGGTAACTGGCACACGCATCACGCCGTGGGGCGTTACCGACTACATGACGGAACTGGCCGCACTGGCCGAGGAACGGGACATGACGCTGGAAGCATGCGCCGAGCGCTACGGCACGGTGACGCTACCCGAAAACCCGCAGGGTTGGCGGTTTCATCCGGCACTGGGGTTTACGAGGAATCGGTAATGAGCGCGACAACCCGTGGCCTTTGCCTATTCGGCATCGAACTCACCCGCAGCCTGCAAGAGTCCCGGCAGCTTCACGGCAAGTTCCGGCACGGCGTCACACACCGTATCCCACACCACCTCGATATCAAGCTCGAAGTAGCCGTGAGCAATCCGGTTGCGCATGCCCCGCATCGCCGCCCACGGAATCTCCGGGTGGGCTGCAATGAAGCCCGGAGCACCCTCGGCGATTCTAGACGCCACTTCGCCGATCAACAGCAGATTCAGGACGACCGCCTGCTGAGTCCGCTTGTCGCGCTCGAAGGCCGCAAAGTCGAGTCCATCGACGTAGCGGCATGCATCCCCCGCAGCCTCGTGCATCTGCTCAACCCAAAGCGTCAGACGCTCCGCGCTCTTCATAGCGGACGGGCTTCACCGATGACTTGTGCACGAATCCGGGCAGGCAGGTCGCGGGGCGTTACCACATCAACGCGCACGCCCAGCATGTCTTCAAGCTCCACCTGCAAACCGCCCAGGTCAAACAAGGTCGTTCCGGGTTGCGGATCGACCAGCAGGTCGAGATCACTACCGTCTGTGTCGGTCCCATGTAGCACCGAGCCAAACACACGCGGATTGCGCACACGAAAACGTGCGACTGCTTCGCGGATCGACTGCTCGCGATACTGAAGTGCGTCTGAAGGCTTCATGAGTCACCTATGAATTGGACCAGCAATCGCATTTGACCAAGGGGAGGACTGGAATGCAATCACGTTCAAGTATCCGAAACGACGATACGGGGGGTTCTTCATGAGTACATCCCCCGAACGCCGGACCGCTTTCCGCAACGCCATCGAGCACTTCCTGAAGGAGCGCCTCGACGCCAAGCTGGACAAGCTTCCGCCCGACGACCCGAAACGTGATGAGCTGATTGCTCAGCACGCTCGTGAGACCTGGCTGGCCGACGCCGCACGGCGTGTGGCGCAGATCCAGATCGTCACCCACACCCTCAAGCCCATTCACCCCGACGCCCGCGGCACCAACCTCTTCCGCGCGCCCCACGAGTTGCCCGCGCACCGGGAAGTCGGCAGCCACATCCTGGGTCAGAACTTCAGCAGTGATGTGGTCGGCAACGCCGCCGCGCTGGACGTTTTCAAGCTGCTGAAACTGCCGCTGGACGGGCGCCCTCTGCTCGCCTGGATGCAGGACGGCGACCCCGACCTGCTCGCCGCGCTCAGTAACGATGCCGACCAGGCAAGCGACTGGTTGACTGCGTTCACCGGCATCACCGCCCCGCGCAGCGCCACGCCGAGTTCGCACGCCCTGGCCAAGCAGCTCTACTGGCTGGCGGGTGAAGACCCCGCCGACAACGCTCAGTATCACCTGCTCGCTCCGCTGTATTCGAGCGCGCTGGCCCACGCCGTCTTCCAGACCATCAACGAGGACCGCTTCGGCGAGGCCGGCAAGCTCGCGCGACAGGCACGCTACGCACAACGTGACCACGAAACGGGCTACCGCGAATATCCCGACCTTGCCGTGCAGAAGTTCGGCGGCACCAAGCCGCAGAACATCAGCCAGTTGAACAGCGAGCGTGGGGGCAACAACTACCTGCTGGCTTCGCGTCCCCCAAAGTGGAAGACGCGTGCGTTGAAAGCACCGCTGTTCACCGAATCGGTTTTCCCCCGATTCGGCGGGATTCGGGAGGTGCGGGCCAGGGTGCGCATCCTGCGCGATTTCCTCGAGAGCGACCCACCCTCCACCATGGAAACCCGCAACCGCCGGGACGCCCTGCTCGATCGGCTGATTGACGAACTGGTCGACTTCGCCCATCCCCTGCAAGCCACCCTGCCCCCTGGCTGGACGCGCGATGCGGATTGCCGGCTGGTCGAGCCCGAACGGCTGTGGTTGGACCCCGGGCGCGCAGTGGAGGAAGAGGCTTCCGGCACCAAGTTCCACTCAGATTGGCACCTCATGGACTGGCCCACCGAAGTCGGTCGCCGCTTTGGCAACTGGCTGAACCACGAACTTGGGCAGGCCTTGCCACTGGGCGATATCGAGGACCGCCACTGGCGCGATGAGTTGCTGCTCCACACGGCATGGGCTGGCAAGTTGCACGCGCTGCGGATCCAGGGCGATGCGCCGACCTACATTCCGGTTAGGGAGGCCGTGCAATGACTACCTTGCCCAATAGCGACGGCCTGCTGATCCTGCCGCGCCTGCGCGTGCAGAACGCCAACGCCATCTCCAGCCCGCTGACCCACGGTTTCCCCTCGATGACGGCCTTCCTCGGCCTGATGTGGGCGCTTGCCCGCAAACTGGAAGCGCACGACTTGCCGCTTGCCTTCGACAGTGTCGGCGTGATCTGCCATGACTTCGATGAACAGGTCACCGAGGGCGGCTACGTGAAGGCTTTTCGCCTGACGCGCAACCCGGTGGACAAGGATGGCGGCAGCGCAGCCATCGTCGAGGAAGGCCGCATGCACATGGAGATCACGCTGATCTTCGGCATCAGCGGCGGCTTTGTCGAACTCGACGAACACGCGCACGACGCCATCGCCCAAACCGTCGCCCGCGAGCTCGCCGGCATGCGCATCGCGGGCGGCAGCGTGCTGCCCAGCCACGACTGGCGCAGTCGGCCGGCACTCCTGCGCTTCGGCGACGATGCCGAGGACGTTCGCCGCCGCTTCCGTCATCTGCGCCGGCGCTGGCTACCGGGCTTCGCGCTGGTGTGCCGAGACGATCTGTTGCACGCGCGGCTCGATCAACTGCGCGAAGCCGCACCGGAGACCACGGCGCTGGATGCCCTGCTCGACCTTTCACGCTTCAACTGGCACCCGGTTCGACCCGAGTCCGCATCGGACGACTCATCCGCGTCAACGGCGAAGGTCGAATGGAAACCCGAGTCACGCCCAGGCTGGATCGTGCCAATCCCGGTCGGCTTCGGCGCATTGTCCGAGCTGTTGCCCGCGGGTGAAGTACAAAGCGCGCGCGACCGCGACACCCCGTTCCGCTTCGTCGAAAGCCTTTACTCCATCGGCCAGTGGATCAGCCCGCACCGGCTGGACAACGCCGAGCAACTCCTTTGGTACGCCAGCACCGACCCGGCCGCCGGCCTGTACCGCTGCCGCAACGACTTCGCATGCTTGCAATCCGCCTGAACTCATCGAACCCATATCAATAGGAATCCAGACCATGACACTCAAGACCGCTTCCGTACTCGCCTTCGAACGCAAACTCGACCCGTCCGACGCCCTGTTCTACGCCGGCAACTGGGATCAACGTGACACCGCCAACGACTGGCACGCCGTGTCGATCCGCGAGAAGTCCGTGCGCGGCACCATCTCCAACCGGCTGAAGACCAAGGATCAGGATCCCGCGAAGCTCGACGCCGCAATCGAAAACCCCAACCTGCAAACCGTCGATGTCGCCGCACTACCCAGTAGCGCCGACACCTTGAAGGTGGTGTTCACGCTGCGCGTACTGGGCGGAACCGGCAAGCCGTCCGCGTGCAATGACGCGGACTACCTGAACAAGCTGCTAGACACCGTGCGCGGCTACGCAGACACGCAGGGCTTCGGCGAACTCGGCCGGCGCTATGCCTTCAACCTCGCCAATGGCCGTTTCCTGTGGCGCAACCGCATCGGCGCGGAGCAGGTGGAAGTGCGGATCGCCCATCTGGTGAGCGGAGCCGCGCAGGAAACCTGGACCTTCGACGCCCTGGCGCTCCCACTGCGCAGCTTCGACGCCCCCTCAGAAGCCGCTAGCGCACTCGATGGCCTCGCCAGCCTGATCACCAATGGCTTGGCTGCGCAGCAACACGTGCTGCTGCAAGTCACTGCCTTCGTCCGCATCGGCGCCGGACAGGAAGTCTTCCCGTCGCAAGAGCTCATCCTCGACCGTGGCCGAGGCGACAAAAGCAAGACGCTCTACCACGTCAACAACATCGCCGGCATCCATTCGCAGAAGATCGGCAACGCCCTGCGCACCATCGACACCTGGTACGAAGGCGCCGACGAAATGGGGCCAATCGCCGTCGAACCCTACGGCTCCGTCACCACCCAGGGCAAGGCCTACCGTCAGCCGAAGCAGAAGCTCGACTTCTACAACCTCCTCGACAACTGGATCATCAAGGACCAGACCCCGCCGGTAGAGCAGCAACACTTCGTCATCGCCACCCTGGTACGTGGCGGGGTCTTCGGCGAGGCGGGCTGAGCATGGACCACTACATCGACATCACTGTGCTACCGGACCCGGAGTTGCCGGCAACGACGCTGATGAACGCCCTGTTCGCCAAACTGCACCGCGGGCTGGTCGGTCACGGCGGACAAGACATCGGCGTCAGTTTCCCCGAAGTCGTCCAGGGCAAGCGAACGCTCGGACAGCGGCTGCGCCTCCATGGCAACAGTTCAAGTCTCGATCGGCTCATGGCGATCGGGTGGATGCAAGGCATGCGCGACCACGTCACGATCACCTCAGTCCAGCCTGTGCCGGCCTGAGTGCAGCATCGCGTCGTGCGCCGCGTTCAAGCCAAGAGCAGCCCGGAGCGACTGCGCCGTCGCCTGATGGCCCGCAAGTCGATCGACGCTGAAACGGCTCGAACGGCGATACCTGACAGCGCGGCGGAGATGCTGGAGTTGCCCTACGTCGAGATCGCCAGCCGCAGCACGGAGCAACGATTCAGGCTGTTCATTGAACACCTGGAGCCCGTACCGACGCCACGCGAGGGCACCTACGGCAGTTACGGCCTCAGTTCGAGCGCAACCATTCCGTGGTTCTAGACCCTTTTTCTGGCACGGGAAACGGATGCTCTGGAATCAAGGCGTTACGACCCCTGCCAGGAATTGCGTGCGACACACTCGTTTCATGATTTCACTTTAACAATTAGACTCTTGTTGCTCCAGACGTCTAGATCACTGCCGCGTAGGCAGCTCAGAAAACTTCGTGAAGCGGGGAAGGCTCGATGGCATAGATCACTGCCGCGTAGGCAGCTCAGAAAACTTCACGGGTCGAGCGACTGCGCCGCTCTTCGATCACTGCCGCGTAGGCAGCTCAGAAATATCCGACACGCCAGACGCGCTCGCCGGTCGGCGATCACTGCCGCGTAGGCAGCTCAGAAAGTACAGTTACCGCGACACGACCGCGGCAACGCGATCACTGCCGCGTAGGCAGCTCAGAAATGTCCGTCAAACCACAACCGCCCGGTGAGAGTGATCACTGCCGCGTAGGCAGCTCAGAAAAATCGATGCCGAGGTCCCCGTCGGCCGACACCGATCACTGCCGCGTAGGCAGCTCAGAAATTCGTCTTGCCCTTGCGGACACTGGGCTTGTCGATCACTGCCGCGTAGGCAGCTCAGAAATGGCGGGCGAGCGCCTCGAGGCTGCGCTTCGGGATCACTGCCGCGTAGGCAGCTCAGAAAACTGGAGCATCGCAGCATGAACAAAGCACAACGATCACTGCCGCGTAGGCAGCTCAGAAAACAGTGAAGCTGCGGCCGTCTGCCAGCTGCAGGATCACTGCCGCGTAGGCAGCTCAGAAACTGGAACGAACCCGGCTGGACTGCGATGGGGAGATCACTGCCGCGTAGGCAGCTCAGAAATGCCCACCCTGCGCGCCCGTGTGCGGGATCTCGATCACTGCCGCGTAGGCAGCTCAGAAATGTATGGCGGCGCCAAATCGGTCATCACCGCCGATCACTGCCGCGTAGGCAGCTCAGAAATCGATCCTGCCGTCGGCTCAAACGGGCGCGAGGATCACTGCCGCGTAGGCAGCTCAGAAAAACACGTGCCTGTAGACGCTGGGCCGCACGGAGATCACTGCCGCGTAGGCAGCTCAGAAATACTACGTAAGGCCCGCCCGGCGGGACTACACGATCACTGCCGCGTAGGCAGCTCAGAAAGTAGCGCGAGACTGCTACAACGCGCCCGTTGGGATCACTGCCGCGTAGGCAGCTCAGAAATGGCCGACAGTGGGCATGGTCGAGGGGGCCGCGATCACTGCCGCGTAGGCAGCTCAGAAAAAACGCGGCGCCGCTCGGTCCAACAACAATATGATCACTGCCGCGTAGGCAGCTCAGAAATGCGCGGATATGTCGGCGAGCATTGCCCACATGATCACTGCCGCGTAGGCAGCTCAGAAAAGATGGCCGCCGCGCGCTGTGGATGCTCGCGGGATCACTGCCGCGTAGGCAGCTCAGAAACTTCCTGCGCCCGCTTTAGCCGAGTCAGGTTGGATCACTGCCGCGTAGGCAGCTCAGAAATGACCGTGGCCGTCATCGACGCATGGCTCATCGATCACTGCCGCGTAGGCAGCTCAGAAACAAATCAGGGACTGCAGACACCCCCATCGCAGGATCACTGCCGCGTAGGCAGCTCAGAAATACCAGCGCATCAATGTCGGCGCGGGCGGTATGATCACTGCCGCGTAGGCAGCTCAGAAATCCAGGAACATAAGGCGCGCCTCCGGGATGCCGATCACTGCCGCGTAGGCAGCTCAGAAATGTTGCTGCGTATGTTGCGACGCCCCCTGTTTGATCACTGCCGCGTAGGCAGCTCAGAAAAGAACTTGTCCATCAGTCGCTCAACGGCGACTGATCACTGCCGCGTAGGCAGCTCAGAAAGCAACAGGAAACGGAAGAAGAGGCGCCTGTAGGATCACTGCCGCGTAGGCAGCTCAGAAATGGTCGCCGGGCGCGTCGATACTGCCGAGCGGGATCACTGCCGCGTAGGCAGCTCAGAAACTCACGATTCGCGACAACGGTACGGCCGTGCCGATCACTGCCGCGTAGGCAGCTCAGAAATCAACCCCGCTGCCGGCGGCAGCATCGACCAGGATCACTGCCGCGTAGGCAGCTCAGAAATATCCAGGCTCATGCGGGCGGGTCCTTGAACGGATCACTGCCGCGTAGGCAGCTCAGAAATCGCGATGTGGTACGACCCGGCCGGCGTGCTGGATCACTGCCGCGTAGGCAGCTCAGAAAATACTCGCTACCCCGCCCGGGCTTGTTGTAGCGATCACTGCCGCGTAGGCAGCTCAGAAAAACATCGCCCTGATCCTCTCTCCCGACCCGACGATCACTGCCGCGTAGGCAGCTCAGAAAAGTTCGCGCTGGCCCTAGCGGCTGCAGTGAGGGATCACTGCCGCGTAGGCAGCTCAGAAAGTCAACACGACAATGTCTGCGCAAATCGGACAGATCACTGCCGCGTAGGCAGCTCAGAAAATACCCCATTCGCAGGGTCCATGCTCTCGGGCGATCACTGCCGCGTAGGCAGCTCAGAAAAGACAGCATCGCCCCAGGCTGAGCGTCGAAGCGATCACTGCCGCGTAGGCAGCTCAGAAATTGAACCGAAGCCCTTCCGTGTCAGTCGTCGTGATCACTGCCGCGTAGGCAGCTCAGAAATGGATGGGCTTTGCAGCGACCAGCTTGCTGTAGATCACTGCCGCGTAGGCAGCTCAGAAATGGCGCTGGGCCGAGTACGTGCCGTTGTAGTCGATCACTGCCGCGTAGGCAGCTCAGAAACTGTTCGCAGACGTCTGCAATCTGCTCGAGCGGATCACTGCCGCGTAGGCAGCTCAGAAATGCGGCCGGGTGTTGATACCCGCGCCACCGGGGATCACTGCCGCGTAGGCAGCTCAGAAAGCAAAGGACTAGCCATGGCACATAAACTGCTCGATCACTGCCGCGTAGGCAGCTCAGAAATGGGCTGCGAGCGCGCCCGCGGCGAACAATGCGATCACTGCCGCGTAGGCAGCTCAGAAAACCCTGGTCGCGGTCGTCACCCGCGGCGCCGAGATCACTGCCGCGTAGGCAGCTCAGAAAACGTCCCGATGCCGTCCGGCACCGTCCCGATTGATCACTGCCGCGTAGGCAGCTCAGAAACTTGCGCTCGGGCGCGGTGACGAACACGGACTGATCACTGCCGCGTAGGCAGCTCAGAAAATGATGAACGCGATGTCGTTGGCCTGGATCGTGATCACTGCCGCGTAGGCAGCTCAGAAATCCGCGCGTGGATCAAATGCGTACTCGGGGCGGATCACTGCCGCGTAGGCAGCTCAGAAATGCACATCGGCACGAGCCCGGACGAGTTTTTTGATCACTGCCGCGTAGGCAGCTCAGAAAGTTTTGTCGCCGATGCGAATGCGGGTGACCGCGATCACTGCCGCGTAGGCAGCTCAGAAAATCGCGTATGCGGCCGTTGCCGGCAGCCCAGCGATCACTGCCGCGTAGGCAGCTCAGAAACGCCGGAATCACTCCGGGTTGCTAGCGCTTTGGATCACTGCCGCGTAGGCAGCTCAGAAATGAGAACAAGTTCCCACGCAAAGCGCGCAGCGGATCACTGCCGCGTAGGCAGCTCAGAAAACCCTGGTCGCGGTCGTCACCCGCGGCGCCGATGATCACTGCCGCGTAGGCAGCTCAGAAATCCCAGGTAGGCCAGCGCGGCGCTGTAGAGTTGATCACTGCCGCGTAGGCAGCTCAGAAATGACCCGGCAGGCTCCGGGATGCCGAGATGATGATCACTGCCGCGTAGGCAGCTCAGAAATGGACGCGCAGCCCGTATTCGCATTGCGAGATGATCACTGCCGCGTAGGCAGCTCAGAAATGGTAGCGGATGCTGCCGGTTTCGGTCAGGACGATCACTGCCGCGTAGGCAGCTCAGAAAATAGCTGTCTCGCCAGGTCGCGGCCGCGGGGCGATCACTGCCGCGTAGGCAGCTCAGAAAGTCCCGATTGCCTCGCGCAGCTCGGGGTACGCGATCACTGCCGCGTAGGCAGCTCAGAAATTCGCGGGACACCTCCTGCCCAAAGTCCGCGTGATCACTGCCGCGTAGGCAGCTCAGAAAAAAATCCGCCACGCTCTACAAGTTGTCTATGCGATCACTGCCGCGTAGGCAGCTCAGAAATCATCGGACGCGATCTGCACAGACACCGCGCCGATCACTGCCGCGTAGGCAGCTCAGAAAACTCCAGCGTCTCCGTGTAATCGACCAGCGGCGATCACTGCCGCGTAGGCAGCTCAGAAATCGACCGTGGTGACGCCTGTCACCGTGGTCGAGATCACTGCCGCGTAGGCAGCTCAGAAAGCCATGCAACTTACCCGCGAAATGCAGATCCGGATCACTGCCGCGTAGGCAGCTCAGAAAGGCGGCGGTGCGGTAGTTGCGCAGTTCTTGGCGATCACTGCCGCGTAGGCAGCTCAGAAAAGCATCTCAACAATATGACCGACGCAGTCCCGGATCACTGCCGCGTAGGCAGCTCAGAAATTGGGTGGCTTGCATGCTGGTGCTTGCTGTCGGATCACTGCCGCGTAGGCAGCTCAGAAATAACACGGGCGCGCCCCTGACCCGGCAGGCTCGATCACTGCCGCGTAGGCAGCTCAGAAAAGTTGCGTGATGATTCCCGCGGCGGCCCACTCGATCACTGCCGCGTAGGCAGCTCAGAAAAATTGGTTTTCAGACAGCGTGCGCTGCATCAGGATCACTGCCGCGTAGGCAGCTCAGAAATTGCCGGGGTCTTTACCCTGGCTCTGCATGCCTGATCACTGCCGCGTAGGCAGCTCAGAAAGACGCGGCGCCGGGCGCCGGCATTGCAGCATCGATCACTGCCGCGTAGGCAGCTCAGAAAGGCCAGCGGATCGGCGACGTGATGGGCATTCGGATCACTGCCGCGTAGGCAGCTCAGAAAAGCTCGGGCGCTTCCACGATTACCCACTCCGAGATCACTGCCGCGTAGGCAGCTCAGAAAGACAGCGCGTATTCGTTTGAGATCGGTACGTAGATCACTGCCGCGTAGGCAGCTCAGAAATCCGTGGGCCTCGGTCGCGCTGCCGACGACACGATCACTGCCGCGTAGGCAGCTCAGAAAGAGATATTGACGCGCATCAGCGCCGAGCGCCCGATCACTGCCGCGTAGGCAGCTCAGAAATTGTCGCTGATGACGTAGGTGCCGGGGATCTTGATCACTGCCGCGTAGGCAGCTCAGAAACGAGCCCTCTCCGAACAGCACATTAGAGAACTGATCACTGCCGCGTAGGCAGCTCAGAAATTGTAGCCGGTGGCGTAGTTGCCGGCGTTGAAGATCACTGCCGCGTAGGCAGCTCAGAAATAGATGGTCGCAGTACTGGGCATGGCTGCCAGGATCGCTGCTAACAAACGCAACCCCTCGCGACTTGCGTCGCTCCTACAGTGGGTTTCATGCACGCCCTCGCGGCTGGCGCCGCTCCTACAGTGGGTTTCATGCGGCTGCGGGACGTTGACGGTGTGGTGCTGCACGGCGCAGCTCATTGCCGCGCCGTGCGACGCTCTGTCAGGCGTCCTGGCCCTGGATGCGCATGTCCAGGCGCTCGAGCAGACTGCGGTCGCGGCCGGTCTGCGGGTTGGGGGTGGTAAGCAGGTGGTCGCCGTAGAAGATCGAGTTGGCGCCGGCCATCAGGCACAGCGCCTGGAGCGCCTCGTCCATCTGCTCGCGGCCGGCGGACAGGCGCACGTAGCTGGTGGGCATGGTGATGCGGGCGACGGCGATGGTGCGTACGAACTCGAACGGGTCGATCGGATCGACGCCGGCCAGCGGGGTGCCGGGGATGGGCACGAGGTTGTTGATCGGCACCGACTCCGGGCAGGGCTCGAGGTTGGCCAGCTGGGCGATCAGGCCAGCGCGGTGGCTGCGCGTCTCGCCCATGCCGACGATGCCGCCGCTGCACACGTTGATGCCGGCAGAGCGCACGTTGTCGAGGGTGTCGAGGCGATCCTGGTAGGTGCGCGTGCCGATGACCTTGCCGTAGTACTCGGGCGCGGTGTCGAGGTTGTGGTTGTAGTAGTCGAGGCCAGCCTCCTTGAGCGACTGCGCCTGGTCCTGGTCGAGCATGCCCAGGGTCATGCAGGTTTCCATGCCGAGCGCCTTCACCTCGCGCACCATCGCAGTGACGCGCTCCATGTCGCGCGCCTTGGGCGAGCGCCATGCGGCGCCCATGCAGAAGCGACTGGCGCCCTGGGCCTTGGCGGCGCGCGCGGCGGCGATCACCTCGTCTACCGGCATCAGCTTGGCGGCCTTGACGTCGGTCTCGAAGTGCGCGGACTGCGAGCAGTAGCCGCAGTCCTCTGCGCAGCCGCCGGTCTTGATCGACAACAGCGTCGACAGCTGGATCTCGCTCGGGTTGAAGTGTTCGCGATGCACCTGCTGGGCGCGAAACACGAGGTCCATGAAGGGCAGCGCGAACAGTGCTTCGACCGCCTCCACCGACCAGCGTGCCTGGCCCGTGGGCGACAGGGTTGCGGGCGCGGCGCTGCGGCGCAGGGATTCGGGCGAGATGGTGGCCAAAGTGCTCATGGTGTCTCCGTTGTAAGGTCTTGAGTCTTGAAGAGTGTGTGCAATGCGGGAACGTTGAGGTAAGGCGCGATCGCCTCCGGCGTCGGTGCAGGCAGGCGCGGGATCAGGCCCAGGCAGGGCGCACTGCCCAGCCCGTGGGCAAGTGCGTCGAGGTTCTCGGCAACCCACGGCATGTCGGGGTCGACAGTGTTGGCCACCCAGCCGCACAGGTGCAGGCCGCGGGCACGGATGGCCTCTGCACTGAGCAGGGCGTGGTTGATGCACCCCAGACGCAGGCCGACCACCAGCAGCACCGGCAGGCCAAGCTCGACAGCGAGGTCGGCGGAGTCCCACGCCCCGTCCGGGCCGGCGGCGTCGCCCAACGGCACGCGGAACCCGCCCACACCCTCGACCACGACGCGGTCGGCACGCTGCGCCACGGCCGCGACCGCTGCAAGCACGCCGGCACGCTCGATACGCCGGCCTTCAAGCGCGGCGGCGACATGGGGTGCGCAGGCAGCGGCGAACTGATAGGGGCAGATCTCAGCGGCGTTGATCGGCATGGAGGCTGCTGCACGCAAGGCGTACACATCCTCGTTGATGCATTCACCATCGATAAGCTCGGTACCGGCTGCGATCGGCTTGAGGCCAGCGGCGCGCAGGCCGCACTTGCCGAGCAGGGCAACGATGGCCGCGCTGACCCGGGTCTTGCCGATTTCGGTGTCGGTGCCGGTGACGAAGATGCCTTTTGAGGCGTCGATCAAGGGTGCTCTCCTTCGCTCGCGAGTTGCGCCAGTGCGGCGCACAAGCGGTCTACGTCGGCGCGGCTGTGCGCCGCGCTCAGGGTTATGCGCAGGCGCGCGCTGCCTGCCGGCACGGTGGGCGGACGGATGGCGGGGACGCGCAGCCCGCGCGCCTCGAGCGCCGCCGACAGTGCGACCGCGGCGGCATTGTCGCCCACGATGAGCGGTTGGATGGCGGTCGCGGACTCGGCGAGCCGCCAGCCGCAGTGCGGGTGTGCGGCGATGACGGCGGCGAGCCCGGTGCGCAGCGCTTCGACCAGCGCATTCAGGTGGCCACGCCGCGCCGCGCCCTCGTCGCCCGCGATCAGCGCCAGGCTTGCCAACTGTGTGTGGGCGAGCGCCGGCGACGGCGCCGTGGTGTAGATATAGCTGCGCGCGCCCTGCACCAGGGCTTCGACAACCAGCGGGTGAGCGGCGACGAAGGCACCGCTCACGCCCGCAGCCTTGCCCAGCGTACCCATGTAGATGATGCGTTCGCTGCGCAGGCCGAAATGTGCGAGCGCACCCTGCCCGCCTTCGCCCAGCACGCCAAAGCCGTGGGCGTCGTCCACGATCAGCCAGGCATCGTGGCGCTCGGCCAGGGCGAGCAGTTCGGGCAGCGGCGCAATGTCGCCGTCCATGCTGAACACCGCATCGGTGACGATGAGCCGCAGCGCCGCGGTGCTGTCGGCAAGCATGGCGTCGAGCAGGTCGAGCCGTGCATGCGGGTAGCGCCGCATCCTGGCCTCGGCGAGCAGGCCGCCATCGATCAAGGAGGCGTGGTTGAGCTTGTCGGCGAAGATCACCGCCTCAGCGTCGGCCAGGGTGGTGAGCAAGGCCAGGTTGGCCATGTAACCCGAACAGAAGCCCAGCACCGCCGCCTGCGGGATGTACGGCGCCAGCCAGCGCGCGAGTTCATCCTCCAGCGCCGCATGGGGCGTGGCGTGGCCGCTCACCAGTGCCGATGCGCCGCTGCCCACGCCCCAGCGCCGCGCGCCCGCGGCAAGCGCGTCGATCAGCGCCGGATGCGCGGCCAGGCCGAGGTAGTCGTTGCTGCAGAAGGCAAGCAGCGCACGCGTGCCCTCGCCGCCCTCGGCCAGATGCTGGAGGGGCGCGCACGCTGAGTCAGCGACACGCCGCTGCCGCCACAGTGCGGCCGCCTCGCGCTCACGCAGTCGGCGGTTCAGGTGTTCGAGCAACATGATGAGGCGCGGCCCGGGCCGCATCGGCCAGGGTCTGTTCAAGGGTGCCGAGGGTGCGGGCGGCCAGCCAGGCCGCAAGTTCGTCATCGAGCACGTAGGGCGGCATCAGATACACGGTGCGACCGATCGGGCGGATCAGCAGCCCCCTGGCCCTGCCGGCAAGGTGGAAGCGCTCGGCGAAGCGCTCGCCGGCATGGGGCTCGCGCACATCGAAGGCCCAGATCATGCCGCGCTGGCGCAGGTGTTCGATACGTTCATCCTCGGCCAACGGCGCCAGCGCCGCGCTCAGCGCGGCGGCAGGTGCGCGGTTACGCGCGATCACATCGTCCTCGGCAAAGCGGTCGAGCACGGCCAGCGCCGCCCTGCACGCCAGCGCGTTGCCGGTATAGGAGTGCGAATGCAGGAAGCCGCGTGCGATGTCGTCATCGAGAAAGACGCGATAGATCTCGTCACGCGTGAGCACCAGCGACAAGGGCAGGTAGCCACCGCTGATGCCCTTGGACAGGCACACGAAATCCGGCCATGCGGCGGGCTGGGCGGGCGCGGCTGCCTGCTCGAAGGCGAAGAAGCTGCCGCTGCGGCCACAGCCCACGGCAATCTCGTCGGCGATCAGGTGCACCTCGTAGTCATCGCACAGGGCGCGCAAGCCGCGCAGATAGGCCGGGTCGTGCATCGCCATGCCGGCAGCGCATTGCACCAGTGGCTCGACGATGAAGGCAGCGATGTGTTCGTGACGGGACTCGAACAGGGCGCGCACCTCGGCCAGCGCACGCGCGGCCACGTCGGCCGGGCTCTCGCCCGCGGCAGCAAGCCGTGCATCGGGCGAGGCGACGAGGTGGGCGCGCATCAGCAGCGGGTCGTAGGCGTCGCGAAACACGGCGACGTCGGTGACGGCCAGCGCGCCCAGGGTCTCGCCGTGATAGCCCTGGCGCACGCAGACGAATTCGCGCTTGTTGCCGCGTCCGCGGTTGCGCCACGCATGGAAGCTCATCTTGAGCGCAATCTCGACCGCAGAGGCACCGTCGCTGGCATAGAAGGCATGACCGAGGACGCCACCAGTGAGCGCGTTCAGGCGCTCGGCCAGTTCCACCGCCGGCGCATGGGTGCAACCGGCCAGCATGACATGGGGCAAGGTATCGAGCTGGTCGCGCAGCGCGGCATTGAGGCGGGCGTCGGCATGGCCGAACAGGTTCACCCACCACGAGCTGTTGGCGTCGAAATAGCGCCCGCCCTCGTAGTCGTACAGCCACGGCCCGCTCGCGCGCGCGATCGGCAGCGGCGGCACCGTCTGCGCGCGCTGCATCTGGGTGCAGGGGTGCCATACGCTGGCGAGGCTGCGGCGCTGCCAGGCAGCGTTCGGCGCTTCGCCCGCAGTGGACGGGAATCGAGGGTCTGATGCGGGACTCACCACGAGCTCATTTTGTATTCATAATTACGGACAAACGGCGCGCCATTCTCCCAGCACGGGGGGCAAATGTGAACCCTCGCTACAGCGACCCGGCCCACTCTTTCAGCCGCGCTCGAAGAGCGCGACCGACTCCACATGCGAGGTCTGCGGGAACATGTTGGCAATGCCCGCCCCACGCAGCACGTAGCCCTTCTCGCGCACCAGCACGGCGGCGTCGCGTGCCAGCGTCGCCGGGTTGCAGGACACATACACGATGCGCGCTGGCGAATGCTCACCGCCAAGCGCCTTCGCTACCGCAATCGCACCTTCGCGCGGCGGATCGATCAGCATCTTGTCGAGCGGGCCGAGCGCGGCCAGGCTGTCCTCGGTGGCCTCGAAGAGGTTTGCGGCGTGGAACTCGGTGAGGCTGTCGAGGCCATTGCGGCGGGCATTGTCGAGTGCGCGCGCGACCAAGGCATCGCTGCCCTCGACGCCAATGACCCGGGCCCCAAGACGCGCGATCGGCAGGCTGAAGTTACCCAGGCCGCAGAACAGGTCGGCGATGCGCTCACCCGCACGCGGCGCGAGCAGTTGCATGGCGCGGCGGATGAGCAGGCGGTTGATGTGTACGTTGACCTGGGTGAAGTCGGTCGGGCGAAAGTCCATGCGCACGTCGAACTCGGGCAGCGTGTAATGCAGCGCACGCTCGGCGGACGGATCGAAAGGTATGGCCGTGTCTGGCCCGCCCGGCTGCATCCAGGCCTGGATGCCCTCGGCTGCGGCGAAGGCGGCGATGCGCTTCTCGTCTGCGCGGCTGAAGGGCTGCAGGTTGCGGAACACGAACACCGTAGTGTCGTCACCGATCGCGATCTCCACCTGCGGCAGGCGGTCGGCGATCGACAAGCCGGCGATCATCTCGCGCAGGCGCGGCAGCAGGGCCGAGATGCCTGCGGGAAGAACCGGGCACTCGCGCATGTCAACGATGTAGCTTGAACGCCGCTCGTGAAAGCCGATACGCAAGCCGCCCTTGCTCGGCACGAGGCGAACGCCAAGACGGGCGCGATAGCGGTAGCCCCAGGCCGGTCCATTGACTGCCGGATAGATGATGGCGGGCCGCAGTTTGCCGATATGCCAGAGCGCATCTTCCAGGATGCGCTGCTTGGCCGCGGCCTGGGCGAGCGGGTCGAGGTGCTGCATCGAACAGCCGCCGCACACACCGAAGTGAGCGCACCGCGGCTCGACCCGCTGGGCGCTGGAGCGCAGGATTCGCACCGCAGTCGCCTGTTCGTAGTTCGGCCGGCTGCGCTGGACCTCGTACTCGACACGCTCTCCGGGGAGACCGCCTTCGATGAAGACGGTCTTGCCGCCGACATGGGTAACGCCACGGCCTTCGTGGTCGAGTGATTCGATGGTGGCGATGCTCATGACGGTGCGCAGGCGGGGCGGGAAACTCGG
Source organism: Thauera mechernichensis (assembly GCF_029588855.1). NCBI lineage: Bacteria > Pseudomonadati > Pseudomonadota > Betaproteobacteria > Rhodocyclales > Zoogloeaceae > Thauera > Thauera mechernichensis. The sequence goes on along the minus strand of NZ_JARQZE010000002.1, from coordinate 241,663 downwards.
GAGGGCGATTCTACCGCGGGAGCGCAGCACCGCGCGCGGCACCCCGGTGCAGCACCCGAGCACACCCGGCATCTGACATCCGGATACAAAGTCGCTCGAAACCAAAACGCCAAGCCATTGTTTACAAGCATGTTGTCAACAACCCGAGAGCTATTGCGCTGCAGCAGTCCGAGCAGCCATACATGCTAATATGCCCGCGTCCAGTCAGCCCTCGAGGTTGGCAGACACCTACACAAACCAAGAATCCCTTCTACAAAAGGAAGACACGTGATGAAGCATCCCCTTCTCGTTGCCGCCCTCGTCGCCGTTGCCGTTGCCGCTTGCGGCAAGAAGGAAGAGCCCGCCGTCCAGGCTCCGCCTTCGGCTCAGGAACAGATGAAGGAGTCGGCAGCACAGGCCGTAGAGGCCGCCAAGGAAAGCGCAGCTGCTGCGGGTGAAGCCGCCGCTGCCGCAACCGAAGCTGCCAAGGAAGAAGCTGCAGCCGCGGTCGAAGAAGCGAAGGAAGGCGCCGAAGAGGCCAAGTCGGCAACCGACGCCGCAGTCGAAGCGGTCAAGGAAGAAGCTGCTGCTGCGGTCGAACAGGTCAAGGACGCCGCCGAAGCAGCAAAGGCCGAAGCGGCCGCTGCGGTGGACGCGGCGAAGGAAGCGGCCGGCGCAGCCGTCGGCGCTGCCAAGGAGGCGGCGAAGGACTGAGTCGCCCTCGCCACCCAACAAAAAAGCCGGCTTGCGCCGGCTTTTTTGTTTCGTGCGCAGTGTCGATCAGCGCAGTTGTTGCTGCAGCAGGCCCAGCATGCGGCGAGCGGTGTCCGAGTTATCGACGCCGCCCTCGCGGCTGAGCACGCTGACGCGCGATGCGTCGCCCTGCCCTTCCACACGCAGGCGGTATTCACTGCCAGCCTGGGCCGGCTTGTCGTCACTGCGCCAGAACGCGAGACGGGACAGGAAGCCCTTGTTGGGGCTGCGGTTGTCCGCATCCGGATCAACGTAGCGGACGTAGTACAGGCCCTGTGCGCGGTCGCGGTCCTCGACCGTGAAGCCGATGCGGTCGAGTGCGAGGCCAACCCTGCGCCAAGCGCGGTCGAAGGGCTCCTCGACCTGCAACGCAGCCTGACCATCGGCCGCGGAAACGACTCGCGCGCGCTCGGGCGCGGCTGGCGCAACCAGTGCAGCCTCGGCACGCGCCTCCTCGGCCCCGAGGTGCACCATCAGGCGCCGCAACATCTCGGCCTCGAGCTCGGGGTCGGCAGGACGCGGCTGCCAGATGGTCGAGTCCTTCGCCTCAGTCGGATAGATCTCGATCATGCCGCGGTGACTGACGTAGATCTCCAGCGTCCCGGCGTCCTTGCCCTGTTCGAAGCGGGTACGGAACTTGTCGCGCTCGGGGGTCGAGAACAGGCCGTCGAGTACGCGGCCGATGGTCGAACGCACGAAGTCCTGCGGAATCTTGGCACGGTCTTCGGCCCAATCGGTTTCCATCACGCCGATTTCCGGGCTGTCGATGTTGAGGATGAACCCCATCTCGAGCCAGAAGTCCTTGACCTTGGGCCACAACTCGGCGGCATTGCCACCGACCACGAGCCAACGCTGGCTGCCTGCGCGCTCGATGCGCATGGTGTCGGAGCCGGCCAGCACTTCGGGACTCCCGCTCGCGACCGTCGAGCGTCCCGCACGGTCGGCCTCATAGGCCGAGTAGGTCGCGATGCCGGTGCCCGCGGTATCCGGCACGGCAAAGCGGTCGTCGCGCCGCGGCGCGGTCAGGTCGGGCGGAACCTCGAGCGGCCGCTCGATCTGGCGTGCGCTCTTGTAGTCGATGCGCTTGCCTTCGAACATCGAAGTCGAGCAGCCGCCAAGCGCCAGCGAGAGCGCGACCAGGGAAAGGGAAGTGCGCGTGGAACGATTCATGGAATACCTGGACAGAGGGTTTCGGTTCAGAACTGGATGCCGGCCTTGCTCAAGGCCTTGCGCACACGCTCGTGGTACGCCTCGGCCAAGGGCGTGAGCGGCAGGCGGATGCCATCGCCGATCAGGCCCATGCGAGCAACCGCCCACTTGACCGGAATGGGATTCGCTTCGCAGAACAGGTCGCGATGCAGACCCGTGAGCGCAGCATTGGTTTCACGCAGGGTCTTCATGTCACCCGCAGCGGCCGCTGCGCACAGCTGGTGCATGGCACGCGGCGCCACGTTTGCGGTGACCGAGATGACGCCATGGCCGCCCAGCATCAGGAAGGCGGCAGAGCTCATGTCGTCGCCGCTGTAGAGGCCGAAGCCCGCCGGCGCGCGCTCGATGAGGTCGCAGGCGCGATCGAGGTTACCGGTAGCGTCCTTGAGGCCGACCACGTTGGGGATCTCGGCCAGCCGCAGCGTGGTGTCGTTGCCGAGATCTGCAACCGTGCGCCCGGGCACGTTGTAGAGGATCAGCGGCAGTTCGACCGCCTCGGCAATGGTGCGGAAGTGCCGGTAAAGGCCTTCCTGCGACGGCTTGTTGTAGTAGGGGACGACCGACAGGTGGGCATCGGCGCCGGCACGGGCAGCAAAACGAGCCAGTTCGACCGCCTCGGATGTCGAGTTGGCACCTGTTCCGGCGACGACCGGGACCCGCCCAGCCACGTGCTCGACGGTGCAGCGGATCAACTCGCAGTGTTCATCGACGCTGACCGACGGCGACTCGCCAGTGGTGCCGACGATGACGATGCCGTCCGTACCTTCGGTGATGTGCCAGTCGATGAGCTTGCGCAAGCTCGGGAAATCAAGACTGCCGTCGTCATGCATGGGCGTGACGATGGCGACAAGCGATCCGGTAATCATGGCGTGGGGGCGTGCGTAAAAGATTCGATTCTAACCGATCGCCGGATTCGGGCCAGCCTCGCGCGCGTGGAGGTCACGCACGCGAGGCTGGCCCGCAGCGGCAGGCTCAAAGGTCTGCAAGCGCCTTGATGTGGGCAACGACCGAGCGCGCCAGCGACGACAGCGAATAACCGCCCTCGAGGATGGACACGATGCGGGTATGCCCACAGTCCGCAGCGACCCCCTTGATCTGCTCGGTCGCCCACACGTAGTCGGCCTCGACCAGGCCAAGCGAGCCCATGTCGTCCTCGTAGTGGGCATCGAAGCCGGCAGAGATGAAGATCATTTGCGGGTTGTGGCTGCGCAGCGCCGGTACGACGACATCGCTGAAGACCTGGCGGAACGCATCGCCGCGGGTCCCCGCCGGCAAAGGCACGTTGCACATGTGCGCGGGCGGATTGTCCGTTCCGCTGTAGGGGTAGAAGGGATGCTGGAAGATCCCCGCCATCATCACCCGCGGATCGTTGCGGAAGATGTCCTCGGTGCCGTTGCCATGGTGAACGTCGAAGTCGACAACTGCGACGCGTTCGAGGCCATGGGCCTCGAGCGCATGCCGTGCTGCGATGGCGACGTTGTTCATGAAGCAGAAGCCCATCGCCTTCGCACGCTCGGCATGATGGCCGGGCGGACGCACGGCGCAGAAGGCATTCTCGATCTCGCCCTTCATGATCAGGTCGGTGGCGAACACCCCGGCACCGGCCGAGCGCAGCGCCGCCTTCATCGTGCCCGGCGACATCGCGGTATCCGGATCGAGGTGGCGAATGCCGTGCTCGGGCACGTTGCCCACGAGGTCGTCCAGGTACTCGGCCGGATGTACGCGCAGAATCTGCTCGCGCTCGGCAACGGGCGCGTCGTAGAAGGAGATGTACATGTCCAGACCAGCCGCGATGAGCCGGTCGTTGATCGCCGACAGCCGGTCCGCGCATTCGGGGTGCATCGATCCCATGTCGTGCAGCCAGCAGTCACGATGCGTGATGAATGCCGTCGTCGTCATACTCCTCCCTCTCATCTCGAGAACAATGATTCGGCCTCAAGTGGCGCGTGCGCGCCCGGGCCCATTATTGACCTGGCAACGTCACCCCTGGCCGCGGGAGCGCTGCTCTTTGTCGTCTATTATCACCGCTTCCAAGCCAATTTCACAGTACGCGCCACGATGCCCCTGCACCATGCGAATCGCCTGCTCGAAGCAGCAGGCCGGATCATCCTCGGCAAGGACCGGGAGCTGCGTCTCGCCCTTGCCTGCCTCGTTGCCCGCGGCCACCTGCTGATCGAGGACGTTCCGGGCGTGGGCAAGACCACGCTCGCGCATGTCTTCGCGAGGCTCACCGGGCTGCAGTTCCAGCGCATCCAGTTCACCAGCGACCTGCTGCCGGCCGACATCCTGGGCGTGTCCGTGTTCGATCGCGAGTCGAGCGCGTTCCGCTTTCATCCAGGGCCGGTGTTCGCCCAGCTGATCCTCGCCGACGAGATCAACCGTGCCACCCCGAAGACGCAGAGTGCGCTGCTCGAGGCCATGGAGGAGGGCCAGGTCACCGCCGACGGCGGCACCTTCGCGCTCCCCGAGCCCTTCTTCGTGATCGCAACGCAGAACCCGGCACACCAGATCGGCACCTTCCCGCTGCCCGAGAGCCAGCTCGACCGCTTCTTGCTGCGTATCAGGCTGGGCTATCCCGACCGCGAGGCCGAACGTGCGCTGCTGATGGGCGAAGACAGGCGCGGCATGCTCGGGCGCCAGGCTGCTGTGATCAGCCCGGCGGCGCTCGTCGAGTTGCAACAGGCGGCCATGCGTGTCCATGTCTCGGCGGCCCTGGTCGATTACCTTCAGGCTGTGCTCGAGGCCAGTCGCGGCAACCCCGAGCTTGCCGGCGGACTCAGCCCGCGCGCGGGCCTGGGCCTGCTCGCGGCAGCGCGCGCCTGGGCGCTTATCGAAGGTCGCGACCACGTCCTGCCCGAGGACGTGCAGACCCTCTTCCCCCACGTCGCCGGCCATCGGCTGCACCTGGCCGGCGACGGCCGCCCGGTACCGGCGGCAACGCTGACGCGTCTGCTGCACGCGGTCAAACTCGTCTGATGATGAGGCCAGGGCAAGGCCGCGCGCTGCGCATGCTGGAACGGGCCGAGCGCTGGCTGTTCCGTATCGGCACCCCGGAGCCGGCGCCGATCCGCCTGGTGCAGCGACGCATCTACGTACTGCCTACCCCGGCCGGACTCGCCTTCGCCGCCGCCCTCGCGACCATGTTGCTGGCCTCGATCAACTACAACCTCAGCCTCGGCTACGGCTTCGTGTTCCTGCTCGGCGGGACGGCCATGGCGAGCATGGTGCATGCGTTTCGCAACCTACTTGGCCTGTCCATCCGCGCCGAGCGCTGCGAGCCCGTGTTCTGCGGCGACACCGCCGGCTTCGTGTTCAGCATCGACAACACGCGTAACCGCCGACGCCCTTCGCTCAGCCTGCGCACACACGGCCAGCAGGTCGGCTTCGACGCCGGCCCCGCACAGCTCACCCGGGTATGCCTGCCCTGCCCGACGACGCGGCGCGGCCTGCTCAGCCCTGGGCGCACGGTCATCCAGACGACCTGGCCGCTTGGCCTGATCCGGGCGTGGAGCGTATTCGTGCCCGAGCAGCACTGCGTCGTATACCCTGCGCCCGAGCCGGATCCGCCCGCGCTGCCGGAAGATGCCGGTGCCGATGCCGGAATGCGCGGACGCAGCCGCGACGGCGACGACGATTTCACCGGCCTGCGCACCCACCGCAGCGCGGACTCGCCGCGCCACGTTGCATGGAAGGTACTGGCGCGCGGCGGGCCGATGCTCACGAAATCGTACGCCAGCTGGAGTTCGCCCGACCTCGTGCTCGACTGGTCGCAGCTACCACGGCAGCTCGACGATGAACGCCGGTTGTCGCGCCTGACAGCCTGGCTGCTCGCGGCAGAACAACACAACCGGCGCTACGCTCTCAAACTGCCCGGATGCGAAGTCGCGAGCGGCCAGGGCAAGGCCCACCTCGAGTGCTGCCTCGGCGAGCTTGCCCGCTTTGGCGCGCCACGGGAGGAGGCATGATCGGCCGGCTGCTGCGCGCCCTTCCCATCCGGCGCCACTCAACGGCGCCGCCGGAGCGCGCCCTGGACCGTCGTCAGGGCGCCTGGCTGTTGGGCGGCGCCGCGCTCACCCTCGCCCCGCATGCGCTATGGCTGCCGGCCTGGGCGAGCGCTCTTGCAGCCCTGCTGCTGTGCTGGCGCGGGCTGCTGCTGTGGCGAGGCAAGCGGCCACCGGCGCGCCTGCTGCTGCTTGCCGTCGCGGTAGCGGTTGCCGTGGGGGTCCGCCTCGAATTCGGCCATTTTTTCGGCCGCGAACCAGGCGTGACCCTGCTGGCCCTGCTGCTCGGCCTCAAGCTGCTCGAGTCGCGTGCAGCGCGCGACATTCGCGCCGGGGTGCTGCTGTGCCTGTTCCTGCAACTCGCCATCTTCCTCGAAGATCAATCCTTGCCTGTCGCCGCCCTCGCACTGGGCGCAAGCCTGGTCACCCTGGGCGCGCTGGTGGCGCTTGCCGACCCGGGCGGACCGCAACGCGAACACCTGCGGACGGCGACACTCCTGGTCGCCCAGGGCCTGCCCTTCATGCTGCTGTTCTTCGTGCTGTTCCCGCGCGTGCAGGGGCCGCTCTGGGGCTTGCCTGCAGATGCGTTCAGCGCGCGCACGGGTCTGTCCGAAACCATGGACCCGGGCTCGATCAGCGAGCTGAGCCTGTCCAGCGCGATCGTCATGCGCGCGGTGTTCGACGGCGCACCGCCCGCGCCGACCCAACGCTACTGGCGCGGCCCGGTGCTCACCGAGTTCGACGGCCGCACCTGGCGCGCAGCCCCCTTCGTTGAGGCCGAGACGCCGTTCTACGTGGTGTCCGGACCTCGGCTCGACTACACCCTCACCCTCGAACCCCACAACCGGCGCTGGCTGCTTGCCCTCGACTTTGCCGGCAGCGCAAGTCCGGCGATACGCCATGCAAGCGACTACCACGCCCTGGCGGTGACCCCGCTGCGCGTACGTAGCCGCCTTGCACTCACCGCTTACCCTGACACCCTCACTGGGCTCGAGGAGGACGCCGACGTGCTGTCGGCCGCCTTGCGCCTACCGGCCGACAGCAACCCGCGCAGCCGCGCCCTTGCGGCCGAACTGGCCGCGGGTGCGGCATCCGACCGGGAGACACTGGCGCGCGTGATCGACTACCTGCGCTCGGGCCGCTACATCTACACGCTGCGCCCGCCTCTGCTCGGTCGCCATAGTGCGGACGAGTTCCTGTTCGACACACGCAGAGGCTTCTGCGAGCACTTCGCCTCGGCGTTCGCCGTGCTGATGCGCGCTGCCGGCGTGCCGACACGGGTGGTGACCGGCTACCAGGGCGGCGAGATCAACCCGGTCGACGGCAACCTCGTCGTGCGTCAGTCCGATGCGCACGCCTGGAACGAGGTCTGGCTCGCCGGCAGCGGCTGGGTGCGCGTCGACCCTACCGCGCTCGCCGCCCCCCAACGCATCGACGACGGTCTCGCGGCTGCGCTTGCCGAGTTCGACGGCCTGCCGCTGATGCTGCGCGCCGACATGGAATGGCTACGCGCGCTGCGCGATCAGTGGGAGGCGGTATCGAATGCCTGGAACCAGCGCGTGCTGGGTTATGACACCGAGCGCCAGCGCGCCCTGCTCGCCCGCATCGGGTTCGAGCGCGTCGATGCGACCACGCTTGCTGCAATCCTGAGCCTGGCCACCGCGGCACTGTTCGGCGTGCTTTATCTGTGGGCCATCAGGCAGCGGCGTGCGCAGGACCCTCTGGAGCGACAGTGGGCCCGCTTCTGCACTCGCATGGCGCGCCAGGGACTGGGGCGCGAACCGTGGGAAGGACCGCTCGACTACGCCGACCGGCTCGCTCGCGCGCGCCCCGGGCAGGCAGATGCGTTACGTACGATCTGTGCAAGCTACGCCAGCCTGCGGTATGGTCGGGACGTCGACAAGGACGCGCTCAATGCCCTGCGCCACCGCATCGATGCCCTTCGCAACCCGTAGCCACCGAATGCCATGCCCCGCCTCTCAGCCTCCAGGCCGCTGCGCCAGCTCGCAGCACTGCTTGCACTTGCCCTGCCTGCCCCCCTGCTTGCCTCCTACGCCGACCGCGATGATGCGCGCAGCTTCATAGCCGAGGTCGCCGCCCGCCACGATTTCGACCCAGCCGAGCTCCACGATGCGCTCGGCCGCGCCCGCCACGAGGCCAGCGTCATTCGCCTGATCACCCCGCCTGCGCGCCGCGGCGCCAGGTCATGGCAGAACTACCGCAGCCGCTTTCTGGACCGCACCCGGATCGAGGGCGGCCTCGCCTTCTGGCGCGAGCATGAGCACGAACTGGCACGCGCCGAGCGCAGCTTCGGCGTCCCTGCCGAGGTCATCGTAGCCATCATCGGCGTGGAAACGGTGTATGGCCGCCAGACCGGCAACTTCGAGACGCTGTCGGCCCTTGCCACCTTGGCGTTCGACTATCCGCCCAGGGCCGAGCTGTTCCGCCGCGAACTGGAGTCGCTGTTCGTGCTCGCACGCCAGCAGGGCCGCGCACCGGACAGCTTCACCGGCTCCTTCGCGGGAGCTCTCGGCTATCCCCAGTTCCTGCCCAGCAGCGTGCTTGCCTACGCGGTCGACTTCGATGGCAACGGCCGGATCGACTTCGAATCCGACGCCATCGACGCCATCGGCAGCGTAGCGAATTACCTCAAGGTGCATGGCTGGCAGACTGGCGCCCCCGTCGCCGAGCGCGCCCGGCTGGCGCCGACCACCGACGCAGCAATGCTCGTAGCCGCCGGCATCGAGCCAGCTCTGGACCCTGCCACCCTCAGCGCTGCCGGCGTGTCCACCCTCGACGGCGGCAGCGCGGCAGCCACGGCAACCCTGGTGGACCTCGAAACGCCGGGCGCAGACACCGAGTACTGGTTCGGCTACCGCAACTTCTATGTCATCACACGCTACAATCGCAGCAGCTTCTACGCGATGTCGGTATATGAGCTTGCCGAGGCCCTCAGGCTGCGGCGCCTGGTAGACGAGGTCCGCGCCCAGAGGCGCTGAGGAACACAGCGATGAGCCCGATGCCGAACACCGAATCCGCGGCCACCCTGCAGCCTGCGCCGCTCACACTCGCCGACCTGAAGGCGGCGATCGCGACGGGTATTGCACAGTATCGCGCTGCACCAGGACTCAGTAGCGCCTTCGCCGGCGTCTTCGTCGCGCTGGGCCTGCTCATGTACGTCGTCCTCGAGTTCGCGACCATCGCACCGATGAGCTTGTCGCTGGCGGGCGGCTTCATGCTCGTGGGGCCGGCGCTGCTTGCCGGGTTCTTTTCGGTGGCGGACAAGCTCCGCGCTGGCCGACGGCCAAGCGTGGGCGACGTGTGGGACGGCTTCAGGCAACTGCCACGCGGCGGGTGGGTGATCTCGTTCGTGTGCGGGCTGCTGTTCCTCATATGGATCACCGACGCCGGCATTCTTTACGGCTTCATGGTCGGGCGTGAGCCGATCGGCTTCCTGCGCCTGCTCCACCTAGAGGAGATCGTCGTCAGTTATGCCGGCTACAGCGCCATCATGGGTGCCGTGCTGGCATTCATCCTGTTCGCCGTGTCGGCGTTCTCGCTACCGCTCATCTTCGATGGCCGGGCGCAACTTGTTTCCGGCGTGGTCGCGAGCGTACGCGCGGTGTTCGGCCGCTTCGCCGTGATGATGTGCTGGGCCGGCGTATTGTCCTTGGTGATCATCGCCAGCGCCCTGTTCCTGCCGCTGCTGCTCGTCAGCCTGCCGGTCATGGCCTACGCGAGCCGCGAGCTTTATCTGCGCACTTTCCCGCGCTGAGCCGCGCCGGCAGGACAAACGCTAAAGCAGTGCGTCGCGCGAGATGCCGTGCCGCTTCAGGATGCGACGCAACTGACCCAGCGCTTCGAGCTGGATCTGGCGTACGCGCTCACGGGTAAGCTCGAGCCGGCTGGCGAGCTCTTCCAGGGTCAGCAGTTCGCACTCGTCGATACCGTAACGATGCCGGATCACCATGCGCTGCTTTTCGCTGAGCATCTTGATCCATGCACGTACCAGACCCTCGATCTCCGCACAGTGAATCTGTATCTCGGGCGTAGGCTGGTGCTCGTCGGCGAGCGATTCGCCGATCGAGAGGTTCGGATCGATATCGAGCGGCGCGTCGAGCGAGGCCGTGTGTTCGCTCAACGCGAGGGTACTGCGAACCTCTTCGACCGTCTTCCCCAGCCGTGCCGCGATATCCTCGAGCGTCGAAATGCCATTCGAGGCGGCCTCGATACTGCGCTGCGCACGCAGGACCTGGTTGAGCTCCTTGACCACATGTACCGGCAGACGGATCGTGCGCGACTGGTTCATGATCGCGCGCTCGATATTCTGGCGGATCCACCACGTCGCGTATGTCGAGAAGCGGAAGCCACGCTCGGGGTCGAACTTCTCCAGCGCGTGCATGAGCCCGAGATTGCCTTCCTCGACCAGATCGAGCAAGGGAATGCCGCGGTTGAGGTAATGCTTGGCGATATTGACGACCAGGCGCAGATTGCGCTCGATCATGGTCTGGCGCGCCTCGAAGTCGCCGCTGCGCACGCAGCGAGCCAAGCGCAACTCATCTTCTGCCGAGAGCAGCGGGTTGGCACCGATCTCGTTCAGATAGAGCTGCGTGACGTCACTGAAAAAATCGTTCTCGACGACCGGCGTGGGGTGACTGGCAAACACCTCCACTTCGGGCGGAAGATCCGGTTCATGACTCTCCAGGTCGTCAAGACTTGCCGGCTCCTCCATGCGTCCCCCTTATCGTGCGGGCAAGTATCCCATCGGATCGACGGCCTTGCCCTGCTTGCGAATCTCGAAGTGCAGCTTGGGTCGATCGGCTTCCGAACTGCCCAGCTCGGCGATCTTCTGTCCCTGCACCACCTCGTCGTCTTCCTTGACGAGCAGCTTGTCGTTGTGAGCATACACGGAGTTGTACTCCTGATTATGCTTGATGACGATCAGCTTGCCATAACCACGCAGACCGCTGCCTGCGTACACCACCTTGCCCGAGGCCGCGGCATGGACCGGATCGCCAACACGACCGGCGATATCCACACCCTTGTTGGTCGCCTCGTTGAATCCGGCGAGGATCGCCCCATTGGCCGGCCATCGCCATTGCCCACTGACCGCGGGCCCAGCGGGCGGTGCAACAGTCGGCGCGGGCGGCGGCACGACCGGCTCGGCGATGGTCACACGGCCACCCACCGGCTCCTGCTTGAGCGGCACCACGCCAGCGTCCGCGCCGCTGGGCGGAACAGGGGTGGCGATCGCACCGGTCGTAGGCGAGGGCACGGGCGTGACGGCCGCGGTCACCGTGCCCGGCGGCGCGACGAGCAGGGTCTGGCCGACCCGAAGCTGATTGGGATCGGTGATGCCATTCCACGACACCAACTCGGGGAGCGTCACCCCATACTGGCGCGCGATCGCGAGCAGGGTCTCACCCTGGCGCACGGTATGCAGCCCCTGAGGCTGGGCCGGCACGCCCCCGACAGGCGCAGCCGGCGCCACTACACCACTGCCGTCGCGAACCGGCGCCGTCACCTTGGAGGCGCAGCCGGCGAGAAGGCCAACCGCCAGCAAAATCGCTATCGAGCTTGAACGTGTTTGCATCCGAAAATACCGTCTCTCATTCTGTACCTCCGAGAAGCGGAACGAAGCGGACTGCCTCGTGCCACGTTTCCCGGAATAGGTTGCCTTGTCGCTCTACCAGGAGCAAGCGTTGTTCGCCGCCCCCGACCGGCACGATCAGACGCCCACCGGGCGCCAATTGTTCCTTCAGCGCAGGGGGCAGGCCCAGAGCCGCCGCCGCAACGATGATGGTGTCGAACGGTGCCGCCTCTGGAAGACCCAGACTACCGTCAGCAAGTTTCAGGCGTACGTTGGGAAGCCGCAAGGGCCGCAGGTTCGCGCGCGCACGATCGAGCAAGGGCCGTATGCGCTCGACAGCGTAAACCTCGGTCGCGAGTCGGGACAACACCGCAGCCTGATAGCCACAGCCCGCCCCCACTTCGAGCACACGCCCCAGCGAACGCCCAGCCTGCAACAACTCGATCATCCTGGCGACCACGAAGGGTTGCGAGATGGTCTGCTGGTAGCCGATCGGCAACGGCGTATCGTCGTAGGCGCTGAACGCCAGACCCTCGTCGACAAAGGCGTGACGCGGTATGGCCTGCATGGCAGCGAGCACGCGCTCGTCACGGATACCCTGGCTGCGCAGCCGCTCCACCATGCGCGCACGCGCGCGTGTCGCCTGCCCAGCGTCGCCAGTCCTTGCGATCACTGCTTCAACCAGTCGAATACCGGCGAAATGAGGCCGGTGTGGGTGAGATCGATCTGCAGCGGCGTCACCGAGACAAAGCCATTGGCGACCGCATGAAAATCCGTGCCCTCACCAGCGTCGGCCGCGCCGCCCGCAGCGCCCACCCAGTAAACCGTGTCGCCGCGCGGGGTCACGCTACGCACCACGGGCTCGGCCTTGTGGCGCTTGCCCAGGCGGGTGACCTTGACACCTTGCAGACGGTCGTACGCCACATCGGGCACATTCACGTTGAGCAGGACAGGATGCGGAAACGGGTTACGCATGAAGCGTTCGGCGAGGTCACGCGCGACACGCGCAGCCGATGTGAAATCGCTTGCCGACTTGCTCACCAGGGACACTGCGATCGAGGGTACGCCGAGCAGGAAGCCCTCGGTGGCGGCGGCGACGGTTCCGGAATAGACCGTATCGTCACCCATGTTGGCGCCATGATTGACACCCGAGACAACCATGTCCGGGAGATGCTCGAGCATGCCCGTGACAGCCAGGTGTACGCAGTCGGTCGGCGTGCCGTTGACATGATAAAACCCGTTGGCCGTACGCTTCAGCGAAAGCGGACGATCGAGCGTGAGCGAGTTGCTGGCCCCGCTGCGATCGCGCTCTGGCGCGACCACCGTGACCTCACCGAGGGTGCCGAGGGCTTCGGCGAGCGCCGCAATCCCGGGGGCGAAATAACCGTCGTCGTTGCTGACCAGGATACGCATCTGAAATCGGAGCAGAGTGCCGTCTGATGCGGCAGGGGAAGAAATGTTAGCACAGCGTGCTGCCACTGCCGGGCAGCGAGCGGTGAAAACAAAAAAACCGGCAAAGGCCGGTTTGTTTGATTGGTCGGGGCGGCGGGATTCGAACTCGCTACCCCTTGCACCCCATGCAAGTTTTTTATTGAAAAAACAGCTTTCGAAACAACAATGAAGGTCTCGTGATTTCAATTTTTCACCTTTATATACAGCACTTTACCACCTTTACATCATTCCTTGATGTTTCATAATATCCCACGACATCCCGTTTTTCCTTGTACCCAATCTTGTACCCATTGACCGAAAAGGGCACAATCCGGACAACTTGAACGGGGGGGGGTGAAGACATGGGAACACTGACGGACCGGACAGTTCGCGCGGCAAAGGTCGAGCCGCAAACCAAGGAGAAAATGCTTGCCGACGGTAACGGCCTGTATCTGCGTGTCCGCCCTGGCGACGCCCCGAAAGTGTGGCTTTTTCGCTACACCCTGAACGGCAAGACTCGAAAGATGCAACTCGGTACGTTCCCGCTGATGACGCTGGCCGGTGCGCGCGAGGAAGCGCTAAAGCTCGCCGCACTGACGAAGCGAGGTATCGACCCGGTAGCGGAACGGGAAGCCGCAGCGGCAGCGCTGGAAGCCGAGCGAAAGGCCGCAGCCGCAGCGCTGGAAGCCGAAACGGCCCGCCGCATCACCGTTACCCAACTTTTCGAGCGCTGGGCATCCGTTGATCTTGTCCGGCGCAAGGACGAAGGGGCCGAAGTGCGCCGAATGTTCGCAAAGGATGTGTTGCCCATAATCGGCGCCTTGCCTGTTGAGGACGTGCGCAAGGGTCATGTAACTGGCGTGACTGACAAATTGCTTGCTCGTGGCGTGCCCCGCATGGCGAAGGTGATTTTCAGCCTGATGCGCCAGATGTTCCGGTTCGCCGTGGATCGCGACATGATCGAGTTCGAGCCAACTGCGCCACTGCGCAAGGCGGCAGTAGGGGGCAAGGACACCGAACGGGATCGCGTACTGAGCGAAGACGAAATTAAGGCGCTTGTCCGCCAACTACCGAAGGCCGGCATGTCGGATTCTGCGCAATCGGCCGTATGGATCGCGCTGGCCACCTGCTGCCGGATCGGGGAACTGATGGCGGCACGCTGGGAGCATATCGACCTCGACAAGGGGACATGGCTTATCCCGGCCGATCATTCGAAGAACGGCAAGGCGCACACCATCAGCCTGTCCGACTTCGCACTGACACAACTCCACGCACTGAAGGACGAAGCCGATGCCGACCTGATCGAGCGCCGCAAGAAGGAGCCCGGCGCGTCCGCTATGCCGTGGGTGTATCCCAATCGGAAAGGTGATGGTCCGGTGTGCCCCAAGACCGTTACAAAGCAACTCGGGGACCGCCAGCGCCCTGGCATGGCCCCTATGAAAGGCCGCGCCAAGCAAGACAAGGCCGATGCACTGGTCCTGCCGGGCGGCAAGTGGGGGCCGCATGACCTTCGCCGAACAGGCGCAACGCTGATGGTTCAGCTAGGCGTGCTTCCCGAAGTTGCTGAGCGATGCTTGAACCACACCGAACAAAACAAGGTCAAGCGCATTTATCAGCGGCACAGCTATGAAAACGAAATGCGCGAGGCATGGCGCCTGCTCGGGGAACGGCTGGAACTGCTGACGCGGACCGATGCGGGGAACGTGGTAACGCTGAACCGCGCCGCCTGATAGCCTCAAGTCATCAGTGACTTGCATTTCGATGAATCATCGTGATACGATTGGGGCCGTGCTGATTTAGGGCACAAGTTGATGGTGCTGCGGGACTTTCGTCGGGCTGGCGAAAGCGGCAACACAAACAGCGCTTCACGGCTGATCAACTACATGAGCAACTAGCGCCCGTACCACAGGCGCACGGCTGACGAGCCGAGAAATAAACGCTGCGAAGGTACCCGCGCAATGGTGCAGCTAGCCCACGTCCCTTAATCGGTGCCGTGGGCTTTCGCGTTTTTGGAAAGCCACGGCGCAACGTGGAGCACCAAAAATGACGAACGCAGCATTTCAACTGCTTGATCTTAAAGCCGTGATTGCGGCCACCACCCTTAGCCGCAGTTCCGTTTATCGCGCAGTCGCAGCGGGAACACTCCCGCCCCCTATCAAAATCAGCGCCCGCCGTTCCGCATGGCGCAGCACGGACGTTGCCGCTTGGCTTGAAAAGATGGCTGGGGGTGTGCAATGAGCGCGCCCGCCCTGCCCTGCGCCATCCCGGCTAGCGCCAATCTCGACACTAGCTTCGAGCGCTGGCAATCGATCTGCAAAGCCGCTGACCACGAGCACCACGCCCACGATAAGCGCGCATACAGATATTGGCGCGTCATGATGCAGTCGGGCAATACGTGGCTTGACGTGCTGCCCGTTGAAGCCATCGCATCCCTTGCCACCGGCTACGCCCTCGCTGATGACTTCATCATTTACACCGCTTCGCGTTTCTCGCCCGAAGAGCGCGCAGCCCACTTTGCCGAAAGGGACGGCGACGGACGCGAAAAATGGGGCATTCCGGCCCAATCCACGTGGGCGGCTCAGCAATGACGAAGACGCCCCGCAAACCGAAGGCGACGAGCCTTGAATTCGACAAGGCCACAGCCGCCGCGCTCGCCAAGCCCCTGCCTGAGCCGCCTATCGAACTTGACGAGGCCGCCCGCAGGTACTGGCCGATGATCATCAAGGCCAAGCGCCCGGACGCATGGACACCGCTCGACTACGTGACCGCCGCGCACCTTGCCGCCGACTTCGCCGCGCTGGAGGCAGCCCGCGCCAAGCCGAACAGCGACGACGCCCGGCAGCAGCGCGTCATGAGCGACATCACAAGCCGGATTCAGCGCACTTGCCGCGCCCTGCAAATTCACGCTGCGGCAACGAGCGGGATTAATCGCGACCAAGCCGCAAAGAACACCCAGGCCCGAAACCTTGCCGCCGCGCTGTACCCCGATGACGATCTGATCGCGCGCCCGAAGGGTGCCGGCTATGACGATGACGACGATCTCTTTGCGTGAGACCAGAGAATGACGACCATTAACACCATCTCAGCGGCTGATGCTGCATTCCTGCTGCGTCGCGAACTCGGGCCGCGCAACAACTGGTATGAGTTCTTGCACGACGCCCGGCGCAGGGATGCATTCGTTGCGGGCTACACCCTCTTGCCGTCCTGCCGCATGCACGACGGCACGGCGTTTCGTCCTCGATACAGTCTCGATGCCGTGTGGGAATTTATCAACAAGTTGAAAGCAGCCGGCGCAGCCAGCGCCGACCCGACCGCTATCGACGTCGTCGCGCTCGATCTCGACGGCAGGCGTAAGGCGTGGGCATGGCGGGACCAGCGCCACGACCGGACCGGCCAGCGGATCAAGCCGAAGAGGCTGCATCACTCAGCCGTGACTGAACCCGCCCACTGACCGCACAAAAGGAAACGCCCTTCTCTTTTCCAGGGCTGGAGAGAAGGGCGTTAGACAACACAAACACAACAACGTGAATTATACCGAAAACCCCGTCAAACTGCGCGCATGGCTCGACTTCATCCGGTTCGAGCTGAACCTACCCGATGGAACGGTTATTTGTCGCGATGAACACGACATCAGCAGCCCGCGCGATCTGGACAACCGCCTTACTGAGCTGGCAGCCAAGCATCAGCCCCTCACCATCCGGCCCATCGCCGTAGAGCTTGCCCTCGACGCCTTCCACGAAACCGACGATCTCGACGTGTTAGCCAACTTCGCCACCCACACATGGCGCATGCATACGACCGTCATCGGTCGCCAGCGCCTCTATAGGATGAAGGGGGAGCGTGTGAGCGCAGTTCCCGAGCATGGACGCCTAACCTCCGCACTTCAGGATAGCTGGCAACTCGCAGAAGGCAACGCTTGGGATAATGTCATGCGACACGGCTATCTGAAGATGACCGACGACGCAGCCCGGCAAACCGTCCGCCCACGCGCCCGGCTCGAGATTCGCCTACAGGGTGACGCCTGTCCGTTCCAATCCCTCGACGAACTGCGCGCCTTCGATTGGTGCAGCCTCGCGCACTACTTCAAGTTCCGCCGACTGAAACACGACCTCGACAGCTTCAGCCAACTGCTTGCCGATCACAGCACCACAGTCGGCAAGCGCACCCCTCGCACCATCGCCGGCTCCAAGCGCCTGTACAGCCCAATGACCACAGCCGACAGCGCCCTGAACCGACGCTATCGCGATGCCCTTCTGACGCTCTCACGACGCTGGAAGCGCACCACCGAACCCACCACCTCGCAGCCCGATATTGCACAAAAAAGAGGCAACAAAAGCGGAAATTGCGGACAAAATCGAGCTGCAACCCGCGCCGTTACTGGAAGTCCGCTTATAACTTCTAGTGAACAACAAGAACAAGTATCACCACAGCAACACAGCAACCAACCACAGCAGCATCAGCAACCCACAAGCCAAGCACCTAACCCAACCACTGAACAACCACAAGACCACCGGGAAGCAGGACACACAGCCTACAAGGGAACAACTGAACAAGATGGCGCGCAGCGCCGCCCGCGTAGCGGGCTGCCTTTGCGAGCGCAGCGAGCGCACCCCAAGCCCACAGCCCCAGCAGCAAGCCCAGGGGGGGGGCCGAATAATGTTCAGCCGAATCGACCCCAGACGAACGCCCGTTCTCTGTTACTTTTGCGCAAACGCATTTTTTCCATAAATGCAACATTGTTGCATTCCACCACCAAACCCAGAGTCTTAGAACCTCAGCCCCACATCGCCACCAACCCAGCCAACGCGCACCACCCGACCACCCTGCCCTTACACAGCCGCCATGACCAACCACCAGCAAGAGCGCACCCGGCCCCGAGCACCCCCACCAGCCACCCCCAAAAACAGGCACCCCAGCGGCGCAGAATCGACTTTCAGAGGCTCGGGAATCCCCGAACCACACCCGGCCAGAAAAAGCGCTTGTAGGGTCCTGGCGAGCCCACAGCAACGCCCAAGCCCGGCCACAGGGAATCGAAGACCACACCCGGCACAGGGTATCGATTTCTAGGGTCAATACGTGCGCCATAGGACGAGGTTACAGCCCGAACGCGGACGAGGTGAGGCCACCCCACATGCGCGATACCTTCGCGCCAGGGAAGCGCCTCTAGAGCAGCCTTTCGAGAGAAGCCCCAGGATCACCCCAAACAGCGTGGGAGCTACCCAGGACCATCCGGCTAACGGTCTCCGCTCGTAGCGCCCCTGGTGCAGCGCCAGCATCATCAGCAGTATCAGCGGAACACCCGGCCAAGCCCGCAGCGTCATCACCGTGAGGCGTCATCACCAACGGATCACCGCAAACAACCCGGCCACCACACGACCACGACCACGCCAAGCAAGCGCAATCGGCCTGCCCCCAACAGCCAGAACCGCACGAACGCAACCAACCCAGCCCGCGCCGCCTTGTACCCAATCTTGTACCCAAACGCAGCAGGCAACAAAAAGGCCAATCCGAAGATTGGCCTAAGTGCTTGATTCTATTGGTCGGGGCGGCGGGATTCGAACTCGCGACCCCTTGCACCCCATGCAAGTGCGCTACCAGGCTGCGCTACGCCCCGACACAAGCCGCCATTATAGCAGCGTTTTCAGAAATTACCAGAAACTGCTTCCGAAATATTGCTCATGCACGCAAGACCTCGAGCACCTTGACCAAGCCTGCACGGACCTCAGCCACCACCGCCTTGTATCGCTCGACCTCGACCCCGTTCTCCTGCTCCTGGATCGCAGACTCGCCGAGGCGATTGCGCGCACCGGAGATGGTGAAACCCTCCTGGTACAACAGCTGCCGGATGCGCCGGATGAGCAGAACCTCATGGTGCTGGTAGTAACGGCGGTTGCCGCCCCGCTTGACCGGCTTGAGCTGGGTGAACTCCTGCTCCCAATAGCGCAGGACGTGAGGCTTCACGCAGCAAAGGTCGCTGACCTCTCCGATCGTGAAATAACGCTTCGCCGGAATTGGCGGCAGCGCTTCGACGCCGATTTCAGGGCTGCTTGCTTGCATCGCTGAGTTGCTCCACCGCGGCCTTCAGTTTCTGGCTGGCATGGAAGGTGACCACCCGCCGGGCGGTGATCGGGATCTCTTCGCCAGTCTTGGGATTGCGCCCGGGGCGCTGGGGCTTGTCACGCAACTGGAAGTTGCCGAAGCCCGACAGCTTCACGCTGTCGCCCCGCTCGAGCGCCATCCGGATCTCCTCGAAAAAGCCCTCGACCATGTCCTTGGCTTCGCGCTTGTTCAGCCCGACCTGATCGAACAGCAGATCGGCGAGTTCGGCCTTCGTCAAAGTCATGTCAGTCCCCTGCTCCACGCAGGCGTGCGCCGAGTACCGCTTCGGCCTGCCTGACAAGTAGTGTGACGACTGCCTCAACTTCGCCCTCTTCGAGTGTGCGCTGAGTATCTTGCATCGATACCCTGAAGGCAAGACTCTTCTTGTCCGGGTCGATGCCCTTGCCATGATAGACATCGAACAGCTCGATCTCGCGCACGATGGCCGGCGCAGCGGCACGCAGCACCTCCACGACCTTGCCGGCATTGACCTCCACGCCCACCACAAGGGCGAGGTCACGAGTCACTGCGGGCATGCGGGAAATCTCGGCGCAGGCCGGCATCTCTGCAGCGAGCAGTGCATCGAGCTCGATCTCGAATACGACCGGCGCACTGCCGAGCTCATAGCGCTGCACCCAGACCGGGTGCAGCTCGCCGAGGATGCCGATGCTGCGCCCGTCGAGACGGACGCTTGCAGCGCGCCCGGGGTGCAGGGCTGGATGCGACAGGCGCTCGAAGTCGAGCCGGCGCGGGGCGAACAGCGCTTCAAGGTCGCCCTTCACATCGTAGAAATCGACGTTGCGCGCCTTCTCGCCCCATTGCTCGGGCACTACCGTGCCCGCCGCCAGTGCGGCGAGCTTCATGACCTGATGAAAACCGGCAACCGGCTCGCCGTCAGCTTTGCGCTCGAAGGTGCGAGCGATCTCGAACACGCGCACACGGTCGGTCTGGCGCTTGCGGTTGGTGGCGAGGTTGCCGATGAGGCCACCGATCAGGCTCGAGCGCATGACGCTGAGCTGGCTGGCGATCGGGTTGGCGAGGCGGATCGGCTCTTCGTTGGCGCAGAAGTCGCGCTCCCAGGCCTCCTCGACGAAGGCAAAATTGATCACCTCCTGATAGCCGCGCGCCGCCACCAGATGGCGCAGCGCCCATACCGGACGGCTGCGCTCAGAGCGCGGCAGCATCATCAGGCTGCCCTGCGGTGCAACCGCGGGAATGTTGTCGTAGCCGTGAAGACGCGCGAGCTCCTCGATAAGATCTTCCTCGATCTCGATATCGAAACGCCACGACGGCGGCGTCACAAGGAAGTCATCACCGCTGCGCTCGACTGCAAGGTGAACGCGCCGCAGGAGTTCGAGCATCGCCTGGTCGTCCAGCGTGATGCCGAGCACACGGCGTGCGCGCGCCGGCCGCAAGCGTACCGGCGCGCGCGCCGGCAATGCGTCGGCAGCGACAGCCTCTTCAACCGGTCCGGCCTCGCCGCCGCAGATGTCGAGGATGAGGCGGGTCGCACGCTCGATGGCAATGCGCGCCAGCTCGAAATCGACGCCGCGCTCGAAGCGGTGCGAGGCATCCGAACTGAAGCCGTAGCTGCGCGCGCGCCCGGCGATGGCATCGGGGGCGAAGAACGCGCTCTCGAGAAAGACCTCGGTGGTGTCGAGCGTGATGCCGCTCTCCTCACCGCCCATGATGCCGGCCAGCGCAAGCGCGCGCGATTCGTCGGCGATGAGCAGCGTGTCAACCGCGGGCGTCACGGTTTGCTCATTGAGCAGCAGGACCGTTTCGCCCTCCTGCGGCAAGCGAACGTGGATCGCGCCCTGCAGTCGGGTGTTGTCAAAGGCATGCAGCGGCTGGCCGAGCTCGAGCATGACGTAGTTGGTGACATCGACCAGCGCGCTGATCGCACGGATGCCACTGCGTGCCAGTCGGCGCACCATCCATTCCGGCGTGCGTGCGCGCGCATCGACGCTGCGCAGGATGCGACCACAGTAACGCGGGCAGGCCTGCGGTGCATCGAGCACGATGCCGCGACGGGCCTCGAAGCTCGGTGCGACCGGGATGACCGCCACGGGGCGCAACTCGACACCGGTCACCGCCGCCCCCTCGCGTGCGACGCCCGACAGGCTCAGGCAGTCGGCGCGGTTGGGGGTGAGCTTGATGGTGAACAGGGTGTCGTCCAGCCCCAGGTAATCGCGGATGTCCGCGCCCACAGGGGCGTCATCGGGCAGGGCATAAAGGCCGCCATGATCTTCCGAGAGCCCAAGCTCGCGCGCCGAACACAGCATGCCGAAGGACTCCACTCCACGCAGCTTGGCAGCCTTGATGGCGAAATCGCCCGGCAGCACGGCACCCACGCGGGCGCACGGCACCTTCATGCCGGCCGCGGCATTGGGCGCCCCGCAAACGATCTGCAACAGCTCGGCGCCACCGGCATCGACCTTGCACAGCTTGAGCTTGTCCGCGTTGGGGTGCTTGTCGGCCTCGACAATGCGCGCAACCACCACGCCGCTGAAAGCGGGTGCCGCCGGCTCGGCCTCCTCGACCTCAAGGCCCGCCATCGTCAGCAGGTGGCCAAGTTGGGCGCTATCGAGTTGCGGATCGACGAAGGTCCGCAGCCACTGTTCAGAGAATTGCATGATTCCTTAACCCGGATTGCGTGAATTGGGCGATGCGAGGGGGCAGCGCAGGCTCAGCGGAACTGGCCCAGGAAGCGCAGGTCACCCTCGAAGAACAGGCGCAGGTCGTTGACACCGTAGCGCAGCATGGTCAGGCGATCCGGCCCCATCCCGAACGCAAAGCCGGTGTAGCGCTCGGGGTCAATGCCACCGAAACGCAGTACGTTCGGATGCACCACGCCGCAACCCGCGATCTCCAGCCAACGACCTTCCAGTGCGCCGCTCATGAAAGCGACGTCGATCTCGGCCGAGGGCTCGGTAAACGGGAAGAAGGAGGGGCGAAAACGGACCTGCAGGTCATCGGTCTCGAAGAAGCGACGCAGGAAGTCGGCCACCACGCCCTTGAGATCGGCAAAGCTCACCTTCTCGCCCACCCACAGGCCTTCGACCTGATGGAACATCGGCGAATGCGTGGCATCGGAATCCACCCGGAACACCCGTCCGGGCGCAATGACGCGCAGATCGGGCATGGTGTCGAGATCCTTGCAACGCTCGACATGCGCCTGCATCGCACGGATCTGCACAGGACTGGTGTGCGTGCGCAGCAGCACGTCGTCGTGCCCTTCGAGGTAGAAGGTGTCGTGCATGGAGCGCGCCGGATGGTTCTCAGGGGTGTTGAGCGCGGTAAAGTTGTGCCAGTCGGTCTCGATCTCGGGGCCGTCGGCAACGACGAAGCCGATCGACGCGAACAGCTGCTCGATGCGCTCCAGCGTACGACTCACCGGATGCAGCCCGCCCTGGACGCCACCGCGCCCCGGCAGGGTCACGTCGAGCGCCTCGGCAGCGAGCTGGGCCAGCAGCGACGCCTCGCGCAGCGCATTGCGCCTGGCCTCGAGCGCCCCCTCGATGGCCACCTTGGCGGCATTGATCGCGGCACCCGCTTCGCGCCTGGCCTCGGGCTCGAGCTTGCCGAGCGACTTCAGGCGCTCGGTGAGCGAACCCGCCTTGCCCAGGTAGCGCGCCTTGGCCTGTTCGAGCTGCGCGCCATCGGCGGCGGCGGCGAAATCGAGCGTCGCCTGTTGTACGAGTTGATCGAGCTGTTCCATGTTCCTGCCCTGGCCGAATGCGGTGTTGCTTGGAAAGTCGTGCAAAGTTCAGAAAAAAAAAGGAGGCCAGGCCTCCTTTTTTCGGACTGCGTTCGATTACGCAGCGAGTTTGGCCCGGGCTTGTTCGGCAATCGCGGCAAAAGCCGGCTTGTCGAACACAGCCAGGTCGGCCAGCACCTTGCGGTCGATCTCGATCGCAGCCTTCTTCAGGCCATTCATGAAGGTGCTGTAGGTCAGGCCGATCTCGCGGGCAGCCGCGTTGATACGGGCGATCCACAGGGCACGGAACTGACGCTTGCGCTGACGACGGTCGCGGTAGGCGTACTGGCCAGCCTTCATCACCGCCTGCTTGGCGATGCGATAGACGTTCTTGCGACGGCCACGATAACCCTTGGCCTGAACGAGGACTTTCTTGTGACGAGCGCGGGCGGTTACACCACGTTTAACGCGAGGCATTGCGGTCTCCTATCAAGCGTACGGAAGCATGGCACGAATCAGCTTTTCATCGGCAGCATGAACTTCGGTCATGCCGCGCAGCTGACGCTTCGCCTTGGTCGTTTTCTTGGTCAGGATGTGGCGCTTGAACGCCTGGGACCGCTTGATCCCACCGCTGGAGCGGACCTTGAAGCGCTTCTTGGCGCCGCTCTTGGTCTTCATCTTGGGCATTGCTGAGACTCCATGTTTTTGGATGACACCAGGTAGCGCCGATGAGCCCCGACGCATTTTGTTACCCGGCACCACTTGTTTTCCGCCGGCAGGACCATTCCAGCCAGCGGTCTCACCCCTTGCGAGGCAATTTCGTCACAACCGAGCCGCGCGGCTCAGTACTTCTTCTTTGGCGCGATGATCATGATCATCTGGCGCCCTTCCATCTTCGGCATCTGTTCGACCTGACCCTGTTCTTCAAGGTCCGCCTTGATGCGCTCGAGCTGACGCAGACCGAACTCCTGGTGGGCCATCTCGCGGCCGCGGAAGCGCAAGGTCACCTTGCACTTGTCGCCCTCATCCAGGAAGCGCTTGAGGTTGCGCAGCTTGATCTGGTAGTCGTTTTCGTCGGTTCCGGGACGGAGCTTGACCTCCTTGACCTGAACCTGTTTCTGCTTGAGTCGGGCTTCGTGGGCCTTTTTCTGTTCCTGATACTTGAACTTGCCGAAATCCATCAGCTTGCACACCGGCGGTGCAGCCATGGGAGCAATTTCGACAAGGTCCAGCCCGGCCTCTTCGGCCATGTTCAGGGCTGCGTTCAGGGACACGATTCCGAGCTGTTCGCCTTCTTCGCCAACCAGCCGGACCTCGGGCGCGTTGATCTCCCTATTTACGCGCTGCTTCTTATCTTGAGCGATGGTTCAACTCTCCACGAAAACCAAAATCAGACCGCACCAGCCTTCGCTTCAACCTCGCGAAGCCAGCGTTCGATCAGCGAATCGAGGGACATTTGGCCAAGATCTTGGCCACCCCGCGCACGTACGGCCACCAGGCCCGCTGCCTTTTCCTTGTCGCCAATGACGATCTGGTAAGGCAGCTTCTGCACGCTATGTTCTCGGATTTTATAGTTAATCTTCTCGTTGCGCAAATCCGCCTCGACGCGGAAGCCCGCTTTCCTGAGCCTGGCAACGACGTCAGCCGCATACTCACCCTGGGCTTCGGAAATGTTCATCACCACGGCCTGCACCGGCGCAAGCCACAGCGGCATGGCGCCGGCGTGGTTCTCGATCAGGATGCCGATGAAGCGCTCGAGCGAACCGAGGATGGCGCGGTGCAGCATGACCGGCACCTTCTTGGTGTTGTCCTCGTCCACGTACTCGGCACCAAGCCGCACCGGCAGGTTGAAATCGAGCTGCAAGGTACCGCACTGCCACACGCGCCCCAGGCTATCCTTGAGCGAGAACTCGATCTTGGGTCCATAGAAGGCCCCCTCGCCCGGCTGCAGGTCGTAGCTGAGCCCCTGTGCGTCGAGCGCCGCCGCGAGCGCCGCCTCGGCGGCATCCCACTGCTCGTCGGTACCGACACGCTTCTCCGGCCGCGTGGACAGCTTGACCAGCACGTCGGTGAAACCAAAATCGGAATAGACCTTCTGCAGCAGGCGAATGAACTCGGCCGACTCGGCCTGCACCTGACCCTCGGCACAGAAGATGTGTGCGTCGTCCTGCACGAAGTTGCGCACGCGCATGATGCCGTGCAGCGACCCAGAGGGCTCATTGCGATGGCAGGAGCCGAACTCGGCCATGCGCAGCGGCAGGTCACGATAGCTCTTCAGACCCTGGTTGAAGATCTGGATGTGACAAGGGCAGTTCATCGGCTTGACGGCATAGTCGCGCTTCTCGGACTGCGTGGTGAACATCAGGTCCGAGTACATGCCCCAGTGACCCGACTTCTCCCACAGCGAGCGATCGACAATCTGCGGCGTCTTCACTTCCTGGTAGCCATGCTCGCAGATGATCCTGCGCATGTACTGCTCGACCTGCTGCCACAGCGTCCAACCCTTGGCATGCCAGAACACCATGCCCGGCGCCTCGTCCTGGATATGGAAGAGATCGAGCTGGCGACCGAGCTTGCGGTGGTCGCGCTTCTCAGCCTCCTCGATCATGTGCAGGTAGGCGTCGAGCTCGTCCTTCTTTGCCCATGCCGTGCCATACACACGCTGCAGCATCTCGTTCTTCGAGTCGCCCCGCCAATAGGCTCCGGCCAGCTTGGTTAGCTTGAAAACCTTGAGCTTACCGGTCGACGGCACATGCGGCCCGCGACACAGGTCGATGAAATCGCCCTGTCGATAGAGCGAGACATCCTCATTGGCCGGAATCGAGGCAATGATCTCCGCCTTGTAGTGTTCGCCGATACCCTTGAAGAACTCCACCGCCTTGTCGCGCGACCATACCTCGCGATGCACCTGGATCTCGCGCCTGGCGATCTCGTTCATGCGAGCCTCGATCGCGGCGATATCCTCAGGCGTAAACGGGCGCTTGTAAGAGAAGTCGTAGTAAAAGCCGTTATCGATGACCGGGCCGATCGTGACCTGCGCCTCCGGGAAGAGCTCCTTCACCGCGTGCGCAAGCAGGTGCGCCGTGGAGTGGCGAATGATCTCCAGCCCGTCCTCGGACTTGTCGGTAACGATCGCCAGCGCCGCATCTGTCTCCAAACGATGAGAGAGATCGACGAGACGATCACCAACCCGGCCCGCCAAGGCCGCCTTGGCCAGACCCGCGCCGATCGAGGCAGCCACTTCCCCCACCGTCACGGGGTGATCGAAGCTGCGTACAGAACCGTCAGGGAGCGTGATGTTGGGCATGACTTGAGCCTCGATCCGGATTCAGTCCCGACCAACGACCGGGATGCGATGCAAAATTGTGGACGAAAAAAAAGCGCGGTCTAGGCGCGCTTTTTTCTCTAGCAGACAAGCGGAGCCGACCTGATCAGTTTCCGGCCTGAGTGGTAGTTCGGAACATGAATCGACTCCAAAATCTTGGTAGGCGCGATTGGATTCGAACCAACGACCCCCACCATGTCAAGGTGGTGCTCTAACCAACTGAGCTACGCGCCTGCTGAAGACACGCATTATAGACAGCTCTTCAGCGTTGTCAAAGACTTTTTTGAAGAATCGCTACAAGCTGGATTGTCCTCAGGCTTTGAGCCGGCGCACCACGAACAGGATCACTACTGCGCCCACGACCGCACCAACGAAGCCGGCAGCCTCTCCGGCATGGTAGATCCCGAGGAACTGCCCCCCATAGGTGGCGAGCATCGAGCCGCCAATACCCAACAAGGCCGTCATGATGAGCCCCAGCCCGTCCTTTCCGGGATGCAGCAGGCGTGCGATGAGGCCCACAATGAGGCCGATGAGAATGGTGCCGAGGATGTCCATGAAGTGCCCCTTCCGAAGTACCCTTCGCCGGCCCAGGCGCTCACGCCGTCGGCCAGGCCTCCAAAAACTGCCGCCAGTGCGGTGCATCCAGCCGCGCCAACGCGCTGCGCACGACCTCGACCTCGTCGGCCCACGCCTTGGCGTCGAGGTGGCCGCGCATGCGTTCGAACCGCAGATATACCAGATAAGTATTGACCACATCCGTCTCGCAATAGTCGCGGATCTCGGCAACCCGTCCGTCCTGGAAGGCCTGCCAGACTGCTGAACCGTCCATGCCGAGCTTGCCCG
This sequence comes from Thauera mechernichensis, assembly GCF_029588855.1. Taxonomy (NCBI): domain Bacteria; kingdom Pseudomonadati; phylum Pseudomonadota; class Betaproteobacteria; order Rhodocyclales; family Zoogloeaceae; genus Thauera; species Thauera mechernichensis. Next base: position 214,733 of record NZ_JARQZE010000002.1, on the reverse strand, counting down.
GATACCCCATCAGCTTGGCCAGGTCATCCAGCGGCGCATTGGCGCGCGGCTGATACATGGCGAGCAGGTCCATGAGATCGAGATGGCGGCTGTGGTAGCGCCCGATGTAGTTGTTCCACTTGAAATCGCGCGAGTCGTGGTAGTCACCCTCACCCTGATCCCAGTAGCGCGGCGCACAGACACCATGGAGCAGGCCACGGTAATGCAGCACCGGGAGGTCGAAGCCGCCGCCGTTCCACGACACGATCTGCGGCGTGTAGCGCTCGATCCCATCGAAAAAACGCTGGATGATCTCGCCCTCGCCCACATCCGGTTCGGACAGCGAGAACACGCGGAAGTGCTGTGCGTCGCGCAGCACACAGGAAATCGTCACCACGCGCTGCAGGTGGTGAGGCAGGAAATCCGTGCCATGGCTCGCCCGGCGCTGCTGGAAGGCCCACTCCGCGACCTCGAAATCCGACAGTGCGGCGGGCAGGTCACCGAGCGCGCGAATGCCGTCGACATCCGGAATGGTCTCGATGTCAAAAACGAGAACGGGCATCACTTGCGGACCCAGTTGCCGCCCTGCTGGACGTACCAGCCGGGCTGCGCGCGGTCGATCCAGCGTTGCGCAAAAGTCCGCCGGACATCGGCCTCCCACTCGGGACGGCCATTGGCGCGCGCGATCTCGCGATACAGCGCCGCACGATCGGCGTTCTCTGCGGCGAGCAGGCTATTCGCTTGCGCGCGCTGCGCCAGCGGGATCGCGCTGGCGTCGCGCAGCGCGACACTGCCATCGGCGGCAAGACCGATTGCCCCCGCCGCGTAAAGCGGCGCAAGCTGGGCGTGACGCTGCTGCATCGACTGCCGTAGCGCCGAGACTGCAGGCGTATCGATCTCGAGGTTACCCTGGGCATGAACGGCGCCCATGCCTCCGAGCGCCAGACACAGCAGCACGCACCAGCGTGTGAGTACCATCGACAGGTTCATTTGGAATCTCCTTGTGCGGCGGGCGTCTCGGCTGCAGCACCCTCGCGCAGCTGCCACACCTCGTCGATGATGCGATCGGCCGCCTTCTCGGCCGCTGCGGCAGGAAAATAGATGTTGATGGTGACACAGGCCGAGGCCGCGACGGCGAGCACCGTGACGGCTAGGCGACGCAGCCACGGCGCAGCCTGGGACGGCATGGGCACGGCGGACGAAACGGAATTGGATGCCACGGGATCCTCCTGCATGGGTTCGGAAGCCGGCGCTCAGCGCAGTTCGGGAGAGACGTTGTCGGCCATGACGCGCTGCAGGCGTTCAACCAACTCGTTCCAATTGACGCGTCGATTGTAGCCGATGACATCCAGCGCCGGGACGCCCCCGCCACGCACGATCACGAAGCCGCCATCCGCGCGCGCGCCGCCCTCCACACCATCCATCATGCATACACCGGCGCGCAACCTGCATGTCAGCCCGAGCTCGCGGTAGCCGAAAGTATCGAAGATGCCCAGCAGGCTGCGCTGAACGGCCGCCATCGCCCCGCCACCGCCCAGGGCGCTGATGTTCTGCACTGCACGCTGGCTGATGCGCCGCGGATAGCGCCCCGGGCTGCTGCTGATACGGGCATCGAAAGCCACCGGACGCCAACGCACCAACTCCAGGCCTGCGAGGCTCAGGTCCACGAAGCCCGTGACGCTGCCGAAACTGAAGGTATCGGTCAATTGGGAAAGGTCGAGACGGCGCCCCTCGATGTCCGCGCTCAAATGCGAAGCAACCCCGAAGGGCTCGACAAGACGCAGGCCGGTGGCCTGAAGATAGCCACCGAACACCGATACGACGAGCGCACCATTCAACGTAATTTCACCCGGACTGACCCGTACATCGGGCAGGGAAGCCGCGAGCACGCCCCCCATCCGTGGCATCTCGAGGGCCTCGGTCAGAAGCGGCATCGACACCGGCTCGATCACCACGCCCCCCACGCCCTGCCAACCGGCATCCGTGTGCGCGAGCGTGAGGTGTTCGATGACGAGGGCGCCGTCGAGCACAGGCAAACGGGCGGGCGCCAGGCTCAGCGAGCGCCCGTAGAGGCTGGCCTCGAGCTCGAAACTGCCCAGCGCGATCCGCTCCCATTGCCCACCACCAATCCGCAGCCGGCTTGAAGTGCTCGCACCTGCCTGCCACGCGAGGGTGCCACCGACAGGCCCAAGCGCGAAGCCGCCCCCGCCCGCAGCGCCGACGAAACCGAACCCAGCACCTTCCAGCCGGGCATCGATTTGGGCCAATTCCCCGTCCTGCAGCCGTAACAACCCGTCCAGTTGTCCGCCGAAGTACATGCGGTCGGCACTCGCCGGCGCAATCAAGGGCGCGATCCAGCGCGGCCCAAGCACACCGAGGTCAGCGTTGGTCAGTTCGAGTTCAAGCTCGAGTACGGCTGCCGTGTCGAGCTCGACACGCGCACTCGCATCCAGCCTGCCCACCCCCTCCAGCGCCACCTCGCCGCGCTCCACGACGACGACCCCGCCCTGCAGGCGCCCCTGCGCACGCACGCTCGGGCCAGCCTCGAGGTACAGCGGGTGCAGATAGGCGGCCCCATGTCGCCACTCGACCTCGCCCTGCCACGCCCAGCCGTCGTCGAGCGCCCGTGCCGTGCCTGAGATTGCGAGCTCGAGCGACTCGCCCGCCTGCAAACCGTCCGCGCTACCGAAGCCGGCATCGAACAGGCGCACATCGATGCTGACGCGCGCAGGCGAATTGCCGTCTGCACCCCAGCGCAATTCCCCATCCAGGGTAGCAACAGGGCGGAAACGCTCGAAGAGTGTGTCGATGTCGGCGTCCAGACCCGCCAGCACCGCGTGCAGCTTGTCCAGAGCAAGCCGATCCGCCCTCGCCCGCAGGCCGCCACCCTCGAAGGTGAGTCCGAGTCGCCCGCCATCGGCGAAGGTCAGACCGAGCTCGCCTCGACCATCACCAGCCAGCTCAAGCTCGGCCACCAGCGGCAAAACCCTGCCGGCGACGCTCAGGCGCGCAGCGCCGCAGTGCACCGCATCGAACGTCAGGGTGGCATGGCTGCAGCGCAACGCCAGGTCGCGCCACTGTCGCTGCCCCAGGCGCAGCCGGTCCACGCGCAACACCGCCGCGCCAGACTCGTATTCCAGGCTTAGCCGCTGCAGGGCCAGCATCGGGCTGGCGAGGTCGCCCAGGCGCAGCGCCAGGCGGTCGACGGCAGCCGCGGGCGCAAGTGACCACAGCACAGCCGCCGACAGCAGGAACAGAATGAGCAGCCGGCCCCGGCAGACCGTGCCGCGCCGCGAGAGCTCAGGCGGGGAAGACACCCGTCGACAGGTAACGGTCGCCACGGTCGCAGACAATCGAGACGATCACCGCGTTCTCGACCTGCGCTGCTACGCGCAGCGCGACATGCAGCGACCCGCCCGACGAGATGCCTGCGAAGATGCCTTCCTCGCGCGCCAGCCGGCGCGTCATCTCCTCGGCCTCGGCCTGACTCACACGCTCGACCCGATCGACGCGTGGACGCTCGAAGATCCGCGGCAGATAGGCCTCCGGCCACTTGCGGATACCGGGAATCTGCGAACCCTCCTCGGGCTCGCAACCGATGATGCAAACCGCCGGATTCTTCTCCTTGAGGAACCGGGAGGTACCCATGATGGTGCCCGTCGTGCCCATCGAGCTGACGAAGTGCGTCACCGTACCAGCGGTCTGCTCCCAGATCTCGGGCCCCGTGCCCTCGTAATGGGCGAGCGGGTTGTCCGGATTGGCAAACTGATCAAGGATGATGCCCTTGCCCTCGTCGCGCATACGCTCGGCGATATCGCGCGCCATCTCCATCCCGCCCGAGGTCGGCGTGAGCACGAGCTCTGCGCCGAACGCGCGCATGGTCTGGCGCCTTTCCACGCTCTGGTTCTCGGGCATCACCAGGATCATGCGGTAACCGCGCATCGCGGCAGCCATCGCCAGCGCGATCCCGGTATTGCCACTGGTGGCTTCGATCAGCGTATCGCCGGGCTTGATGTCTCCGCGAGCCTCCGCCCGCATCACCATCGACAGCGCCGGACGGTCCTTGACCGAGCCCGCCGGGTTGTTGCCCTCGAGCTTGGCGAGGATCACATTGTTGCGGCCGGCGTTGATGCGCTTGAGGCGCACCAGCGGAGTGTGGCCGACGTAGTCTTCTAGGGTCCTGAAGTCCATTGTGTTCATTCGCGCTCGTTGGAAAGGGGAGACACTGGATGTTTACCGCGATCGAACGCGGAGACGATGCTCAGGGCACGAGATCGAACTCTTCCGTTCGTCGCGGCGGGTAGGTTTCCCAGCCACCGCAGGCAGGGCAACGCCAGTGGAACTGGCGTGCCTTGAAACCACACGCGTCGCACCGATAACGGGCCACGCGCCGGGTGTGGCCATGGATCAACTGCTTGACCAGTTCGATATCGCCACGCTGCTCGACGGGAGCGGCAAGCAGGGCTGCCTCGAGCAGTTTGTCCAGACCGAGCAGGGTCGGATTGCGCCGCAACTCCTCACGCACCAGCTCGTATGCCGCCTTCGGCCCTTCGCGCTCCATCTCCCAATGAAAGAGCTCGTCGAGCAAATCCAGCGAGGCATGGGACGACAGCCAGGCGCTCAGCAGCTGATGCCCCTGCTCCACCAGGCCGCGCCTGCCATAGGCCTCCATGACACGCTCGGCGACCAGCGAAAGGTAGATCGGGTTCTGGTTCTCCACCCGCTTCCAGGCTTCGAGTGCTGCCTCATCGTCGCCGTTCGCGGCGTGCAGATCACCAAGCAGCAGACTGGCCCGTACACTACGTGGATTGACCACAAACGCCCGCTCCAGGTGCCCGCCAGCCTCATCGGGGCGGGAGTTGGCCATCGCGGCCGCAGCAAGCTCGCAGTGAAAGTTGGCGACCTCGGTGCGCCACAGGTGACTCTCGTGTTGAGGCAGGGCCTGCGCGACATCGATCGCCTTGGCCCAATCCTTCTCCTGCTGGTAAATCTCCAGCAGGTAACGCAGCGCGACGTCGTTCGCCGGCGTGCCGCGCAGCCGCACGAAGACGGCCTCGGCGCGATCGAGCAGTCCCGCCTTGAGGAAATCCTGGCCAAGCTCGCCCAGGGCCTGCAGGCGCTGCTCCTCGCTGAGGTCTTCGCGATCGACGAGCAGCTGGTGGATACGGATCGCGCGGTCGGTCTCTCCACGACGCCGGAACAGGCTGCCGAGCGCAAAATGGAGCTCAACCGTGTGCGGGTCGATGCGTACTGCCTCGACGAAGGCGTCGATCGCCTTGTCGGGCTGCTCGTTGAGCAGGAAGTTGAGTCCGCTCAGATAGGAGCGCGGCAGGGAGCGCGACTCCTTGACGACCTGGCGAATATCAATGCGCGCAGCCAACCAGCCGAGCGCGAAGAACAGCGGCAGGGCCAGAAGCCACCAGAACTCGATTTCCATGAGGCCTCAAGGCATGGGCAACTGGGCTTCGCCCGCTGCCGGGCCGACCTGAGGTTGCGCCCTGTCGCGCTCGGCTTGCTCGAGCTGACGGCGCAGGCGGGAGATCTCCCGACGCTGACGCATAAGCGACGCAAGGGTCGCCGTCACGCCCAGCAGGGCCCCTGCCGCGAAAGTCAGGAGAATGACGAATACCAGGGGAAGCTGCCACTGACTGCCGAAGAAAAAGCTCAGGGTCACAAGATGATCGTTCTTGATCGCGAACCCGAACAGCAGAAAGAACAGCACCAGGCGGATGAACCAGATGATTGCGCGCATGGCCGGCATTATCCCCGAGCAATGAACAAAAAAGAAGGCGGCCGCAGCCGCCTTCCATTATTGCCTGTAAATCCGATCGCCGCGCGGTCACGTGCCGCTGAGGTCCACCCGCTCGCGCAACTCCTTGCCCGCCTTGAAATGCGGGACGTATTTTTCCGGCACATGCACCTTCTCGCCGGATTTCGGGTTGCGCCCGGTACGGGGGGGACGGTAGTTCAGCGCAAAGCTGCCAAACCCGCGGATCTCGATGCGATCACCGCGCGCCAGCGCGTCAGTCATCGCATCGAGGATCATCTTGACCGCGTAATCGGCGTCCTTTGCGACCAGCTGGGGAAAACGCTCCGCCAGCTGGGCGATCAGCTCCGATTTGGTCATGATCGGTCAGCTTACTGCTTCTGCTCGTTCAGCTTTGCCTTGAGCAGGGCACCCAGGTTGGTCGTGCCAGCCGAGCCCGAACCTTCCGAGGCGAGCTTGTTCATGGCTTCGGACTGCTCGGCCTGATCCTTGGCGCGGATCGACAGACTGATCGAGCGGGTCTTGCGATCGACGTTGATCACCAGCGCCTCGACCTCGTCACCTTCCTTGAAGACGGTGGTCAGGTCATCAACGCGATGGGCAGCCGCTTCGGAAGCGCGCAGGTAGCCTTCGACATCGTCACCCAGCGAGATCACCGCACCGCGGGCCTCGACCGACTTCACGGTGCCGCGCACGAGGCTGTTCTTCTCGTGGGTGGCAATGAAGTTGGTGTAGGGGTCGCCTTCGAGCTGCTTGATGCCGAGCGAGATACGCTCGCGCTCGACGTCGATCGCCAGCACCACGGCCTCGACCTCGTCGCCCTTCTTGAACTTGCGCACGGCGTCTTCGCCGGACTCGCTCCAGGACAGGTCGGACAGGTGCACCAGACCATCGATGCCGCCTTCCAGGCCGATGAACACGCCGAAGTCGGTGATCGACTTGATCTGGCCACGGACCTTGTCACCCTTCTTGTGGTTGATGGCGAAATCGTCCCACGGGTTCGACATGCACTGCTTCATGCCCAGAGAGATGCGGCGACGGTCTTCGTCGATCTCGAGGATCATCACTTCGACCTCGTCGCCCAGCTGGACGACCTTGGTCGGGTGGATGTTCTTGTTGGTCCAGTCCATTTCGGACACGTGCACCAGGCCCTCGATGCCCTGCTCGACTTCGACGAAGGCGCCGTAGTCGGTGATGTTGGTGACCTTGCCGAACAGACGGGTGCCCTGCGGGTAACGACGCGAGATGCCGACCCACGGATCTTCGCCGAGCTGCTTGAGACCGAGCGAGACGCGGTTCTTTTCCTGGTCGAACTTGAGCACCTTGGCTTCGATCTCGTCACCGACGTTGAGCACTTCGCTCGGGTGACGGACGCGGCGCCAGGCCAGATCGGTAATGTGCAGCAGGCCATCGATGCCACCCAGGTCGACGAACGCACCGTAGTCGGTGATGTTCTTGACGATACCCTTGATGACGGTGCCTTCCTTGAGGTTCGAGAGCAGCTTCTCGCGCTCTTCGCCCATCGACTCTTCCAGCACGGCACGACGCGACACCACGACGTTATTGCGCTTGCGGTCGAGCTTGATGACCTTGAACTCGTATTCCTTGCCTTCGTACGGCGTGGTGTCCTTGACCGGACGCATGTCGACCAGCGAGCCCGGCAGGAAGGCGCGGATGCTGTTGGTCATGACGGTCAGGCCACCCTTGACGCGGCCAGTGATGACGCCCTTGACCAGGGAGCCTTCGTTGAGCGCCTTTTCGAGGTCGTTCCAGGCGGCGATGCGCTTGGCCTTCTCGCGCGACAGGCGGGTTTCGCCGTAGCCGTCTTCGAGCGCGTCGATGGCCACATGGACGAAGTCACCGACGTTGACCTCGAGTTCGCCGCGATCGTTGCGGAACTCCTCGATGGGCACGTAGCTTTCGGACTTCAGGCCGGCGTTGACGACGACGAAGTTCTGGTCGATGCGCACGACTTCGGCGGTGATGACTTCACCGGCGCGCATTTCCTGGAGGGCGAGGCTTTCCTCGAAGAGGGCGGCAAAGCTTTCTTCGAAGGAGGGGGTGGCGTTGGACATAGGGATAAGGATCCGGCACCGCCGTGGGACGGCAAACATGGTTGGTTCAAGAAAAAACGCGCCGAAGCCCACGCTTCTGCGCGACGGTTTCAGGCCGGACGCCTAGCCACCCGCCCGAACGAGGTCGAGCACGAAGGCCACGGCCTCGTCGACGGACCTCTCGGTGGTATCGAGCAGCACCGCATCCGGCAGTTTCACGAGGGGCGCGACAGGCCGGGCGGCATCGCGCGCATCCCGTTCCTGAAGGTCCTTCAGAAGACTTTGGATATTAGCAGGCATTCCCTTTTCCATCAACTGCTTATAGCGGCGCTCGGCACGCGACTCAGCGCTGGCGGTCAGGAACACCTTCACCCCGGCGTCGGGGAACACCACTGAGCCGATATCGCGCCCCTCGGCCACCAGGCCGGGGCCGATGCGATAGTCGCGCTGGCGGTCGAGCAGGGCCTCGCGCACCTGCCCCAACACCGCCACCTTCGACGCCCCGACCGAGCAGGTCTCGGAGCGGATCGCATCGCTGACATCCTCGCCTGCGAGCAGGATAAGGCCGTTCTCGAAACGTGCCGGGAGGTCCGCGGCAATCGCTGCGACGCCCGCCTCGTCATCCAGCGCAATGCCTGCACGCATGGCCGCAAGCGCAACCAGCCGGTACAGCGAGCCGCTGTCCAGACAATGCCAGCCCAGCGCCTCCGCCACGCGCGCCGCCACCGTCCCCTTGCCCGAAGCCGACGGCCCATCGATGGCGACGACCGGCACGGCTCGCGCCACCTGCCCGAACACGTCGAAATAGCCCGGGAAGGTCTTGTTGACGCAGCGCGGATCGTTGATGCGGAGCCGGCATCCGCCCAGCGTGACGAGCGAGAAGCACATGGCCATACGATGATCGTCGTAGGTATCGATCGCTGCCGGCTGCAGGCGCGCCGGCGGCGTCACCACGAGGTAGTCCTCGCCCTCCTCGATCTGCGCCCCGACCTTGCGCAGCTCGATCGCCATCGCCGCGATGCGGTCAGTCTCCTTGACGCGCCAGCTGGCGATATTGCGCAGCCGGCAGGGACCGTCGGCAAACAACGCTGCCACCGCCAGCGTCATCGCCGCGTCCGGGATGTGGTTGAGGTCCAGATCGAAGGCCTTGAGGCCTCCCTCGGCCGGCGCCGCGGCCTCGATCCAGTTGTCTCCCATGGTGATGCGGGCGCCGAGTTGCTCGAGCGCTTCGGCAAAGCGTACATCGCCCTGGATGCTCGCCCGCCCCACCCCTTCGACCCGCAGCGGGCCACCGCCGATCGCCCCCGCCGCCAGAAAGTAAGAGGCCGACGACGCGTCGCCTTCGACGAACACCGTTCCCGGGCTTCGATAGCGGGCGCCGCCGGGCACGACGAAGCGCTCCCAGCCATGCTGCTCGACCTGCACGCCGAAGCGCGCCATCAATTCGAGCGTGATGCGGATGTAGGGTTTGGAGATGAGTTCGCCGACGACCTCGACCGTAGTTTCCACTCCCGTCAGCGGGAGCGCCATCAGCAGAGCGGTAAGGAACTGGCTAGACACGTCGCCCCGCACCCTGACCACACCGCCCGAGCGGATGCTTGCCGGTCGCAGGTGCAGCGGCGGATAGCCCTCGTTGGCGGTGCACATGATGTCGGCACCGAGTGCACGCAGCGCGTCGACGAGGTCGCCGATCGGGCGCTCATGCATGCGCGGCACACCCGAGAGGCGGTACTCGCCCCCCGACAAGGCCAGGGCTGCGGTCAACGGCCGGAAGGCGGTACCGGCATTGCCAAGGAAGAGCTCGGCATGCTTGACCGGAAACGGTCCGCCAACGCCCCGCACGCGGTAGTCGAGCGAGTCGCCATTGCGCTCCCAGCACACGCCAAGCGTCTGCAGGGCGTCGAGCATGCGCTCGACATCGTCCGACAGCAGCAGATCGCGAATCTCGGTCTCGCCCTCGGCAAGCGCAGCAAGCAGCAGGACCCGGTTGGAAATGCTCTTCGAGCCCGGCAGGCGAACCGTACCGGCTGCACCGAGCATCGGCGGCAAATCGAGAAATTCCATCATCACCTCTCAGGGATCGCCCCAAGATGCGGGGCGGGAAGAACGGGAGCGGCTCCAGCGGCGAGCACGGCGGTCACAGCGCCACTCTCGGGCCAGCCAGGACTGCAGCCGATGCGGCGGCACCGCCGCGCTATTCTGCGGCCTGTACCGGCAAGCCCTCTGCCCATGCATTGCGCGCCCGGCGTGCACGCTCGAACACCGCCTCGAGACCGGCGCCATCACCGGCCTCAAGCAGCCCACGCAGGTGGGCGAGCTCACCGAGATAAGCGTCAAGCTCGTCGAGCAAGGCGACCCGGTTGGCGATGCAGATATCGCGCCACATCTCGGGATGACTGCCCGCGATGCGGGTGAAGTCGCGGAAGCCGCCCGCCGCATGGGAAAACAGCAAGGGCGCGTTGGGTCTGCGTGCGAAGTCATCGACCAGGCCGAACGCCAACAGGTGCGGCAGATGACTGACCGCCGCAAAGACCCGGTCGTGCTCGCCGGGGCTCATGTCCACCACGCGTGCACCACAGGCTTCCCAGGCGGCACGCACGAGCTCGACCGCCGCTGCGCGACTCTCGGGCAGCGGGGTCAGCACTGCCTTGCGTCCGATGTAGAGCTCGGCAAACGCGGCTTCGACGCCGCTCTTTTCCGCACCTGCAATCGGGTGCGCAGGCACGACATCGGCAAGTGCGCCGGAGAGGTGGCGGTGCACCGCCTCGATCACGTCACGCTTGGTGCTGCCCGCATCCGTGACTACCGTACCTGGCCGCAGGTGAGGCGCCATCGCCGCCATGATCGCGTCCATCTGGCCAACGGGCGCTGCAAGCAGGACCAGGTCGGCGCCGTCGAGCGCATCCGCCCAGCCGGCCGCGACCTCGTCGATCACACCCAGCGCGAGTGCCCGCTGCAGGGGCTCGGGGCGCCGCCCTACGCCGACAACCCGCCCCACCTGCCCGGCACGGCGCAAGGCAAGGGCAAAGGAGCCGCCGATGAGGCCGACGCCGCAGATGACGAGCTTGCCGATCAGGGCCATCCTGCACCCTCCACTCAGGACAGGGCGCGGCGAAGCGCAGCGATGAAACGGGCGTTCTCTTCGGGCAGGCCGATCGAGACACGCAGCCAGTGCGGCATGCCATAGGCTGCAATCGGACGCACGATGACGCCCTGCTTGAGCAGTGCCTGGTTGATACCGATCGCATCACCGACCTTGAAGGTGACGAAGTTTCCAAACGACGGAATCCACTCCAGCCCCAGTTCGGCAAAGGCCTGGGTAAGTTGGACCATGCCGCGTCGGTTGATCTCGGCACTGCGGGCGATGAACTCTTCGTCGCCCAGCGCCGCCTCGGCCGCCGCCAGACCGACGCTGGTCACGTTGAACGGCTGGCGAACCCGGTTCATCAGATCGGCCACCTCGGGATGCGTCACTGCGTAGCCGACGCGCAGCCCGGCCAGGCCATAAGCCTTGGAGAAGGTGCGCGAAACGAGCAGGTTCGGATAGCGCCCTACCCAGGCCATCGCGTCGTAGCGCTGCTCGGGCGCAAGGTATTCGGTGTAAGCCTCGTCGAGCACCACCAGCACATGTTTGGGCACCGCACTGATGAACGCCTCCAGCTCGCCCCCCGGAACGAAGGTGCCGGTGGGATTATTCGGATTGGCGACGAAAACCACACGCGTCTGCGGCCGGATCGCAGCCAACATCGCCGCCAGATCATGACCGAAGTTGCGCGCAGGCACCTCGATTCCACGCGCGCCGCGCGCATGCGTCGCCAGCGGATAGACCGCGAACGCGTGCTGCGAATAGACCGCCGACAACCCCGGCGCCAGAAAAGCCTGCGACACCAGTTCCAGGATGTCGTTGGAGCCGTTGCCGACCACGATCTGCTCAGGGGCCAGGCCAAACTTGTTGCACAACGCGCTCTTGAGTGCGAAAGCGCCACCGTCCGGGTAGCGCGCCACATCGCCTATCGCATCGCGTGCGGCGTCGCGCGCCGCAGGGCTCATGCCGAGCGGATTCTCGTTCGATGCGAGCTTGACGATGCTCGATTCGGCCAGCCCCATCTCGCGAGCGAGCTCCGAGATGGGCTTGCCCGGCTGGTAGGCCATGATCGAGCGGATGTAGTCGGGTGCCATCGAGGCGATGCTCATCGTCTTCTCCTGTTTGTTCTGCATGCCGGTCGGGCTGCAGCATCAAGCGTCGCGCACCGGCGCCAGCCGCGCGCGCTCGCGCTGTGTCAGATTGCCGCCACCGGATACGAGCCGATGACCTTGACGAACGCTGCGCGATCGTTGAGTTCGGCAAGCGCAGCCGCCACCTCGGGATCGTCGCGGTGTCCATTGATGTCCGCGTAGAACACATACTCCCACAGCCCCGAGCGCGCCGGCCGCGACTGCAGCTTGGTCATGTCGACCCCATGGCGGGCCATGGGTTCGAGCAGGCCATGGATGGCGCCGGGACGGTTCGGTGCCGAGAACACCAACGAGGTGCGATCCTGGCCGGAGGGGCCCGCGTCATGGTCGGCGATGACCAGGAAGCGCGTCGTGTTGTTGGGATCATCCTCGATGTTGGGGGCGAGAATGTTGAGGCCGTAGAGTTGCGCGGCCGCCTCACCGGCGATGGCGCAGGACTCCGGATCCTCTGAGGCCATGCGCGCGGCCTCGGCATTGCTCGCCACCGGGATGCGCGGCAGATGCGGCAGGTTGCGGTTCAGCCACTCGTGGCACTGCGCCAGCGACTGGGCATGCGAGTAGACACGGCGGGCCGCGCCGATGCCGTCGGCGCGCGACATCAGCTGCTGGTGGATGCGCAAGCGCACCTCGCCGCACACCTTGAGCGGATTGGCGAGGAGCAAGTCAAGCGTGCCGCCCACCGCCCCCTCGGTAGAGTTCTCGACCGGCACCACGCCGTAGTCGGCATTGCCTGCCTCGACCGCTCGAAAGACGTCGTCGATCGCCGCCATGGCCATGAAATTGGGCGCGGAGCCGAAATGCTTGCGGCTGGCACTTTCGGAGAAGGTCCCGGCCGGGCCGAGATAGGCCACGCGCAGCGGCTGCTCCAAGCCCAGGCAGGCCGACATGACCTCGCGGAAGATGGTCTTCACCGCATCGGGTGACAAGGGCCCGGGGTTGAGTTCGGCCAAGCGGCGCAGCACCTGGGCCTCACGCTCGGGGCGGTAGTACATGACGCCGCGTTTGATCTCCCCGACCCGTTGCGCGCAGCGCGCGCGCTCGGACAGGCGGGCGAGGATTTCCTCATCGAGGCGGTCGATCTCGTTGCGCAGTTTCAGCAGTTCGTCGCTCATGCTCGGCCCATGGCCCCCTTCAAGTTCCGCGTGTGGTTCTCGTTCGTGTGCTGCCCGGCGCGCTCAGCCGCGGCGAGCAGCGAAGTCGCGCATGAAATCGACCAGCGCCTGCACGCCTGCGATCGGCATCGCGTTGTAGATCGATGCCCGCATGCCGCCGACCGACTTGTGCCCCTTCAGCTGCACCAGGCCGGCCGCTCTCGACTCTGCCAGGAAGGCCTCGTTCAAGGACTCATCCTTCAGGAAGAAGGGCACGTTCATGCGCGAACGGCAAGCCGGGTCGATGCGATTCTCGTAGAAGTCGCTGGCATCGAGGAAGTCGTACAGCAGCTTCGCCTTGGCAATGTTGTGCGCCTCGACCGCCGCCAAACCGCCCTCGCGCTTGAGCCACTGGAAGACCAGGCCGGCGATGTAGATCGCGTAGGTGGGCGGCGTGTTGTACATCGAGCCGTTGTCGGCCACGGTCTTGTAATCGAAGGCGCTCGGGCAGTGCGGCATCGCGCGCCCGAGCAGGTCCTCGCGCACGATCACGATGGTCAGGCCCGCCGGGCCGATGTTCTTCTGTGCGCCGCCGAAGATCAAGCCGTACTTGGCCACGTCGATCGCGCGCGACAGGATGTGCGAGGACATGTCGGCCACCACCGGCACCTCGCCGCAGCCGATCTGCGTCAGATCGGGCTCGAAGGGGTACTCGACGCCGCCGATGGTCTCGTTGGTGCAGGTGAACACATACGCCGGATCGGCAGACAGCCTCCAGTCCGTCATCGGCGGCACGGTCGCGAAGCCGCTCGCCTCGGAGGTGGCCACGATGTTCACCTCGGCGTACTTGCGCGCCTCCTTCTGCGACTTCTGCGACCACGCGCCGGTGACCACATAGTCGGCCACGCGCCTGCCGCCCATCAGGTTCATCGGGATGATCGCGTTCTCGGCGATCGCGCCGCCCTGCATGAAGAGGATGCGGTAGTTCGCCGGCACCGCCAGCAGCTCGCGCAGGTCCGCCTCAGCCTGGGCGGCAATGGCGGTGAACTCCTTGCCGCGATGGCTCATTTCCATCACGCCCATACCGCTGCCTTGCCAGTCGAGCATCTCGTCGGCGGCCTGGCGCAGCACCTCTTCGGGCAGCGCCGCTGGACCCGCGCTGAAGTTCCATACGCGACTCATCAGGCGCCACCCTCCTCGCCATCGGCAGATCCGTCAGCAGCATCGCCCGCCTCGCCCGCAGGCCTCTGCACCGAGGCGGCTGCCTCCTCCTCGGTCTCACCTTCGCCATTGACACGCATGCTCTCGTCCGACTCGGACTCGGCCACCTTCTCGACGCTGGCAAGCCAGGTGCCTTCATCGAGGCTGATCAGCGTCACGCCCTGGGTCGAACGACCCATCTCGCGGATGCTCTCCACACCAGTTCGGATGAGCACGCCGCCGGTCGAGATCAGCATGATTTCGTCGCTGGGCTCGACCAGCACCGCAGCCACCAGCTTGCCGTTGCGGTCGCTGGTCTGGATCGCGATCATGCCCTTGGTGCCGCGGCCATGGCGGGTGTATTCGGCCACCGGCGTGCGCTTGCCGTAGCCGTTTTCGGTCGCAGTCAGCACTGACTGCGACTCGTCCTTGGCCACCAGCATGGCGATCACCGACTGGCCGTCCTCGAGCATCATGCCACGCACGCCGCGCGCATCGCGCCCCATCGGGCGCACGTCGGTCTCGGCAAAGCGCACCGCCTTGCCGGCGTCGGAGAACAACATCACGTCGCACTGGCCGTCGGTGATCGCCACCCCGATCAGGTGGTCGCCGTCGTCCAGATTGACGGCGATGATGCCGGCCTTGCGCGGGTTGGAGAAGGCGGTGAGCGCCGTCTTCTTGACCGTGCCTTCCGAGGTCGCCATGAACACGAAGTGCTCCTCGTCGAACTCCTTGATCGGCAGCACCGCAGTGATCTTCTCACCTTCGATCAGCGGGAAGAGATTGACGATGGGCTTGCCGCGCGAGTTGCGCGTACCTTCGGGCACCTCGTACACCTTGAGCCAGTAGCAGCGCCCGCGGCTGGAGAAGCACAGCACGGTGTCGTGGGTGTTGGCGACGAAGAGATGGTCGATGAAGTCCTCGTCCTTCATCGAGGTGGCCTGCTTGCCGCGGCCGCCGCGACGCTGGGCACGGTAGTCGGCCAGCGGCTGGCGCTTGAAGTAGCCGGTGTGCGACAGGGTCACGACCATGTCTTCCGGCGTGATCAAGTCCTCGATGTTGATCTCGGCGGTGTTCATCACCAGCTCCGAGCGGCGCGGGTCCCCAAACTGATTGCGGATCGCACCGAGCTCGTCGACGATGATCGCAGTGATGCGCTCGGGGCGCGCCAGGATGTCGAGCAGGTCGGTGATGACGTCCATCACCTCGCGGTATTCGCCGACGATCTTGTCCTGCTCGAGGCCGGTCAGACGCTGCAGGCGCAGTTCGAGAATCGCCTGGGCCTGGGTTTCGGACAGACGGTAGCCCTGCGCCTGCAGGCCGTACTGCGGATCCAGCCCTTCCGGCCGGTAGCTGTCGGCGAGCGCGCGCGACAGCATCTCTTCGACCAGCGCCGAGCGCCACTCGCGCGCCATCAGTTCGCGCTTGGCGTCGGAAGGCGTGGGCGCAGCCTTGATCAGCGCAATGATCTCGTCGACGTTGGACAGCGCCACCGCCAGACCTTCGAGGATGTGACCGCGGTCACGCGCCTTGCGCAGTTCGAAGATGGTGCGGCGGGTGACGACCTCGCGACGATGCTCGAGGAAGCACACCAGCATCTGCTTGAGGTTGAGCAGGCGCGGCTTGCCGTCGACCAGCGCCACCATGTTCATGCCGAAGCTGTCCTGCAGCTGGGTGTGCTTGAACAGCTTGTTGAGCACCACCTCGGGCATCTCGCCGCGCTTCAACTCGATCACCAGGCGCATGCCCGACTTGTCGGACTCATCGCGGATCTCGCTGATGCCCTCGATCTTCTTCTCGTTGACCAGCTCGGCCATGCGCTCCTGCAAGGTGCGCTTGTTCACCTGGTAGGGCAGCTCGTCAACGATGATGGCCTGGCGGTCGGTCTTGCCGATGGGCTCGAAGTGGGTGCGCGCACGCATGATCACGCGACCGCGGCCGGTGCGGTAGCCCTCGCGCACGCCAGCAAGGCCGTAGATGAGGCCCGCGGTCGGGAAGTCCGGCGCCTGGACGATGTCGATCAGCGCCTCGATATCGGTGTCGGGATCCTCGAGCAGCTTCAGGCAGGCGTCGACCACCTCACCGAGGTTATGCGGCGGGATGTTGGTCGCCATGCCGACCGCGATGCCGCTCGAACCGTTGATCAGCAGGTTCGGAATGCGCGCCGGCATGACCAGCGGCTCCTTCTCCGAGCCGTCGTAGTTCGGGCCGAAGTCCACCGTTTCCTTGTCGATGTCGGCCAGCAGCTCGTGGCCGATGCGCGCCATGCGGATTTCGGTGTAACGCATCGCCGCCGCGTTGTCGCCGTCGACCGAGCCGAAGTTACCCTGTCCATCGACCAGCATGTAGCGCAGCGAGAAATCCTGCGCCATGCGCACGATGGTGTCGTACACCGCCGTATCGCCGTGCGGGTGGTACTTACCAATGACGTCACCGACGATACGCGCTGACTTCTTGTAGGCGCGGTTCCAGTCGTTGGACAGCTCGTGCATTGCGAACAACACGCGCCGATGCACCGGCTTGAGGCCGTCGCGCGCATCCGGGAGTGCCCGACCCACGATCACGCTCATTGCGTAATCGAGGTAGGAGTGCCGCATCTCCTCTTCAAGGCTGATCGGCAGAGTTTCCTTGGCGAACTGAGTCATGCTGGGAGCGGGCGTACCGCGTTTACCAAAACGCGAAATATTAACACGCGCGCCCTCCGCCCGCCCCGCCTTGGGCATCGGCGCATGCTCAAGGCACGATCACTCCA
Organism: Thauera mechernichensis; assembly: GCF_029588855.1. Classification (NCBI taxonomy): domain Bacteria; kingdom Pseudomonadati; phylum Pseudomonadota; class Betaproteobacteria; order Rhodocyclales; family Zoogloeaceae; genus Thauera; species Thauera mechernichensis. The sequence goes on along the minus strand of NZ_JARQZE010000002.1, from coordinate 197,654 downwards.
GCGCGGCGATGGCATCCTCGCGCCAGAAACGTAGCGCCGCGTAATACCCCTCCCACACGCAGCCGTTGCAACCGCGCCCGCAGCAGCTGTCGGGCACTGGCGGTGGCGCGCGCAGGGCAAGGCCGCGCGCCTGCAGCGCGAGCTGCACCAGACTCACCAGCGCTTGCGCCTCGGCAAGATTGCGCATCGGCAGCGCAACCAGATCGCTCGTTCGCATGTTTCAGATCCTCGGCCGAAAAAATGCGGCTCCAGCCCTTGAAATGACCAGACCGACCCCAATTTACCAGCGTCAGGAATTTACGGGAGCCTTATCCATGCAGGAACAGAACCCTTCGACGACGCCCGCCGATGAACTGGAAGTCCAGGCTGCCACCGCCGAACACGCCGCCAGCGATGCATCCAACGCGATCGACAGCATGCCCAGCCTCGAGGAGAGCCTGCGACAGGCCGAACTGAAGGCCGCCGAGCATCACGACGCCTGGCTGCGCGCCAAGGCCGAGACCGAGAATGTGCGTCGCCGCGCGCAGGAAGACATCGGCAAGGCCGCCAAGTTTGCCGCCGAGAAGTTCGCCAGCGCGATGCTGCCGGTCAAGGACAGCCTGGAGGCAGCCCTCGCGGTGGACAACCAGACCGTCGAGAAGCTGCGCGAAGGCGTCGAGTTGACGCTCAAGCAACTTGTCGCCGCTTTCGAAGGCGCGAGCCTGGCCGAAGAGAACCCCGTTGGCCAGAAGTTCGATCCGAACAAGCATCAGGCGATCAGCGCGGTCGAGTCGGACGCCGAACCCAACACCGTGGTCACGGTGCTGCAGAAGGGCTATCTGCTCAACGAGCGCGTCCTCCGCCCGGCACTGGTCATGGTGGCAAAGGCCAAGGGCCAGTAAGGAATCTGCGCGCGGCGGCTTGAAACCGTTGCGCGCCCCCCCATATTCGATCCAGACCGGCGCGCTACGAGCCGCGCCTCCAAATAAAGACTGAACTGACTGAGAAGGAACACTCATGGGCAAGATCATCGGCATCGACCTCGGCACCACCAACAGCTGCGTCTCCGTGATGGAAGGCGGCAAGCCGAAGGTCATCGAAAACTCCGAAGGCGCACGCACCACCCCGTCGGTGGTGGCCTACGCCGAGGACGGTGAAATCCTGTGCGGCGCGCCGGCCAAGCGCCAGGCCGTCACCAACGCCAAGAACACCCTGTTCGCAATCAAGCGCCTGATCGGCCGTCGCTTCGAAGAGAAGGAAGTCCAGAAGGACATCGCCATGATGCCCTTCACCATCGCCAAGGCCGACAACGGCGACGCCTGGGTTGAAGTGCGTGGCAAGAAGATCGCACCGCCGCAGGTTTCCGCCGAGATCCTTCGCAAGATGAAGAAGACCGCCGAGGACTACCTCGGCGAGGAAGTGACCGAAGCAGTCATCACCGTGCCGGCTTACTTCAACGACAGCCAGCGCCAGGCCACCAAGGACGCCGGCCGCATCGCCGGCCTCGAGGTCAAGCGCATCATCAACGAGCCGACCGCGGCCGCGCTCGCCTTCGGCATGGACAAGAAGCCGGGCGACTCCAAGATCGCCGTGTATGACCTCGGCGGCGGCACCTTCGACATCTCGATCATCGAGATCGCCGACCTCGACGGCGAGCACCAGTTCGAAGTGCTGGCGACCAACGGCGACACCTTCCTGGGTGGCGAGGACTTCGACCAGCGCATCATCGACTACATCGTCACCGAGTTCAAAAAGGAACAGGGCGTCGATCTCAAGAACGACGTGCTCGCACTGCAGCGCCTGAAGGAAGCGGCCGAGAAGGCCAAGATCGAGCTGTCCTCGGGCCAGCAGACCGAGATCAACCTGCCCTACATCACTGCCGACGCCTCGGGCCCGAAGCACCTGGCGATCAAGATCACCCGCGCCAAGTTCGAGTCGCTGGTCGAAGACCTGATCGAGCGCTCGATCGCGCCCTGCCGCATCGCCCTCAAGGACGCCGGCCTCAAGGTGTCGGACATCGACGACGTGATCCTGGTCGGCGGCCAGACCCGCATGCCCAAGGTCATCGACAAGGTGAAGGAATTCTTCGGCAAGGAACCGCGCCGTGACGTGAACCCGGACGAGGCCGTCGCCGTGGGCGCCTCCATCCAGGGCGGCGTGCTGCAGGGCGAGGTCAAGGACGTACTGCTGCTCGACGTCACCCCGCTGTCGCTGGGCATCGAGACCCTGGGCGGCGTGATGACCAAGCTGATCCAGAAGAACACCACGATCCCGACCAAGGCCAGCCAGGTATTCTCCACCGCCGACGACAACCAGAGCGCGGTGACCATCCACGTGCTGCAGGGCGAGCGCGAGATGGCCTCGGGCAACAAGAGCCTGGGCCAGTTCAACCTCTCCGACATCCCGCCGGCGCCGCGCGGCATGCCGCAAATCGAGGTCACCTTCGACATCGACGCCAACGGCATCCTGCACGTGTCGGCCAAGGACAAGGCCACCGGCAAGGAGAACAAGATCAAGATCCAGGCCAACTCCGGTCTGTCGGACGAGGAAGTCGAGCGCATGGTGCGCGACGCCGAGGCACACGCCGAGGAAGACAAGAAGGCCCACGAACTGGTCGACGCCCGCAACCAGTGCGACGCGCTGATCCACTCGACCAAGAAGGCGCTGGGCGAGTACGGCGACAAGCTCTCCGACGACGAGAAGGCCAAGATCGAAGCCGCGATCAAGGACGCCGAAGAGGCCATCAAGAGCGGCGACAAGGACACCATCGAAGCCAAGAGCCAGGCCCTGGCCATGGCAGCGCAGAAGCTCGGCGAGCAGATGTACGCCCAGGCCCAGACCGAAGGCGGTGCCCAGGGCGCAGCCGGTGGCCAGCAGGCTGGCGGCAAGGCCGAGGATGCCGACGTGGTGGATGCCGAATTCACCGAAGTGAAGGACAAGAAGTAATCGTCACTCTGGCGACCCCTTCGCGGCCGAGCCCCGCCGGAGCCCTGCTCTGGCGTCGGCTCGGCCTTTGCTTGAGACCAGACTGAGCGACGCACCATGTCCAAAAGGGATTACTACGAAGTCCTCGGCGTCAACCGCGACGCCGGCGACGATGAGATCAAGAAGGCCTACCGCAAGCTGGCCATGAAGTTCCACCCGGACCGCAATCCGGACAACAAGGAAGCGGAAGAGAAGTTCAAGGAGGCCAAGGAGGCCTACGAGATGCTCTCCGACCCGCAGAAGAAGGCGGCCTACGACCGCTACGGCCACGCCGGTGTCGACCCGTCGATGGGTGGCGGCGGTCAGGGCTTCGAAAGCGGCTTCGCCGATGCCTTCGGCGACATCTTCGGCGACCTGTTCGGCGGCGGAGGCCGCGGCGGCCGCTCCAACGTCTATCGCGGCGCCGACCTGCGCTACAACCTCGAGATCACGCTCGAGGAGGCTGCGCGTGGCGCGGAGAAGACCATCCGCATCCCCACCGTCGAGGAATGCGGCACCTGCCACGGCAGCGGCGCCAAGCCCGGCACCCAGCCCAAGACCTGCCCGACCTGTAACGGCCACGGCCAGGTGCGCGTGCAGCAGGGTTTCTTCTCGATCCAGCAGACCTGCCCGAAGTGCCATGGCAGCGGCAGGATCATCCCCGACCCCTGCCGCGACTGCGGCGGTGCCGGCAGGGTGAAGAAGCAGAAGACGCTGGAGGTGAAGATTCCCGCCGGTATCGACGAAGGCATGCGCCTGCGCCACGCCGGCCATGGCGAACCCGGCGTCAACGGTGGCCCGCCGGGCGACCTCTACGTCGAGATCCACATCCGCAAGCACGCGGTGTTCGAGCGCGACCACGACGACCTGCACTGCGAGATGCCGATCAGCATCACCACGGCAGCCCTCGGCGGCGAGATCGAGATTCCGACTCTCGAAGGCATGGCGCGCCTGAAGATCCCGGCCGAAACCCAGAGCGGCAAGGTCTTCCGCCTGCGCGGCAAGGGCATCAAGAACGTACGCAGCCATGCGCATGGCGACCTGATGTGCCACGTCGTAGTCGAGACGCCGGTCAGTCTCACCGATCGCCAGAAGGAGTTGCTGCGCGAGTTCGAAGAGATCTCCAGCGGTAACGCCGACCGCCACAACCCCAAAGCCAAAGGCTGGATGGACAAGGTGCGCGACTTCTTCGGCAACTGAGCCCGGGCTACCCATCGGAAGAACGCCCGCCCTGCAATGCAGGAGCGGGCGTTTTTACATCTCTTGCAGTCCGTGGCCTGGGCCTCGTGCGCCGATGCGCACTACCTCAGGCGTCAGGCGCGGCGCCAGGTGGTGCCGCCAGGCCCGTCCTCCAGGACGATGCCGGCCGCGGTCAGCTCGGTCCGGATCCGATCAGCCTCGGCGTAATCCTTTGCCTTCTTGGCTGCGGCGCGCGCCGCAATGCGGGCTTCGATCTCACCGGCATCAAGGCCCGCCGCATCCGCAGCGCCAGCCTGCAAGAAGGCCCGCGGGTCGCGCTGAAGCAGGCCCAGCACGCCTGCCAGGGCCTTGAGTTGCCGCGCCAGAGCGGGCGACGCACTGCGGTTGACCTCGTTCGCCAGTTCGAACAGCGCCGCGACCGCCTCTGCGGTGTTGAAGTCGTCGTCCATCGCCGCGCGGAAACGCCGGGCGTGAGCCTCTTCCCAATCCACCTCGGCATCGCCCTGCACCGGCACGTTCTTCAGCGCGGTATAAAGGCGCGTGAGCGCGTTGCGGGCGTCCTCGAGGTGGGTGTCGGAGTAGTTGAGCGCGCTACGGTAGTGCGCACGCAGGATGAAGAAGCGCACCACCTCGGGGTCGTACTTCTGCAGCACCTCGCGGATGGTGAAGAAGTTGCCGAGCGACTTCGACATCTTCTCGTCATCGACGCGCACGAAGCCGTTGTGCATCCAGTAATTGACGAAGGCGTGGCCGTGCGCGCCCTCGGACTGGGCGATCTCGTTCTCGTGGTGCGGGAACTGCAGGTCCATGCCACCACCGTGGATGTCGAAGTGGTCGCCGAGCAGATCCGAGCTCATTGCCGAGCACTCGATGTGCCAGCCGGGCCGGCCCTCGCCCCACGGCGACGCCCACTTCACCTCGCCAGGCTCTTCGGTCTTGGCGTGCTTCCACAGCACGAAGTCGAGCGGGTCGTTCTTGTCCTGCGCCACGTCGACACGCTCACCGGCGCGCAACTCGTCGAGCGACTTGCCCGACAGCTTGCCGTAGCCCTCGAACTTGCGCACCGCGTAGCACACGTCGCGGTTGGCGGCGACGTAGGCGAGGCCTTTGTGCTCGAGGCGCGAGATCAGCGACTGCATCTGGGCAACGTAGTCGGTGGCGCGCGGCTCGTGGTCGGGGCGCAGCACGCCCAGTGCATCGGCGTCCTCGTGCATCGCTGCGATGAAGCGGTCGGTGAGCGCGCGGATGGTCTCGCCATTCTCCTGCGCGCGACGGATGATCTTGTCATCGATGTCGGTAATGTTGCGCACGTAGGTGACGTCCAGCCCGCTCGCACGCAGCCAGCGCGCCACCATGTCGAACACCACCATCACGCGTGCATGCCCGAGGTGACAGAAGTCGTACACCGTCATGCCGCAAACGTACATGCGGACCTTGCCAGGTTCGATGGGCGTGAAGACTTCCTTGTTGCGCGACAGGGTGTTGTAGATGTTGAGCATCGGGATGACGGAAATACCGAAGATGAAGCACGCTGTGAGCGCGATTGTGAGGGGTGGGGCTTGTTGCTAGAATCTTGCGTCCAGCGGGCTCCAGGCCCGCATCGGCAGGGCGCAAATATACCACGGCAGCGGACCTCGCCCTTTCGTCATCCCTGCCTGCAAGGAAGGTTCGCGACATCTGTGCGAGAGCCTGCGCCAGTCCTGAGATGCCTTCACGCCCGTGGCCATGCGGCCAAGCACCGGAGACCCCATGAAAAAGCAATTGATCGCCTTTGCAGTGCTCGCAGCGAGTGCCTTGAGCACGCTGGCCGCCAACCCGATGGTCGAACTCAAGACCAACCAAGGCGAGATCGTGGTCGAACTGTTCGCCGACAAGGCGCCGAAGTCGGCAGAGAACTTCGTCCAGTACGTCAAGGACGGTCACTACAACGGCACCATCTTTCACCGTGTGATCGATGGCTTCATGGTCCAGGGCGGTGGCTTCGACGCCGACATGAAGCAAAAGAGCACCCGCGCCCCGATCGAGAACGAAGCGAAGAACGGCCTCAGGAACGAACCCGGCACCCTGGCCATGGCGCGCACCGCCGACCCACACTCGGCCTCGGCACAGTTCTTCATCAACCTCGTCCCCAACACCTTCCTCGACTACCCTTCGCGCGACGGCTGGGGCTACGCCGTGTTCGGCAAGGTGGTGAAGGGCATGGACGTGGTCGACAGGATCGCCAAGGTCCCGACCGCGAACCGCGGTTTCCACCAGAACGTGCCGGTCGAGCCCGTGGTCGTGGAAAGCGCCCGCCTGCTCGACACTCCGGCAGGCAAGGCCGGCAAGTAAGAAGGGCCCTTCAATGGACGGGCGAGCGCACGCACTGCCCGGACGACAACAACCTCCCCAGGAGAGCACCACATGGCAGTCAAGTTGCACACCAACCACGGCGTCATCACCCTCGAACTCGACGCCGACAAGGCACCGGTCACGGTCGCCAACTTCCTCGCCTATGTGGAAGCCGGCCACTACGACAACACCATCTTCCACCGGGTCATTGACGGCTTCATGATCCAGGGCGGCGGTTTCGAGCCCGGCATGAACCAGAAGCCCACCGGCGAACAGATCAAGAACGAAGCCGACAACGGCCTGAAGAACGAACGCGGCACCATCGCCATGGCGCGCACCCAGGCGCCCCACTCCGCCACCGCGCAGTTCTTCATCAACGTTGCCGATAACGACTTCCTCAACCACCGCTCGCCCGACACCCAGGGCTGGGGCTACTGCGTGTTCGGCCGTGTCACCGAGGGCCTGGATGTGGTCGACTCGATCCGCAAGGTCAAGACCGGCTCCAGCGGCTTCCACCAGGACGTGCCCAAGGAGGACGTGGTCATCGAGCGCGCCGAAGTCGCCTGATCGTGACCACGCGCAGCGCCTCGCAAGCCAGCCCGCAGCCGGCGGTTCCGGACGGGTCTGGCGCGCCGATGCCGGAGGCCGCACGCGCGGCCCTTCCGGCATTGTTCATCTCCGACCTGCACCTGAGCGAAGACGAACCAGCCAACGTCGAGGCCTTCCTCGCCTTCCTGGAGGGCCCGGCACGCGAGGCGGCGAGCCTGTTCATCCTCGGCGACCTGTTCGAATACTGGGCGGGTGACGACGATCTTGCCACGCCCTTCAATGCGCGCATTGCAGAAGCAATCCGCACGCTCTCGTGCAGTGGCACCGCAGTGCACTTCATGACCGGCAACCGCGACCTGCTTGCCGGCCCGGCCTTTGCGACCGCGATCGGCGCGACCCTGCTCGATGACCCCGCATGCGTGCGCTTCGGTGACGCGGCAAACGCCCCCGTGCTCCTGCTCTCACACGGCGACGCCCTGTGCACAGACGACCTCGCCTACCAGGCCTACCGCCGCCAGGTACGGGACCCTGCCTGGCAAGCCGGCTTCCTCGCTGAACCCCTGGCTGCGCGCAAGGCCTTCATCGCCAGCCTGCGCCAGAAGAGCGAAACCGCCAAGGCCGGAAAATCGATGGAGATCATGGACGTCAACGCGGAGGCGGTCGCAGCCCTGCTCCGCAGCCACGACTACCCAATCTTTGTCCACGGCCACACCCACCGCCCGGACCACCACGCGCTGAAGGTCGATGGCCGCGAGTGCGCGCGCCACGTGCTCTCCGACTGGCGGGGCGCCGCCTGTTGGCTAGCCTTCGACGGCAGCCGGTTCAGCGCCCACACCGGCACAAGCGCCGGCTGAGCAATCCGGCTGCGCGCTCAGCGCGCCAGGCCGCGCGCCAGGTCTTCCTTGATGTCGTCGACGTGCTCGAGACCGACCGCCACGCGCAGCAGGCCGTCGCCGATCCCCGCGCTGGCTCGCGCCTCGGCGCTGATGCGGCCGTGAGTGGTGGTCGCAGGATGCGTGATCGTGGTCTTGGTGTCGCCCAGATTGGCCGTGATCGAGATCAGCCGGGTCGAGTCGACCACCTTCCAGGCGGCATCGCGACCGCCCTCGACGTCGAAACTGACGATTGCTCCACCCGTCTTCTGTTGGCGCATTGCCAGTTCGTGCTGGGGGTGAGAGCGCAAGCCAGGGTAGTACACCCGCGCCACACCAGGCTGGGCTTCGAGCCATTTCGCCAACTCCAGCGCGCTCGCCGACTGCGCCTCCATGCGTACGCGCAAGGTTTCAAGACCCTTGAAGATCACCCAGGCATTGAAGGGCGACAGCGTCGGCCCGGCTGTGCGCAGGAACTTGAACACCTCATCGGTAACGAGCTTGCGGCCCGCCACGGCCCCGCCCAGTACCCTGCCCTGGCCGTCCAGATACTTCGTCGCCGAATGCACGACGACATCCGCACCGAAGTCGAGCGGACGCTGCAAGGCCGGTGAGCAGAAGCAGTTATCGACGGCCAGCAGCGCCCCGGCCTCGTGTGCGATGTCGGCCACGGCCGCAATATCGACCACTTCGGTCAGCGGATTCGAGGGCGTCTCGGTAAAGAATAGCCGTGTCCTCGGCTGCGTGGCATCGCGCCAGGCATCGAGGTCGGTGGTCGGGACGAAGGTCGTTTGAATGCCGAACCTGGAAAGGATGCCGCCAAACAATTGCTGCGTGGCCCCGAACAAACCATTGGACGCGACCACATGGTCGCCCGCCTGCAGCGTCGCCATTGCGAGTGCAAGAATCGCCGACATTCCGGAGGCAGTCGCTACACAGCCCTCTGCGCCTTCAAGCGCAGCAAGCCGGGTCTGCAGCGCACTCACTGTCGGGTTCGAGAAACGGGCATAGACATAGCCCTCCTCCTCACCCGAGAAGCGCGCCGCCGCCTGTGCTGCGTTCTCGAACACGAAGCTGGAGGTCAGGTACATCGCCTCCCCATGTTCTCCGAACTGGCTGCGCTCGATGCCCGAACGCACGGCGAGCGTGTCGGGGTGAAGAGAATGCGGATCTGGAAGGCTCATGTTCGCTGCAATGGGATGTTCAGGAGGCTTGCGTGCAGGGCGTCAGCAGGCTCAGTGGTCGCCAGCGGAGGCGAGATTGAGGTCGAGCTGGCCACCCTCGCCGCCCTCGCCGTCGTCGCCATGGTCGCCGGCATCACCCTTGCCCGCCGCGGGCTCGCTACGCTGATTCTCGACGCCGTTCAAATACTCGGCCGTGATGTCGCCGGTAATGTAGCTGCCATCGAAACAGGACGTCTCGAAGAAGCTAAGGGCGGGATTGAGCGCCCGCACGGAAGCCTTCAGATCGTCGAGATCCTGGTAGATGAGGCCGTCAGCCCCGATCTCGCGGCAAATCTCCTCATCGTTGCGATCCGAGGCGATCAGCTCACCGCGCGTGGGCATGTCGATCCCATACACATTGGCATAGCGCACGGGAGGCGCCGCAGACGCGAGGTAGACCTGGGTCGCGCCAGCTTCGCGCGCCATATTCACGATCTCCTTGCTCGTGGTGCCACGGACGATCGAGTCGTCAACCAGCAACACGCTCTTGCCCTTGAACTCCTGGTGAATCGTGTTGAGCTTCTGGCGCACAGACTTCTTGCGCGTCGCCTGGCCCGGCATGATGAAGGTGCGCCCGATGTAGCGGTTCTTGACGAAACCCTCGCGGAAGGGCAAGCCCAGGCGATGCGCCATCTGCATGGCCGACGGCCGGCTCGAGTCCGGGATCGGGATCACCACGTCGATGTGCACCTTGGGCATGGTCCGCTTCATCTTGTCGGCCAGGAACTCGCCCATCTTCATGCGCGACTCATAGACCGACACGCCGTCGATGATCGAATCGGGTCGCGCCAGGTAGACGAACTCGAACATGCATGGTGCGTGCACCGTCTTGGCTGCGCACTGGCGGCTGTGGAAGCGCCCCTCGATATCGACCAGCACGGCCTCGCCCGGCGCGACGTCACGCAACAAGCGGAAGCCCAGCACATCGAGGGCGACCGACTCGGAGGCGACCAGCCACTCGCTGCCCGCAGCCGTGTCGTTGCGGCCGATGACCAGCGGTCGGATCCCGTAAGGATCGCGGAACGCCAGCAGCCCGTAGCCGGCGATCATGGCAACGACCGCATAGGCACCACGGCAGCGCCGATGCACGCCGGCCACTGCGGTGAAGATCGCGTCCTCGTCGAGCTTGAGCCCCTTGCTCGCTGCCTGCAGTTCATGTGCCAGCACATTCAGCAGCACTTCGGAATCGCTGCTGGTGTTGATGTGGCGCAGGTCCGAGAGGTACATCTCGCGCTTGAGTTCGTCCGCATTGGTCAGGTTGCCGTTGTGCGCGAGCAGCAGCCCGAACGGCGAGTTGACGTAGAAAGGCTGTGCCTCGGCCGCGTTGTAGGCCGAGCCCGCGGTCGGATAACGCACATGGCCGATTCCCCAGTTACCGGTCAGGTTGCGCATGTTGCGCGTACGAAAGACGTCGCGCACGAGGCCCGAGCCCTTGTGCATGTGAAAGCGCCCGCCCTCCGAGGTAGCAATGCCCGCCGCATCCTGGCCGCGGTGCTGCAGGACCTGCAGTCCATCATAAAGAAGCTGGTTGACCGGAGAAGTCGCGACGACACCGAGAATTCCACACATGGAGGTATGCCTATCTGAATCGAATCTTGTCGGCCACCTCGTCGGGCAGCCAGGGTTTTGCAGCAATCACGGCCGATTCCATCGGCGCCGAAAACAGCGCCTGCGACCACCAGGGCTCGCGCGCCACGCCCGCGATACCGCCGACCAGGACGACGACGAACGCGACCGCAAGCCCGCGTGCAACGCCGAACAATGCACCGAAGAAGCGGTCCGTCGCCCCCAGGCCGGCAGCGCGCAACAGCTCCCGCAGCAGGTAGCGCAGCAAGGCCGCGATCAGCAGCACTGCAACCACCACCAGCGCGCCGCCCGCAACCTGCCTCCACACCGGCTCCACGATCATGCCGGTGAAGAACGCCGCTGCCTGTTCGTTATAGCGCCAGGCCGCAAAAAGTGCTGCCACCCAGGCCAGCAGGGCGACAACCTCGCTCACCAGCCCTCGCCACATGCCGATCGCAGCCGAAAAGCCGAGCACACCCAGGAAGACGTAGTCGAACACTGTCATGGCTGCGGCTCAACGCGGCTGCAGGACGGCCTGATGGCCCGACGCCTTCAGGCGCGCGGCCACCGAGTCGGCTGCCTGCCGGCCCGTGATCGGGCCGACGCGTACTCGTGTCACGCTGCCCGAGCGCTCGGTGAAGGCCTGGAAGCCCTGCGCCTTGAGTTCATCGGCAAGGCGGGCAGCCTTGGCGGCATCGCTGAAGGCGCCGACCTGGATCACGAAGGCCTCGCCACGTGGCGGCACGGGCTGGCCCGAAAGGATCGCACGCACCCTCGCCTCCTCGTCGGCATCGGTTGCCGCTCGGCTTGGCGCCGGCTTTGCCGCCGGCGATGCCTCCTGGCGCACCGGCGGCGCCTGAGGCGCTACCGCAGGCGGCCGCGCTGTCGTGGCAGGCGCAGGCGGCGGAGCCGCAGGCGTTTTCTCTGCAGGGGGCGGCTCGACCGGATCGACCGCAACCAACTGCGGGCCATCGGCGGCCACATCGTCATCCTCGGATACGGCAGGTGGCACGGCCGCCACAGACTCCGCGGGAGCAGCCGGCCGCTTCAGCGCAGGGGCTGCGGCCCGATCGGGGATCGTGATCTGGATGTCCTGCACCGAAGGGTGCGGCTCCGGGTCCATCATCATGGGCAACACGATGGCAGCCAGCAAGGCGAGCGCAACCGCGCCGACCAGACGTCGGCGCGCGCGCTTCTTGATATCCAGGTTGTCAGCGTCACTCACCGGGAGAACCTCATCGCTGGCGTGCGGCCTTGATCGCCGCAAGCACATCGGCCACTGTCAGGAACGAGCCAAAGACGACGATTCTATCACCCTCGGCTGCAGCATCTTGCGCTGCAGCAAACGCAGCAGCCGGCTGTTCGTAGCAACGGATATCGCCCGCACCGCCAGCCGCGCGCACACGTGCGGCAAGGTCTTGTGCCGAAAGGCCGCGCGCGCCGGGCAGGTCGGCGAGCAGCCAGTGGTCGACGCGCCCAGCCAGACGCTCGACCACCCCCTCGACGTCCTTGTCTGCCAACATGCCGAGCACGGCCCATGTTTCCGGAAAGAAACCCATGCTGCCGAGGTTCTCCGCCAGCACACCCGCTGCCTGCGGATTGTGCGCGACGTCGAGCACCACCGCCGGGCGCCCCGGCAGCACCTGAAAGCGCCCGGGCACCTCGACCAGCATCAGTCCCTGACGCACATGCTGCATGGACACGGGCAGCCGCGCACGCAACAACTCGAGCGCGGTGATGACCGCAGAGGCGTTGAGCAACTGGTTGGCACCGCGCAAGGCCGGATATGCCAGCCCGCCACGCTTTACGAGACCGCCCTGGGCACGCGGCCGCTCGTAACGCCAGTAGCCCCACTGCTGGCGGTCACCACCAAAACCGAAATCCCGACCGCTGATCCACAGCTCTGCCCCAATGGCCGCTGCATGGTCCACCAAGGTCGCAGGTGGTTGGGGGTCTCCGCACACGGCCGGACAACCCGTGCGGAAGATACCCGCCTTCTCGTAGCCAATCGCCTCGCGCGAATCGCCGAGGAACTCCATGTGGTCCATTGCCACGCTGGTCACGATCGCGCAGTCGGAATCGAAAAGGTTGACCGCATCGAGCCGGCCACCCAGACCGACCTCCAGGACGATCACATCGAGCCCTTCGCCCGCCAGCACCGACCACGCCGCGAGCGTGCCATGCTCGAAATAGGTCAGCGGCGTGTCGCCGCGCACCGCCTCGACGGCGGCAAAGCCTTGCACCAGGCGCTCGTCGTCGACATCCCTGCCGTCGATGCGAACACGCTCGTTGTAGCGCAACAGGTGGGGCGATGTGTAGCAACCGACGCGATAACCTGCCGCCAGCAGAATGCCCTCGAGCATCGCACAGCACGAGCCCTTGCCGTTGGTACCGCCGACGGTGATGACCAAGGCCTCGCTGCCTGCAGCCATCGCCTGCTGGACCTTGCGCACACGCTCGAGACCGAGCTCGATGCGTTGCCCATGGCGCTGCTCGAGCAAGGCCAGCCAGCCCTCGAGGCTGGCTGGCAGCCCCGGATCCGCAACCACCGCAGGCCTCACGCCGAAACCGCGTCCGCAGGCTGGCGCGTCAGCATGGCAAGCACGCCTGCGATCTCGTCGCGCATCTCGCGTCGATCCACGATCAGATCGATCGCCCCTTTGTCGAGCAGGAACTCGGCGCGCTGGAAGCCTTCTGGCAGCTTCTCGCGCACCGTTTGCTCGATGACGCGCGGGCCGGCAAAACCGATGAGCGCGTTCGGCTCTGCGATCACCACGTCGCCCATGAAGGCAAAACTGGCGGACACCCCCCCCATTGTGGGGTCGGTCAGCACGGTGACGAAGGGCAGCCTGCGCTCGGCAAGACGCGTGATCGCAGCCGTGGTCTTGGCCATCTGCATCAGCGACAGCAGCCCCTCCTGCATGCGAGCACCGCCCGAGGCGGTAATGCAGATGAAGGGGATGCGCTGCTCGTAGGCACGCCTGGCGCCGCGCACGAAGCGCTCACCCACGACCGAACCCATCGAGCCGCCCAGGAACTCGAATTCGAAGCAGGCCACGACCACCGGCAGGCTCTTGATTGCGCCCTGCATCACCACCATCGCGTCTGCTTCGCCCGTGTCGGCGGTCGCGGTCGACAAGCGCTCCGGATACTTGCGCGAATCCTTGAACTTGAGCGCATCGACCGGCGTCACCTCGGCACCGATCTCGACCCGCCCCTCGGCGTCGAGCAGCACGTCGAGCCGCCTGCGCGCGCGCAGGCGATGGTGATGCCCGCACTTGGGGCAAACGCCCAGGCTGCTGTCGAGGTCCGAACGGTAAAGCACCGACTCGCAGCCTTCGCACTTGCTCCACAACCCCTCGGGAATCGACTTGCTGCGCGCGGACACTTCGCCGCGCTTGATCTTGGGCGGCAGCAGCTTTTGCAACCAACTCATTGAGTCACTCCTTTACCGGTGGCGAGGTCGTCAAGCGCGCAGCGGATGTCGCGCATGAAGGCGGCAACGCGTGCAACCTCCTCGCCAGGGTTGTTCTCGATCTCTTCGATGATGCGGCTGCCGATCACCACCGCGTCGGCCACTGCGCCAACCGCGCGCGCACTCTCCGCATCGCGGATGCCGAAACCGACGCCCACCGGCATGCCGACGGCCGCGCGGATGTCCGGAATGCGGCGCGCAACCTCCTCGACGTCCAGCTTTGCGCTACCGGTGACGCCCTTGAGCGAAACGTAGTAGATGTAGCCGCTGCCGGCAGACGCGACGTCCGCATAGCGCTGCTCGGACGAGGTCGGCGCGAGCAGGAAGATCGGATCGAGGCCACCGGCCTTGGCCGTGGCGGCAAAGCCGACGCACTCCTCTGGCGGGTAGTCGACCACCAGCACGCCATCGACCCCGGCTTCGGCCGCGGCACTGACGAAGCGCTCGGCCCCCATGGCCTCGATCGGATTGGCATAGCCCATGAGCACCACCGGCGTGGCGGCATCGGTTGCGCGGAACGCCCGTACGATCTCGAGCACCTTGCGCAGGCTCATGCCCTGAGCCAGGGCACGCTCGGATGCGCGCTGGATGGTCGGGCCATCGGCCATGGGGTCGGAGAACGGAACACCAAGCTCGATGATGTCGGCGCCCCCGTCGACGAGGGCCTGCATCAGCGGCAGGCTCAACTCAGGACTCGGGAAGCCGGCAGTGACGAAGGGGATCAGCGCCTTGCGGCCTTCGGCCTGCAGGCGCTGGAATACGGTCTGGATTCTTGACATGTCTCGATCACACAGCGGGCCACCATGGCGGCCCGCGTTGGTTCAGAACTCGATACCGGAACGCTCGGCGACGGTGTGCATGTCCTTGTCGCCACGGCCGGACAGATTGACGAGCAGGACCCGGTCCTTGGGCAGGGTCGGCGCCAGCTTCGCGGCATAAGCCAGCGCATGCGAGGACTCGAGCGCAGGAATGATGCCCTCGAGCCGGCAAAGATCGTGAAAGGCCTTGAGTGCCTCGTTGTCGGTGATGCCGACATAGGCGGCACGGGCGCTGTCCTTGAGCCAGGCATGCTCGGGACCGACGCCAGGATAGTCGAGCCCTGCCGACACCGAGTGCGTCTCGATGATCTGTCCGTCCTCGTCCTGCAGCAGGTAGGTACGATTGCCGTGCAGCACACCCGGCCGACCAGCCGTGAGCGAGGCCGAGTGGCGACCACTGTCGAGACCGTCGCCCGCCGCCTCGACACCCACGAGCTTGACGCCGGGGACGTCGAGGTAAGGATGAAAGATGCCCATCGCGTTCGAGCCGCCACCGACGCAGGCGATGACGTAGTCGGGCTGGCGCCCCGCCATCTCCGGCATCTGCTCGATACACTCCTTGCCGATCACCGACTGGAAGTCGCGCACCATCATCGGATACGGATGCGGCCCCGCAACCGTGCCGATGATGTAGAACGTGTCGGCGACGTTGGTGACCCAGTCGCGCATGGCCTCGTTGAGCGCATCCTTGAGGGTCTTCGAGCCGGACTCGACCGGCACCACGGTGGCACCGAGCAGCTTCATGCGATAGACGTTGGCCGCCTGGCGCTTGACGTCCTCGGCGCCCATGTACACCACACACTCCATGCCGTAGCGCGCGGCCACGGTGGCGGTGGCGACACCGTGCTGGCCGGCGCCGGTCTCGGCGATCACGCGCGGCTTGCCCATGCGGCGGGCCACCAGGGCCTGGCCGATGCAGTTGTTCACCTTGTGCGCGCCGGTATGGTTGAGGTCCTCGCGCTTGAGGTAGATCTGTGCGCCGCCGAGCAGACCCGACCAGCGCTTGGCGTGGTAGATCGGACTCGGACGACCGACGTAGTGCTTGAGTTCGTATTCGAACTCGGCGATGAACTCCGGATCGGCCTGGCAGGCTGCGTAGGCTTCGCGCAGCTCGGCCAGTGCGGGCATCAGCGTTTCTGAAACGAAGACGCCCCCGTACGGGCCGAAATGCCCGCTCGCGTCGGGAAACTCGTAAGGCGTGTCAGCCATCTGCATGTCGAACTCCGGCTATGAAGGCAGCGATCTTCGCCGCATCCTTGATTCCCTTTTCACTCTCGACCCCGCTCGACACATCGACCGCCCACGGGCGCAGTCTGCGCACCGCGTCGCCGACGTTGTCCGCATCCAGACCGCCGGACAGCACAAGCCGGCCGCCGAACCCGGGAGGGATCAGCGACCAGTCGAAAGTCTTCCCGCCGCCACCATAGCCATCGACGAACGCGTCGACCAGAATGCCACTGGCGCCGGGATACGAAGCTGAGAATTCTACCAGATCGACCCCGGGGCGCATCCGCGCGGCCTTGATCCAGGCCCGCCCGAAACGCGCACACTCGGCCTGCGCCTCATCGCCATGGAACTGCAGCAACTGCAAAGGCACGCGCGCCAGCACGGCTTCGACGTCCGCCGCCGCTGCATTGACGAACAGACCGACGGAACTCACGAAGGGCGGCAACAGGGCAACCAGTTCGGCCGCCTGTTCGATGCCGACTGCACGCGGACTGGGCGGATAGAACACGAAGCCGATGGCGTCAGCCCCCGCGTCGACGGCGGCGCGCACGTCTTCCGGCCTTGTCAGGCCGCAGATCTTGATTCGGGTACGGGGCATTCAGGCGAGGGGTAGCTGGGGCAGCGCGATGATACGCCCATCGTCCGGCAGCGGCCAGCGCGACGGGTAGCTCACGCCGCACAGGTAAAGCCCGTCAGGCGCAAAGGTGGGCGCAGCCCCCCGACGATCGCAGGACTCGAGCAACTCACGCATCCAGGGCACGGGATAGCGCCCCTTGCCAACGTACACAAGCGCACCGACAAGATTGCGGATCATATGGTGCAGGAAGCCATTGGCACGAAAATCGAACAGCAGGTAATCGCCTTGCCGGGAAACCGCCGCCTCATGCATCAGCCGCACGGGCGTCTTCGCCTGGCAGCCGGCGGCGCGGAAAGCGCTGAAATCATGCACGCCCACCAGGCACTCCGCGGCGGCGGCCATACGAGCCTCATCAAGCGGCAGGTGGAACCAGCCTACCCTGCCCGCAAGTAGCGCCGGGCGCGTCGGCGTGTTGTGCAGGATGTAACGATAGCGCCGGTCGGTGGCGAGAAAGCGCGCATGAAAGGTGTCGTCGACCTCCACTGCCCAGCGCACCACCACCGCCGCTGGCAGCAAGGCATTGACGCCGCGGACCCAAGCGCTCGCCGGACGATGCGCATCGGTGTCGAAATGCGCAACCTGCACGCTGGCGTGCACCCCGGTATCGGTACGGCCGGCACAGTGCAGCCGCACCCGCTGCGCCGCAATCTGGCCAAGCGCAGACTCCAGCACGTCCTGCACGGTACGCCCGTGCGCCTGACTCTGCCAACCACAGAAGGCATCGCCGGCGTACTCCACGCCGAGCGCAATTCGCTTCATGCCACACTCCACCAGATCAGCGCCGCGAACACAGCGATCGCAACCAACCCATCGACCAACCCCAGGTGTTCTCGCAGGATACGCACCGATTCGCTGTCGCCTCCGCCCTCGTCACGCGCAGTCGTATCCGCTCGCCCACGCTCGCACTCGTCTTCCAGCCAGTGCCTCCAGTCACCGTGCTGAGTGCCGCGCGGACTCGCCTCGACCAGGCGCAGGACGAGCAGCAGCCGCAAGGCGAGCCGCTCGGGCGGCACGCCGAGCACACGCAGGGGCGAGGCAAGCGCATGCAGGCCACTGACCAGGCGCTCGATCGGCAACCGCTCGAGCAGCAACGCGACCGCACACACGACTGCGAGCAGGCGCCCCGCATGAAGCAAGGCGAGCATCGCACCTTCACGGCTGGGCCCCAGTCTCGGCCAGTCGACCCACAAGGCCTCACCAGGGGTGAACCAGGCAAACAGGACCACGATGGCGAGGAGCAGGATGCGGACACGCCGCACCAGCCTCCATGCACGTACGCGCGCCCACAGCAGTGCAGCGCACGCACAGGCAAGGACGGCAAGGCCGAGCGCGGATATCGGCAACAACTGCACCGAAGCAACCGCGGCCAGCCAGAGAAGAAGGATCAGGCCTGAATGCATCTTCGTAAACGAACCGGGCCGCTGCAGGCTGGCCCGCAGCGGCCCGTCACATGAGCCAGCCTCAGCCGAGGCGGGCGATCATCTCCTGCGCCGTCCGCTGTTGCCTGGACGACCCCTCGCCGAGCACCTCCTGGAGCAGTTCGAGCGCGCCTTCGTTGTCGCCCATCTCTTCGTAGGCACGCGCGAGCTCAAGCTTGGTCTCGGCCTCCTCGTTATCGGCTTCATCAGCCGCCGCCTCGACGACCTCGGGCAGCGGTTCGTCTTCGACCGCCTGCGGGCGCGGTTGGCCGATGTCGGTGGATTCTGCCTCGAAAGGCACCGCTGTCATCTCCGGCACACCCTGATCGTCGAAATTCTCCAGATCGAGGTCGATCGAGGTCAGGTCCAGCCCAGCTGGCCCCATGGTTGCCGGGATATCGGTTGCAGAAGGCGTATCGATATCGAAGTCGAACTCGAGCAGGCTGCTGTCGAAACTCGTCTTCTCGAGATCGACGATGCGCTCGTCGCCCTGCACCTCGCGCCCCTCGACACTCGAGACACCCTCGGCATCCGCCGGGAACGCCTCATCGCCGTCACCGGATGCCGGGAGGCTAGAAGCGACGACGGTGGCGTTCAGGTCGAGCAAGCCGGATGCGGGCGGCTCGGACTCCATGTCAGGCAACTCGAACTCGAGCCCGCTGACCAAGCCATCGGTGCTCTCGAACTGGGTCGCGGTGGCATCGCTGGCAGTCGGCTCGGGGAGATCGCCAAGCTCGGGCTCCTCCTCCACCTCAAGCGCGTCAGCAGCACCAGCGGGCGGCTCGGCTGCCGCTGCGGGCACTTCAAAATCGCCGATATCCAAGTCGAACACCAGCCCACCGTCCTCCTCCTGGCGAGCCTCGACCGCCGCAGCCTCTGCCGCAGGCTCACCGGACACCGCCAGATCGAGCGAAGCGACGTCCTGCACCTCGTCAAGATCGAGTTCGAAATCGATCACCTCATCGTCGATCTGGAGCGCGGCCTGATCCTCCTCGACGGAGGCTTGCGGCGGCAGGGTGTCGGGCAGCTCACCTTCGGCATTGGTGAGACGACTCAAGTCGCCCGGAACCGTCCAGGTGTCGCGCAGCTGGGACTGACTGGGCTCAACTGGAGACGAGATGGTGAAATCGAGCGCGGACAACTCCTGCGCGGCCTGCTCCTGCTGATCGCCAGCAGCGGCAGACGGCACCTCTTCTGCCTTGACCGCAGCCGTCGCCAGAGCCGCTCCTGCTGCTGCCAGCGCGACGCCCTGGTCGACCGGCGCGCGCGCACCGCCGTGCTGAGTGGGCGCATCATCCAGCGCCGTCGCAGGTGCAGGTGCCGACGCTGCTGCCGGTGCCGCTGTGGCAGTGTAAAGCGGATTATCGGGATCGAGCTTGCGCCCCATCGCCGCGGCCTTCTCCCAATCGCGGCCGTTGCCAGCGCTCTGCGCGTACAGCTCGGTCGCCACGGTCTCGAACTGGCGCGCGCTGCGTCGCTGCGCGTAGATTTCCAACAGCTTGAGATGAATCGCCGTGCGAGCCGGATCGGCCTTGAGCGCGTCAAGCAGAATCTCCTCCGCCTGAGCATCGCGACCGTAGGCCATGTAGACGTCAGCCTCCGCCACTGGATCGACCCCCTCGTCGGCGTCGATCGCGGATAGTCCGGATTGGCTGAAATCCGTGTGCATGATGCTCGTGGCGCCCGTATCCACGCTCTGCCCGCCGCTACCGAAGACGACCTGGCTGTTGCCACCCAGGGCATCGGCGTCGAGCGCCGAGGAAGCAGCCTGGATTTCCGCCTCCTTGCGCCGCTGACGAAGCTTCAAGCCGAGCAGCGCCAGCAACAGTGCGAGTACGCCACCACCCCCTGCGAGCACCGCGGGATCAGCCATCAGGCTGTCGACAAGACTGGGCTGCGGCGCAGGCGCTGCCGGCACGACGGCAGGTGCGGGGCGTTCGGCTGCAGCCGGCGCGGAGACCGGCGCCTGGTCGGGCTGGTCCGAGACGGCTGCGGGCGCGGGTGCGGGTGCAGGCGCGGGTGCGGGTGCCGCCTCCTGCGCCACCGGCTCGGCGGGCGCAGCCCCTTCCTCGTCGCTCACAGGCGCAGTCTCGCCCTTCGCCTCGGCTTCGTCCTGGACGGTTGCCGGCAAGGTCTCGGTGACGGCACCCGGCGCAGTCGCCGACTCGGCCGCGGGCGCAGCCTCGGCCTGCTGCTGCAGCTGCCCCATCGTACCGCTCTGCAGTTCGAGCAGCTGCTGCAGATCGCGAATACTCTTCTCCAGTTGCGCCAGCCGCTGATTTGCCTCTTCCAGCGCACGCTCGCGAGACCCGAGCTCTTCCTCGAGCGCAGACAGGCGGGCCTGGGCGTCACTGTCTCCACCACCGGTCTGCGTCCGTGACACACGCACCTGGTCGCCAGCCTGCTCGACCCGGGCGGCCTCCTCCACGCGCGGCGTGATCCGGCCCACGCTCTCTTGTTCGGTACGAGCCGTCACGGGCGCCTGCTGGGCGGCCGAGCGCGCAAGTCCGCGCCGGTAGGCCTCGAAATCGGCGGACTGGGCACGGATCTCGCGCCTTGCCTCGGCAGCGTCGATCGCGCGCACCGCATCCGCCCCCGGCAGGGTCAGCACGGCACCGCTGCGCAGGCGGTTGATGTTGCCGTCATCGAAGGCCTGGGGATTGGCACGCAGCAAGGCAACGAGCATCTGGTCCAGCGTCGATCCCGGCTGGGCGTAAGCGGTCGCGATACGGTGCATCGTGTCGCCGCGGCGCACGGTATAGGTACCGGAAGGCGCGCGTACCGCAGCCGCCCTTTGAGCGGGCGCTGGGGCTGCTTGCGGGCGCGGCACTGGCGCTGCTGCCGGCGTGTCCACGCTCGCCGCCAACGGGCGCGGCGCAGCGATATCGACCGGATCGAGCAGGAAGGTGTACTCGCGTACGAGCCGCCCGGCCCCCCAGTCGAGCTCGACCAGCAGATCCACGAATGGGTCGTTGACCGGCTGATCACTGGTCAGTCGCAGCACCGGCCGCCCGCCACGCGTATCGACACTGACACGAATCGCGCTCACCGCACTGCCATAGGTCAGATTGGCCTGGCGGAACGCATCGGCTCAAGCGATACGTGCATTGAGGGTCTGCAACTCCTCTGCAGTCGCGCTGACCTGGATCTCGGCCCGTAGCGGCTGCCCTAGGCCGCTGTACACGTTGATTTGCCCAAGCCCCGCAGCCTGGGCGGCAAACGGCATGGCTGCGATCGAGAGGGCAATCAGGGACGCCCGGAGCGACTTTGTCATAGTGTGTTTCAAACCGCGTTTCCCCCGAAGCTGAAGTCGACGGTCAATAGCGCCATGGAATTGCCTAGGAATTTAGCATTTTCCGCGACTTCCCGCATGCCGGGGCCGCACTTCGACGAAACAGACGTGACCGAATACCTCATTCCCGCGCCCCCTCACAAACAAAAAGGGGGCAAGCGCCCCCTTTCTTAACGTCACTGACGAGCAAATCTTAACGCTCGAGCAGGATGCGCAGCATGCGGCGCAGCGGCTCTGCCGCGCCCCACAGCAACTGGTCGCCAACAGTGAAGGCGCCAAGGTACTCGGGCCCCATCGCCATCTTGTGCAGGCGGCCGACCGGAATGCCCAGCGTACCGGTGACGGCGGTCGGGGTGAGCTCGCGCTCGGTGGTCTCGCGATCGTTGGGCACCACCTTCACCCACGGGTTGGCACCCGCGATGATGTCGGTGATCTCGTCGAGCGGCACGTCCTTCTTGAGCTTGATGGTCAGTGCCTGCGAATGGCAGCGCATCGCGCCGATGCGCACGCACAGGCCGTCGATCGGGATCGAGCCCGGGCTGCGGAAGGCCGGGTTGCCCAGGATCTTGTTGCACTCGGCGCCGCCCTTCCACTCTTCCTTGCTCTGGCCATGCTCGACCGGTACATCGATCCAGGGGATCAGGCTACCGGCGAGCGGGGTATTGCGGAAGTTCTTCTTGGGGAAAGCGTCCGAGCGCATGGTCTCGGCGACCTTGCGGTCGATCTCGAGGATGGCCGAGGCCGGATCGGCGAGCAGATCCTTGACCGAGTCATGAATGGTGCCCATCTGGCTGATGAGTTCGCGCATGTTCTGCGCGCCGGCACCCGAGGCCGCCTGGTAGGTCATCGCCGAGATCCACTCCACCAGACCATGCTTGAACAGGCCGCCCAGGCCCATCAGCATCAACGACACGGTGCAGTTACCGCCGATCCAGTTGCGCCCGCCCTTGGCAAGTGCAGCATCGATGACGTTGCGGTTGACCGGGTCGAGAATGATCACCGCGTCGTCATTCATGCGCAGCGCGGAGGCCGCATCGATCCAGTGGCCATTCCAGCCCGTGGCGCGCAGCCTGGGGAAAACGTCCTTGGTGTAATCGCCGCCCTGGCAGGTGATCACGATGTCGCAGGCCTTGAGCGCGTCGATGTCGGTCGCGTCCTGCAGCGGCGCAGCCGCCTCCTTGCCGCCGAAGGACGGCGCCTTGCCGCCAGCGTTGGAGGTGGAGAAATAAACCGGCTCGATGAAGGCGAAGTCGCCCTCTTCCACCATGCGCTGCATCAGCACGGAACCCACCATGCCGCGCCAGCCAACCAGACCAACTCGATTCATGTTCATCACTCTCAGCTAAGACGTTTTCTGAAATCCAACCGCGAAGCAACAGCTTACAGCGCAGCGAGCACCGCGTCGCCCATCTCGCGCGTGCCGACCCGCTTCGTACCCGGTTCATGGATGTCGCCGGTACGATAACCTTGGGCGAGCACCTTCTTGACCGCGCTCTCGACTCGCCGGGCAGACTCCTCCTGATTGAAGGTATAGCGCAGCATCATCGCCGCCGACAGGATGGTGGCGAGCGGGTTGGCAAGGTCCTTGCCGGCGATATCCGGCGCGGAACCGTGCGAGGGTTCGTACAGGCCCTTGTTGTTGGCGTCGAGCGAGGCGGAGGGCAGCATGCCGATCGAGCCGGTGAGCATCGAGGCTTCATCCGACAGGATGTCGCCGAACATGTTGCCGGTGACCATCACGTCGAATTGCTTGGGCGCACGCACGAGCTGCATGGCAGCGTTGTCGACCAGCATGTGGCTGAGCTCGACGTCCGGGTAGTCCTTGGCGAGCTCCTCGGCGATATCGCGCCACAGCTGTGTCGTCTCGAGCACATTCATCTTGTCGACAGAGCACAGGCGCTTGCCACGCTTCTGCGCCGCCTCGAAGGCCACCTTGAGGATGCGGCGGATCTCGTACTCGGCATAGATCATGGTGTTCCAGCCCACGCGCTGCTGCGTGCCCTCGACCTCGCGCACCTCGATGCCGCGCGGCTGGCCGAAGTAGATGTCGCCCGTCAGCTCGCGCACGATCAGGATGTCCAGGCCAGCGACGATTTCGGGCTTGAGCGAGGAGGCGTTGGCGAGTTCGGGGTACAGAATCGCCGGGCGCAGGTTGGCGAACAGCCCGAGGTCCTTGCGGATGCCCAGCAGGCCGCGCTCCGGGCGCTGGTCGCGCGGCAGCGTATCCCACTTCGGACCACCGACTGCGCCGAGCAGCAGCGCATCGGCCGCGCGCGCGAGCTTTTGCGTGGCTTCCGGATAGGGGTTTCCGGTGGCATCGACCGCGCAACCGCCGATCAGCGCCTCTTCCATCTCCATCTTGAGATCGAGCGCCTTCAGCACGCGCACGGCCTGCGCCATGATTTCGGGACCGATGCCGTCACCCGGCAGCACGCAAATCTTCATCGAAGTGTTTTCCTTGGTTTCACTAAGCGCTGCAGCTTCGAAGCCGCACGCTCAGGCAAAGTAATAGGGATGTTCGGTACGGCGCTTGTCTTCGAAGGCGCGGATCTTGTCGGCATGACGCAGGGTCAGACCGATGTCGTCCCAGCCGTTGAGCAGGCATTCCTTGCGGAAGGGGTCGATGTCGAAGGCGATCGACTTGCCATCCGGGCGGGTGATCGTCTGGGCGGCCAGATCGACACGAAGACGATACCCTTCTGCGGCCTCGCACTGGCGGAACAGCTCGTCGACCTCGGCGGCGTCGAGTTTGATCGGCAGCAGGCCGTTCTTGAAGCTGTTGTTGAAGAAGATGTCCGCGAAGCTCGGCCCGATCAGGACGCGGAAGCCATAGTCCTCGAGCGCCCAGGGGGCGTGCTCGCGCGAACTGCCGCAACCGAAATTGTCGCGCGTGAGCAGGATCTGCGCGCCCGTGTAACGTGCCTGGTTGAGCACGAAGTCGGGGTTGAGCGGGCGCTTGCTGTTGTCCTGGCCGGGCTGGCCGACATCGAGATAGCGCCACTCGTCGAAAGCGTTGGGGCCGAAGCCGCTGCGCTTGATCGACTTCAGGAACTGCTTGGGGATGATCGCGTCGGTGTCGACGTTGGCGCGGTCGAACGGCGCAACCAGACCGTCGAGCGTGGTAAACGGCTTCATTATTTGACTGCCCTCTGGATGGCCTCGCCACCCTTTTCGATGTCCTTGCCGATGCCCTGCACGGTGTTGCAGGCGCCGAGCGCAAGCACGGCGAACACGGCGGCGCAGAGGCTTGCGATGGTTCTCTTCATCGGAAACGCTCCTCGGGAAGCGCGCGCTCAGGCGAGCGTGCGCACGTCGGTGAAGTGGCCGGTCACCGCGGCGGCGGCGGCCATGGCCGGGCTCACGAGATGGGTGCGCCCGCCTGCGCCCTGGCGGCCCTCGAAGTTACGGTTCGAGGTCGAGGCACAACGCTCGCCCGGCTCGAGGCGGTCGGCGTTCATCGCCAGGCACATCGAACAGCCCGGCTCGCGCCACTCGAAACCAGCGGCGAGGAAGACCTCGTGCAAGCCCTCGGCTTCGGCCTGACGCTTGACCAGACCGGAGCCCGGCACCACCAGCACGCGCTTGACGTTGGCGGCCTTCCTGCGCCCCTTGGCAACCGCAGCGGCCTCGCGCAGATCCTCGATGCGCGAATTGGTGCAAGAGCCGATGAAGACCTGGTCGACCTTGATCTCGGTGATCGGGGTGTTGGCCTCCAACCCCATGTACTTGAGCGCGCGCTCGACACCCTCGCGGCGTACGGGGTCTGCAACCGCAGCGGGATCCGGCACGCAGCCATCGACTGTGGTGACCATCTCGGGCGAGGTACCCCAGGTCACCTGCGGCAGGATGTCCTCGGCCTTGAGCTCGACGACCTTGTCGAACTCCGCGCCCTCGTCGCTGTGCAGACTGCGCCAGTAATCGACCGCCTTGTCCCAGGCCTCGCCCTTGGGCGAGAACGGACGGTCCTTGAGGTAGTCGATGGTGGTTTCGTCCACGCCGACCATGCCGGCGCGCGCACCCGCCTCGATCGCCATGTTGCAGATCGTCATGCGACCTTCCATCGACAGCGCACGAATCGCACTGCCGCCGAACTCCATCGCGTAGCCGGTGCCACCGGCCGTGCCGATCTTGCCGATGATGGCGAGCACCACGTCCTTGGCCGTGACACCGGCGCCAAGTTGGCCGTCGACCCTGACCAGCATGGTCTTCGACTTCTTCTGCAGCAGGCATTGGGTGGCCATGACATGCTCCACCTCGGAGGTGCCGATGCCGTGCGCCAGACAGCCGAAAGCGCCATGCGTGGAGGTGTGCGAGTCGCCGCACACCACGGTCATGCCAGGCAGCGTGGCGCCGTTCTCGGGCCCGATCACGTGCACGATGCCCTGGCGCTCGTCCTTGAATGGGAAGTAGGCAAGCGAGCCCACCTCGCGAATGTTGGCATCGAGCGTCTCGACCTGCTGGCGCGACACCGGATCCTGGATGCCCAGATCCCAATGGTCGGTCGGCGTGTTGTGGTCCGCCGTGGCCACGATCGAGCTGATCCGCCATGGCGTGCGCCCGGCCAGCTTGAGGCCTTCGAAAGCCTGCGGGCTGGTCACCTCATGGACAAGGTGGCGATCGATGTAGATCAGCGCCGTACCGTCAGCCTCCTGATGGACGACGTGACTGGACCAGAGCTTTTCGTACAAGGTTTGAGCTTGCATCCCGGGGATTCCGCGTCAAGAAAAATATCGATTATTTCACAAAGGCTGCGAGACTGAACAGCCGCCCGACTCAGCACCATCGGGCTCAGCGCCGCGCAGCCTGGTACAGCGGCATGACGCGGGCGGCGTACTCAGCCAGGTCGCGCTGGCGACTGGCGTGCGAGGGGTGGGTCGACAACCACTGCGGCGGCGCCCCTGCCGACTGGGTGGACATCTTGTTCCACAAGCTCACCGCGGCACGCGGGTCATAGCCCGCGCGCGCGGCAAGCTCGACGCCGATTCGGTCGGCCTCGATCTCATGCTCGCGCGAGTTGGGGAGCTCGAAGGTCACTTTTGCCACCGTGCTCATCAGATCCTGCCCAACCTGGCCGACGCCAAGCAGGGCACCAGCCACTGAGACCCCCAGCCCGGTGGCCATCGATTTCGACACCTGCTCGCGGGAATGCTCGCGCAGCGCATGCGCGATCTCGTGCCCCATCACGGCGGCGATCTCGTCATCAGTCAGCCTCAAGCGCTCGATCAAACCGGTGTAGATGGCCATCTTGCCGCCCGCCATGCACCAGGCGTTGAGCTCGTTGGAGGAGAACACATTCACCTCCCACTGCCACGCCGGCGCATCGGCGCGGAACACGCCCGTCTGCGCAGTCAGTCGTGCGACGATGGTGCGCACGCGCTGGACCATGGCCGGATCACGATTGAGCGCATTCTTCTGCCGCGCCTCGGCAAGCATCTGCTGGTACTGCTGCCGCGAAGCCTGCTCGACCTCCTTGGCGGACACCATCATCATTTGCGAGCGTTGCACACCCACGGCGCCGCCGCCCGTGGTTTGCACCGTCTGACACGCAACCGTCATCGTCGCCACGATGACCACGGGCAAAACGCCCCTCACAAGTCCTTTCATCGCTCCAAGCTCCTCAACCCGCTCGTCCTTCGTCCGCATCGGCAGCTACCCGCCAGCCAGCCAGCAGCCAGACCAGGCCGGCCAACGCGAACACCGAGCCCATCGTATAGGTCCAGGCCGCACCCAGCGTTTCCCAGGTGTAACCGCTCAGCAGGCCACCGAGCATGCCGCCGGCACCGAAGGAGATGCTGCCGTACAAGGCCTGCCCACGCGATTGGAGCCGTCCCGGGAACCAGAGGTTCACCACGGCGATCGCTGCCGCGTGGTAGGCGCCGAAGGTGGCACCGTGCAACAGCTGGGCGAGTACCAGCAGAGCGAGGCTGTCCGCCCCCCAGCCGATCATCGCAAAGCGCAGCACCGCACAGACAAAGGCAAAGAGCAGGATCGTTCGCAGCCGGAAGTAGCGCACCAGACGCGGCATCAACATGAAGACGACAATCTCGGCAAGCACACCCAGCGTCCACATCCAGCCCACCAGGGATGTGTCATAGCCATGCTCGACCAGGAAGATCGAGTAGAACACGTAGAGCGCGCCGTGCGCAGCGGACATCAGGAAACAGGCGCCGAGCAGCGCACGCACCTCGGGCCGGCGCAGGGTCTCGCCCATGCTGGCCGCCGCGCGCGGCTCGGGAGCGCGCGCAGCCTCCGGCACCACCAAAGCGCACACGAGGATGCCGGCGAGGATGGCTGCGGTCACCCACAGCACGGCGTCGATCGGCAGATGGTCGAGCAGGTAGCCGAGCCCGAGCACGGCTGCGATGAAGCCGACCGATCCCCACACACGGATGCTGCCGTAGCGGTGCGCGGCCGTCCCGAGGTGGGAGAAGGTCAGGCCCTCCACCAGCGGCAGCGCCGCGCTCCAGAAGAAGGCCATCAGCGCCATGGCCGCGAACAGGCCGGCGAACTCGGTGGTTAGGAAGAAGCCAGCGAACCCCGCCAGTGCCGCGATCGCCGACAGGCGCACGATGGCAACGCGTGCGCCCAGCTTTTCGGCGAGCCAGCCCCACAGGTTCGGCGCCAGCACCCGCATCAGCTGCGTCAGCGACATCAGGATGGCGATGTCCGTGGCCGACAGGCTGACCGACTGCAGGTAGAGCGTGAAGTAAGGCGAGAACGCGCCGACGAAGGCGAAGTAGAAGAAATAGTAGGCGGACAGGCGCCAGTAAGGGACCATGCCGACGAAGTCCGCAACAGCCGCGCGTCAGCGCGGCGAAGGCAGGCGCTGGAGCCCCTGGGGCGCGAGTGCGGCAATCCGCGGCGTGTCGGTACTGACGTCGCCGCACTGCGCGCGGTGGCGCAGCGCGTGGTCGATCAGGACCAGCGCGAGCATCGACTCGGCGATCGGCGTGGCGCGGATACCGACACAGGGATCGTGGCGCCCGTGCGTATTGACGATGACCGGGTTGCCGGCGCGGTCGATGGAGCGGCGGTCGAGGCGGATGCTCGAGGTCGGCTTGATCGCGATGCTGGCGACGATGTCCTGGCCGGTGGAGATGCCCCCCAGCACGCCGCCGGCGTGGTTGGACAGGAAGCCCTCGGGCGTCATCTCGTCACCGTGCTCGGTGCCACGCTGGGCGACTGAGGCAAAGCCAGCGCCGATCTCGACGCCCTTGACGGCATTGATGCCCATCATCGCATAGGCGATGTCGGCGTCCAGGCGACCGTAGACCGGCTCGCCCCACCCCACGGGCACGCCGCTGGCGACCACATCGATGCGCGCACCGATTGAATCGCCCGACTTGCGCAGCTCGTCCATGTAGGCCTCGAGTTGCGGCACGATGGCGGCATTGGGAGCGAAGAAGGGATTGCCGTCGACCTCGTCCCAGGACACGAAGGGAATCTCGATAGGCCCGAGCGCGGTCATGCAGGCACGGATGACGATACCGTAGCGTTCCTGCAGCCACTTGCGCGCGATCGCGCCCGCCGCGACGCGCACCGCAGTCTCACGCGCCGACGAACGTCCGCCGCCGCGGTGATCGCGCAGGCCGTATTTCTGCAGATAGGCATAGTCCGCATGCCCGGGGCGGAAGGTATCGGCGATGTTGCCGTAGTCCTTGCTGCGCTGATCCTGGTTGCGGATGAGTAACGCGATCGGCGTGCCGGTGGTCACGCCCTCGAACACACCCGACAGGATCTCCACGGTGTCGGGCTCGCGGCGCTGGGTAACGTGGCGCGAAGTACCCGGCTTGCGGCGATCGAGTTCGGCCTGGATATCGGCCTCGCTGAGCGCGAGCCCCGGCGGACACCCGTCAACCACGCAGCCGATGGCCGGGCCATGCGATTCGCCAAAGGACGTGACGGTGAAGAGCGTGCCGAAGGTGTTGCCGGACATGGAAGGATTCGCCTCTCGTAAGCGCCGCACCTGACCGCAGAGGCCACGGCTGCAGCGCGACTGGTTGCATCATGGAAAAGGGGATGGGGCGTGAGTCTAGCACGCAAGCCCATCCCCTCCGCGCCGCCGGGCCGATGACCGCGGCGGTGCCACGCACCGGCGCTCGGGCGATCAGTGGAAGAAGCTCTCCAGACGCTCGAAGACCTCGTGCTCGGCACCGTGCCGGCGTACCGCCAGCACGTCTTCGAGCTTCTCGACCTGGCGCACCATCTGCTCCAGGCGCTGGTCGTCGAACACCAGCAGCCAGATACGCGAGCGCTTGCCGTCCGATACCGGCATGCACAGGATGCCCTCGACGTTGAACGCCCTGCGCGCAAATAGATTGCAGATGTGGCTCATCACCCCGGGGTGGTTGTTCACATCGATTTCGAGAACGACCTTGGCGCAGCTCGTCTGCGGCAGCGGGTCGGCAACCTGTTCGATCATCATCAGCCTCCGATCATCTCGGTGTTGGCCGCACCGGGCGGCACCATGGGATAGACAAATTGTTCGCGGTCGATCGTCGCATGGATCAGGCACGGACCCGGAGCACGCAGGGCTTCGGCAAGCGCCATACGCGGATCTTCGGCCTTGTCCAGATCCACCGCAGGCACGCCGAAGCCTTCAGCGATCTTCACGAAATCGGGCTCGGTGCGGTACTTCGAGGCGAACAGGCGCTTGCCGTAGAACAGCGTCTGCTGCTGGTACACCAGGCCGAGCGCGTTGTTGTTCATGAGCACGATCTTGACGTTCAGGCCTTCCTCGGCAAGCGTCGCGAGCTCCTGGATGTTCATCTTGAAGCTGCCATCGCCCGAGAAGCACACCACGGTGCGCTCCGGCTCGGCAAGCGCCGCACCGATCGCCGTCGGCATGCCGAAGCCCATCGTGCCCAGGCCACCGGAGGTGAGCCACTGGCGCGGACGACGGAAGGGATAGGCCTGCGCAACCCACATCTGGTGCTGGCCGACGTCGGTGGCGATCACCGCCTCGTCATCGAGCGCATCGGCCACGGCCTGGATAAGCCCGTAGTGGCTGCGCGGATCCTCGATGCCGGGGAGTTGCATCGGGAAGCGCGTCTTCAGGTCTGCGACCTTCGACAGCCAGGCCTCCCGGATGATCGGATCGATGCGCGGCAGAAGCGCCGCCAGGGCGACATTCACATCGGCATGGATGGCGACATGGGCATTCTTGATCTTGTGCAGCTCGGAGCGGTCGACATCGATATGAACGATGCTGGCCCTCGGGCAGAACTGCGCCGCCTTGCCAATCGCGCGATCGTCGAAGCGGGCGCCGACGCAGATCAGCACATCGGCTTCCTCGAGCACGAAATTGGTGTAGCGCGCGCCATGCATGCCGAGCATGCCGATCGACAGGTGGTGATCCATCGGCATTGCGCCCAGAGCCATCAAGGTCATCGTGGTCGGTAGCCCGGCGCGCTCGGCCAGCTGGACCGCAAGCGGCGCCGCACCCGAGTGCACCACGCCGCCACCGAGATAGAGCACCGGCCGCTGCGCACCGTTGATCATGCGCGCTGCCTCTTCGATGGCAGCGAGGTCGAGCGCGGGCGTGGGGTCGGGCACCGCTGGCGGAGGCAGCTCCTCGATGCTGATGAGCTGGTTCTGCACGTCCTTGGGCACATCAATCAGCACCGGACCGGGACGGCCCGACATGGCGATGCGGAAAGCATCAGGGACGACCTCCAGCAACTCTTGTGCCGAACGCACAAGGAAGTTGTGCTTGGTGATCGGCACCGTGATGCCATAGATATCCACTTCCTGGAACGCATCCGTGCCGATCATGGCCTGCGGCACCTGGCCGGTGATGACCACCATCGGGATGGAGTCCAGGCAAGCGTCGGCGATGGCGGTGACCAGATTGGTCGCACCCGGGCCACTGGAGGCGATGCACACCTGGGGCACGCCGCTCACGCGCGCCATGCCCTGGGCCATGAAGCCCGCACCCTGCTCGTGGCGGGCAAGCACGTGACGGATCAGCTCACTGGACGACAAGGCGTCGTAGAACGGCAGGATCGCGCCGCCTGGCACGCCAGCGACGGTACGCACGCCCTGACGCTCGAGAAGACGCACGATAAGTTGCGCGCCGGTAAGTTGAATCATGTTGCTCTCCTTCGTTGCGGATTCGACAGCCAGACCGACGAGCCAAAAAAACAAAACCCCCGCCGGCCTTGCGCGCCGACGGGGGTTTGGAATCTTGCTGCTGGAGTGTTCTGTCCCGTTACGACGCGCGTTGTCCTACGCTTACTACGCGTACTACGACGACAGCGAGGAAACGGGCGGACAGGGTCATTACGGATTATCGACTTGAACTCGGAACGTCTCTTTGCAGACTGCGGCCGATTCTAATGACTAATCGCCGCATTGCACAAGAGACTTTTTCGATTGGCAGCCCGCTGCGCCCTGGCGGGAGGACTGATCAAGCCGGCCCAACCAGCCCAACCAGCCCCGACGCGCACGCAACCATCAGGCAGCCCCACGCAGTTCCCGGCGCAAGATCTTGCCCACGTTGCTCTTGGGCAGTTCGTCGCGGAACTCGACATGGTGCGGCACCTTGTAGCCGGTCAACTCCTTGCGACAATGCGCAATCAGCGCCTCGGCGGTGAGCGCGGGGTCCTTGCGCACCACGAACACCTTCACTGCTTCGCCGCTGCGCTCGTCGGGAACACCAACAGCGGCCACCTCGAGCACGCCCGGATGACTGGCAACGACATCCTCGACTTCGTTCGGATACACATTGAAGCCCGAGACCAGGATCATGTCCTTCTTGCGGTCGACCAGCGTGATGAAACCCGCTGCATCGATGACCGCAATGTCACCCGTGCGCAGATAGCCGTCAGACGTGAATACTCTCGCCGTCTCTTCAGGGCGATTCCAGTAACCTCGCATGACCTGAGGCCCACGCACGCAAAGCTCTCCACGCTGCCCGACTGGCTGCTCGACCCCATCGTCATCACGGATACTGATGTCGGTCGACGAGATCGGCAAGCCGATCGCGTGGTTGAACTCCTTGAGATCAAGCGGATTGAGCGTAACTGCCGGAGACGTCTCGGTCAGCCCATACGCCTCGACCAAAGCCACGCCGGTCACCTTCTTCCAGCGCTCGGCAACCGCTTGCTGCACCGCCATTCCTCCGCCCAGGGACACATGAAGCGAAGAGAAATCGAGCTTGGCAAAATCGGGGTTGTTCAGCAAGGCATTGAACAAGGTGTTCACGCCGGTGATCGCCGTGAAGCGATGCTTCGCAAGCTCCTTGACGAAGCCCGGAATGTCACGCGGATTGGTGATCAGGATGTTCGTCGCGCCCACCTTGAAAAAGGTCAGGCAGTTCGCGGTAAGCGAGAAGATGTGATACAGCGGCAGCGCGGTGATGATGATCTCCTGGCCCTCGCGCACCACCGGCCTGATCCACGCATGCGCCTGCTGCATGTTGGCAATGATGTTGCGATGCGTCAGCACCGCCCCCTTGGCCATGCCGGTCGTACCGCCGGTGTACTGCAAGAAGGCAATGTCTTCATGTCCCACATCGACCGGCTTCAAGGCATGGCGGGCACCGCGCTGCAACGCGTCCGAGAAGCGGACACTGCCGGGCAAGGACCACGCAGGCACCATCTTGCGTATCCGGCGCACGACGAAGTCGACGATCGCCCCTTTCGGGAAGCCGAGCAGCTCGCCAAGACTGGTGACGACCACATGACGGAGGGAGAGCTTGCCGATGACGCTCTGCAGCGTATGGGCAAAGTTCTCGAGGATCACGATCGCCTCGACGCCCGCATCCTTGAGTTGGTGCTCGAGCTCGCGCGCCGTATAAAGAGGATTGACATTGACGACTGTGTAGCCGGCTCTCAGCGCACCATAGAGCGCTACCGGGTACTGCAGCACATTCGGCATCATCAGGGCGACACGAGCCCCCTTTGCGAGCCCCAACTCCCCCTGAAGAAAAGCGCCGAAGCGCGCACTCAGGGCGTCGAGTTCGGCATAGGTGATCGTCTTCCCCATGCAGTAGAAGGCATCACGCTGCGAAAACTGCGCGACGCTCTTCTCGAACAGATCACCGAGCGAGCGGAACTGGTCGACGTCAATTTCGGCCGGTACGCCCGCGGGATAGCTCTTCAGCCAGATTTTTTCCACGCTACCTCCTCCTGTTGCTGGAAACTGCCGAACCGCATGATTGCCGTTCGGCCCCGCCCTCCCGAGGCGTCGGGTCAGCCCGTGAGGGCAGCCCCGCAATTCCAACTTGATCGCGCCCGATTATTTTGGGTTGGGCGTCAATCGGACGAAAACAGATTCGTCACGGAGGCGTGGCGACACGGTCGCCACAAGCCGGAGTCGCTACTCCAGCATCTGTTCAGCGCTCCTCCTGTTCGGCCTCAGGCCAGTTCCTGATGTAGTTCTTGAGCATTCGGTTCTCGAAGCTCTGCTCTTCGAGCACCGCCTTGGCCACATCATGAAAACTGACGACACCCAGCAGCGTATGATCTTCCATGACCGGCAGATAACGCTGGTGATGCTCGACCATGAGGCGCCGGAGCTCGTCCATCTCCATGTTTGGCGAAGCAGCGAGCGGATCTCTCAACATCACGTCCTCGACGCACAGCGCCTGCCAGTCAGCGCCGCCCTTCTGCACGGCCTGGAGGACCTGACGGAAGGTCAGCATGCCCACCATTTCGCCACGCGAGAACACGACAAGCGAGCCCACGTCCTGCTCGTTCATGATCTCTACGGCTTCTGCAATGCTCTTCTTCGGGGAAATGGTGAAAAGCACCTTGCCCTTGATCGCCAGGATCTCGCTCACCAGCATGTCGTTCTCCGAACCTCGTCGGTTTCAGTGTCAAGTCTGCGCCATATTAGTGCATCGATGCGGCAGCGCATAGCCGCCATGCGCCCCGTTGGGTGCAATCAGCGCACAAGCTCGTCGAGCTTGCCCTTGACCTTCGCCCAGTCCTCAGCATCGGGCAAGGGATCCTTGCGCTCGACGATCGGCTTCCACTGCCTGGACAGCTCCGCATTCAGCGCAATGAAGTGCTGCTGATCCGCAGGCACATCGTCCTCTGCATAGATCGCTTCCACCGGGCACTCGGCCACGCAGAGCGTACAGTCGATGCACTCCTCGGGATCAATGACGAGGAAGTTGGGCCCCTCGCGGAAGCAATCGACCGGACACACGTCCACACAGTCGGTATATTTGCAGCGAATGCAGCTTTCGGTGACGACGTAGGTCATCGCAGGATCTCCGTTTGTCAGGCGCCCAGACCACCCATCGACGAGGCGCAGGACGTGAATATAGTCCAGCCCATTGTTTTTTTGCCACGCCTCGGCGCTCAGTTTATTGGTCAGCCATCAATCACGCTTGACGGCCGCCGAACCTTCGCATAAGTTTCGCCAAGCTTCCTTTCCGGAAGGCTTCCCCTTCCGCCAACCGCGCCCCGTAGTCCAGCCCCCCTACCGCACAACGGCTCGGGAGGTAATCGTCGAGCGCGGCGTCCAGCAGCAAGCCCCATACAAGCATCACAACACAACGAAGTCATCGGCTTTCGTCAACACCCGCTAGCCCTTAAGTGAGGAATCATGAGCGAGCATATCCACTATGTGACTGACGGCAACTTCGAGTCCGAAGTGCTGCAGTCCCAGACCCCGGTGCTGGTCGATTACTGGGCCGAATGGTGCGGCCCCTGCAAGATGATCGCGCCCATCCTCGACGACGTCGCCAAGGACTACGCCGGCAAGCTCAAGATCGCCAAGCTCAACATCGACGAGAACCAGGAAACGCCGGCCAAGTACGGCATCCGGGGCATTCCGACGCTGATGCTGTTCAAGGGCGGCAACGTCGAGGCGACCAAAGTGGGCGCCCTTTCCAAATCTCAACTGACCGCCTTCATTGACAGCAACATCTAAGCCGGACCAGGCTCCGGCCCGCTCTCGCGGCTCCTCGCGTGCCCGTCGCCGTGGCTCGCGTAACCGAGACGGTAATCCCCCCCAGAATCAGCAGAACGACAACGATCTGTTCGACGTCGACAACGGTGGCGAGGAAGGCAACTCCACGCCCCGCGATCCCGACGTGCCTGCTCTGCACCTGTCCGAACTCAAGGCCCTGCATGTCAGCGAACTGCTGCAGATGGCAACGGACGCCGGTGTCGAGGGCGCAAACAGACTGCGCAAGCAGGAACTCGTGTTCGCGCTGCTGCGCAACCGTGCCCGCAGGGGCGAACCGATCTGTGGCGATGGCGCACTCGAAGTGCTGCCTGACGGCTTCGGCTTCCTGCGCTCCCCGGACACCTCGTATCTCGCTGCGACCGACGACATCTATGTGTCGCCATCGCAGATCCGGCGCTTCAACCTGCGCACCGGCGACACGATCGAGGGTGAGATCCGCACGCCCAAGGACGGCGAGCGCTATTTCGCGCTCACCAAGCTCGACAAGATCAACGGCCGCCCGCCGGAAGAGTGCAAGAGCAAGATCCTGTTCGAGAATCTCACGCCCCTGCACCCGCAGGAGTGCCTGAAGCTCGAGCGTGAGGTCCGTGGCGAGGAGAACATCACCAGCCGGGTGATCGACATGATCGCGCCGATCGGCAAGGGCCAGCGCGGCCTGCTCGTGGCCCCACCCAAGAGCGGCAAGACGGTGATGCTGCAGCACATCGCGCATGCGATCACGGCCAACCACCCGGACGTGAAGCTGATCGTGCTGCTGATCGACGAGCGCCCGGAGGAAGTGACCGAGATGCTGCGCTCGGTGAAGGGCGAGGTCGTAGCCTCCACCTTCGACGAGCCCGCCACCCGTCACGTCCAGGTCGCCGAGATGGTGATCGAGAAGGCCAAGCGCCTGACCGAGCACAAGTACGACGTGGTGATCCTGCTCGACTCGCTCACCCGCCTCGCACGCGCGTACAACACGGTGCAACCGGCCTCGGGCAAGGTACTGACCGGCGGCGTGGACGCCAACGCACTGCAGAAGCCCAAACGCTTCTTCGGCGCCGCGCGCAACATCGAGGAAGGCGGCTCGCTCACCATCATCGCCACCACGCTGGTCGACACCGGCAGCCGCATGGACGACGTGATCTACGAGGAGTTCAAGGGCACCGGCAACATGGAGCTCCACCTCGACCGCCGCATGGCGGAGAAGCGGGTCTATCCAGCGATCAACGTCAACCGTTCCGGCACCCGTCGCGAGGAGCTTCTGCTCAAGGCCGACGTGCTGCAGAAGGTTTGGATCCTGCGCAAGCTCCTGTACGGCATGGATGACATCGACGCGATGGAATTCCTGCTCGACAAGATCAAGGCCACCAAGGGCAACGCCGAGTTCTTCGACGCAATGCGCTCAGGCCGCGGCTGATTCACTTGCCCTCTGCATCAACACAAACGCCACCTCACGGTGGCGTTTGCATTTGGGCGCTGCCGGCTCCTCCAGGGCTTCCGCCCCGGAGCGCCGAGGGCATCACTTCGCGGGGTAGTCGAAGAAGCCCTTTCCACTCTTGCGCCCGAGATAGCCCGCCTCGAGCATCTCGACCAACAACGGCGCCGGGCGATACTTCGGATCCTTGGTGCCCTCGTACAGCACCTGCATCACAGCCAGTTCCACATCGAGACCGATGAGATCACACAGGGCGAGCGGTCCGATCGGATGGTTGCAGCCCAGCTTCATCGCCTCGTCGATCTCTGCCGCAGTCGCCAGCCCCTCGCCAAGCGCGAATACTGCCTCGTTGATCATCGGGCACAACAGGCGATTGACAACGAAACCCGGGCTGTTCTTCACCTTGATCGGGGACTTGCCGATCGACTGCGCAAGCGCCTCGACGGCTTCATAAGTCGCATCGGAGGTCTGCAGCCCCTTGATGAGCTCTACCAGCGCCATCATCGGCACCGGATTGAAGAAGTGCATGCCGATGACCTGGGCCGGCCGCTGCGTGCTGGCAGCAAGGCGGGTGATCGAGATCGACGAAGTGTTGCTGGCGAGAATGGCCTCAGGCTTGGTCAGCGCATCCAGCTCTGCGAAGATCTTGAGCTTGAGATTGACGTTCTCGGTCGCAGCCTCGATGACGAGGTCGCAATCAGCCAACGCGGAAAGCGCCGTCGCCGTGCCGATGTGCGCCATTGCCGCAGCCTTCTGCTCGGCACTCATCTTTTCCTTCTTCACCAGGCGATCGAGACTGGCGCCAATGGTATCGAGGCCACGCTTAACCTGCGCCTCGGCCACGTCCATCATCACCACATCCATCCCTGCAACCGCGAAAGCTTGGGCAATACCATTGCCCATCGTCCCCGCGCCAACGACACCAACCTTGGTGATACTCATCGTACTTGCTCTCCCGACTGGTTATAAGACACGCACGGACAGACGCACAGGCACGCCCTTTTTCCATACCGTAGCGTATGTTATGAACTTTAGCTGATTCTGCTCACCAGCACCAGCCAGGAAAGCAAAGGCGAGATGGGCACAGATGGGCCAATGGAAAAAGCCCCGAGTCAGAAACCTGACTCGGGGCTTTTTGGTGGCGGAGTGGACGGGACTCGAACCCGCGACCCCCGGCGTGACAGGCCGGTATTCTAACCGACTGAACTACCACTCCGCGCTGATCGACTTCGTGTTTCCACGAAGCTGCAGATTGATCTTTACGACGACCAAGCTGCAATGTTGGCGTCCCCACGGGGATTCGAACCCCGGTTATCGCCGTGAAAGGGCGGTGTCCTAGGCCTCTAGACGATGGGGACTGCAAGCCTACTACTGCAAAAACCATTTGGTGGAGGTAAGCGGGATCGAACCGCTGACCTCTTGCATGCCATGCAAGCGCTCTCCCAGCTGAGCTATACCCCCACAACAAGTCGGCGATTATAGCTTCTGATCAAGCTCACCGCAAGTGCATCGAATTGTCACCTTCGCTGCACATCAGAGCAAAGCTCTGTTGAAACTGGCGGAGTGGACGGGACTCGAACCCGCGACCCCCGGCGTGACAGGCCGGTATTCTAACCGACTGAACTACCACTCCGCACTAACCTGCACCGGCCTTGCCGGCTTTGCCCCCAGCTCAATGCTGGGCGCTTTGACTGGCGTCCCCACGGGGATTCGAACCCCGGTTATCGCCGTGAAAGGGCGGTGTCCTAGGCCTCTAGACGATGGGGACTGCGTACTACCAATTCTTCTTTGTGGTGGAGGTAAGCGGGATCGAACCGCTGACCTCTTGCATGCCATGCAAGCGCTCTCCCAGCTGAGCTATACCCCCGTCACCGAAGAGCGCGCATTATAGGAACTAGCCCCCACCTTGTAAACCCCCTTGTCACACAATTTCAATTCCTGCCCCCATCTCGCCCTTCTCGCTCAGGCACGCAGCGGCAGGACCTTGCCAGGATTCATCAAACCCAGTGGGTCGAGCGCGCGCTTCACCGCCCGCATCATGTCGAGTTCGACCTCAGACTTGTAGCGCAGGATCTCATCGCGCTTGAGTTGGCCAAGCCCATGCTCGGCGGAGATCGACCCGCCAAGGGCTGCAACCTCGTCATGCACGATGCGATTGATCTCAGCCGTGCGCGCTATGAAGGCCGCGTTGGCCTCGACCAGGGGTTGCGACAGATTGTAATGGAGGTTGCCATCGCCGATATGGCCGAAGGCGACGATACGAACACCGGCGTAGCGCGCCTCGAGCACTGCCTTCGTGCGCTCAAGAAACTCCGGTATGCGACTGACCGGCACCGATATGTCGTGCTTGATGCTGACTCCTTCCAGACGCTGTGCCTCGGAGATCTGCTCGCGCAAGACCCACAGCTCAGCCGCCTGCGCCTCGGAGGTCGCAAGCACGGCGTCGAGTACCAGGCCACGAGCCATCGCCACCGCCAACGCCTGCTCAAGTTTGGTCGCCAACCCTGAATCGAGCTGCGGGTCGGTCAACTCCAGCAGCACGCCCCAGTCGTGGCCCCGAGCCAATGGGGCGCGTGCCCGGGGAATGTGAGCGAGTACGAGTTCAAGCGCGCTGCGACCGACGATCTCAAACGCGCTCACGCGCTCACCGCAGGCGTCGCGCATCAGCCTCAGCAGGTGCACGGCCGCGCGCGGATCGGGCACCCCGACCCAGGCGGTGGCACGAGCCCGCGGCAGCGGAAACAGCTTGAGCACTGCTGCGGTAATGATGCCTAGCGTACCCTCCGCCCCTACGAACAGGTGCTTGAGATCGTAGCCAGTGTTGTCCTTGCGCAGGCCACGCAGTCCGTCCCAGATCCGTCCGTCAGGCAGCACTACCTCGAGCCCCAGCACCAGCTCGCGCATGTTGCCGTAGCGCAACACCTGCACGCCGCCAGCGTTGGTCGACAGGTTGCCGCCGATCTGGCAGCTACCCTCAGAGGCCAGTGACAGCGGAAACAGCAGATCTTCGGCGGCAGCAGCGCCCTGCACGCTTGCAAGCGTGCATCCGGCCTCGACGCAGATCGTGCCGTTATCGACATCGAGCGCGCGCACACGGTTCATTCGCCCCATGCCGATCACCACCGCACGCCCGTCGGCGAGCGGCGTGGCACCACCACACAGGCCGGTGTTGCCGCCCTGAGGCACCATCGGCACACCCGCGTGCGCGCAGGTGGCCACCACGGCAGCGAGTTCTGCGGTGGTGGCCGGCCGGACGACGGCCTGAGCGGTGCCGTGATAACGCCCGCGCCAGTCGGCAAGACTCGGCGCCATGTCAGCGGCCGCGGTAAGGACGTTCGGCGCCCCCACAATGCCTTGCAAGAGCTCGATCAGGGACGCCATGCCCGCCTCCTCAGTCTGACCTGCCGGTGAGCTCGCGCAACACCGTACGCACGCGGCCGACGGCAGCGACGCCTTCGGCAATTGCCTCATCGGCGCGATGGTAGTCCATCAGGCCGAGCTGGCCGACGCGCGGCGAGATGAGCACGTCGGCAGGATCGCCTGCAAGGCGACTACGAGCGATCCGGACCTGCATGATGTTGATGCTGGAGCTGATCACTGAAGCGAGTGAAGGCGAACTGTCGCTACCGAATGGGATTGCCGCCGACAAGGCATCAATGTCGTCACGCGAGAGTCCCAGGCCGGCCAGCAGGCGCTCGGTCCAGCCGGCCTCGGTTTCCTCGATCGGCACGGGCGCCGCAGCCGTTCGGCGCAGCGCACGCCCGACCATATCCGACCCCAGATCGACCGCAATGACCACATCGGCACCCATCGCCCTGCACAAGGACACCGGCACGGGGTTGACCAGCCCGCCATCCACAAGCAGATGACCCTGGTACATCACCGGCGTCATCAACCCGGGCAACGCAATCGATGCTCTCACGGCTGCGGACACGCTGCCGTCGTGCAGCCAGACTTCACGGCCACTGCCCAACTCGGTCGCCACGCAGGCAAAGCGTGCGTCGAGCTCGGAGAAGTCGCGATCGATGAAATTGCGCTCGAAGAAACTGATCAGCTTCTGGCCCTTGATGAGGCCACCACGCAGCGACACGTCGAGCAGGGATACGACGTCCTGCCACTTCAGCGTCTCGGCCCAGCGCGTGAGCTTGTCGAGGTCGCCCGAAGCCGCAGCTGCACCAACGAGCGCGCCGATCGAGCAGCCGCTGATCACGCGCGGCGCAATGCCCTCCTCGGCCAGCGCCCGCAGCACCCCCAGATGCGCCCACCCGCGCGCGGCACCACTGCCCAGCGCCAAGCCAATGACCGGCTCGTGGCCACCATCACGCTGCGGCGGCAGGGCGAACGCCCCCGGAGGAGTCAAGGCCCTGCTCCTGAGACGAACGCGTTTGCCGCGCCGTCAGTCGAGCCTTTCGGCGTAGAGGTCATGGACATCGCAATCCGTGATGCGGACTCGCACGAAGTCGCCCGGCTCCAGCCCTTCGGCATCGGGGATGATCACCAGGCCGTCGATCTCGGGTGCGTCGCCTGGCGAGCGCGCCAGCGCGCCATCCTCTTCGATCTCATCGACAAGGACGGTCATCTCGCGGTCGATCTTTGCTTCAAGGCGCTGCGTGGAGATATCTTCCTGGAAGTCCATCAGCCGCGCCCGTCGCTCCTCGCGTACCTCGTGCGGGACGGCATCCGGCAGCTCGTTTGCCGCGGCCCCCTCGACCGGCGAATAGGAAAATGCCCCCACGCGGTCAAGCTGCGCCTCCTCAAGGAAGTTGAGCAGCATCTCGAAATCTTCCTCGGTCTCGCCGGGGAAACCGGTGATGAAGGTCGAACGAATAGTGAGTTCGGGACAGATGCTGCGCCACTTTCGCACGCGCTCGAGCACATTCTCGGCATTGGCGGGCCGTTTCATCGCCTTCAAGATGCGCGGGCTGGCGTGCTGGAAGGGTACGTCGAGGTAGGGCAGGATCTTGCCCTCGGCCATCAGCGGGATCAGCTCGTCGACGCTCGGGTACGGATACACGTAGTGCATGCGGATCCAGATGCCGAGCTCGCCCAGGGCACGCGCCAGGTCCACAAGGCGGGTTTTGAGTGGCCGCCCACCCCAGAAGCCGGTCCGATACTTGACGTCGACACCGTAGGCGGAGGTGTCCTGGGAGATGACGAGGATTTCCTTCACGCCAGCATCGGCAAGCGCCTCGGCCTCGCGCATGACCTCGTGGATAGGTCTGCTGACCAGGTCGCCACGCATGGACGGAATGATGCAGAAGGTGCAGCGGTGATTACAGCCCTCGGAGATCTTGAGGTAGGCGTAATGCTGCGGCGTCAGGCGAATGCCCTGCGGCGGCACCAGATCCGTGAAGGGGTCATGAGGCTTGGGCAGGTGCTTATGCACCGCATGCATGACCTCTTCGGTAGCATGCGGCCCGGTGACCGCGAGCACCTGGGGATGCGCCGCCAACACGACATCGTCCTTGGCGCCAAGGCAGCCGGTGACGATGACCTTGCCGTTCTCGGCCAGCGCCTCGCCGATGGCATCGAGCGACTCCTCGACCGCGGCATCGATGAAGCCACAGGTGTTGACCACCACCAGGTCGGCGTCGTCATAGGTGCCGGAGATGCTGTAGCCCTCGGCGCGCAATCGGGTGAGGATGTGCTCGGAGTCGACGGTCGCCTTCGGACAGCCGAGGGAAACGAAGCCGACGCGCGGCAGGTTCGGGGTCTTGAAAGTGGTCATGCGTGGGGAAACCTGTCCGGGGGTCGGCACGAGGGGGTGGCAGAAAGGTTCAGCCGCCCCGCTCGCGTCAGGGCATCACTTGTGGGCGTCGCCCTTGCCGGTCGCGGCGGGCGCATCGGCGCGCTCGTCGCCGGGCTTGACGTAATTGGGGAACTGGAAGCCGGTGAACATGTTGCGCGTCTGGCTCTCGAGCTGGCTCTGCATCTGCTCGAACATCTTCTTCGACTGGTCGACGTAGGCGCCCATCATGCTCTGCAGCGCGGGCCCCTGGAAATTGAGGAACTGCGCCCACAG
This sequence comes from Thauera mechernichensis, assembly GCF_029588855.1. Lineage (NCBI taxonomy): Bacteria > Pseudomonadati > Pseudomonadota > Betaproteobacteria > Rhodocyclales > Zoogloeaceae > Thauera > Thauera mechernichensis. The sequence continues at coordinate 154,741 of NZ_JARQZE010000002.1, read as the reverse complement.
GTCCTGACCGACCGGGCTGTTCTCGCCATAGATCGCGCGCGCCTGGTCCTGAAGCTTTCCCTGCATCTCGGTGAACGCCTTGATGTTGCTTTCAAGGTACTTCCCCATCATGCCTTGCATGGCGTTGCCGTAGAAACGGATCATGTGCGCCAGCAGGTCGCTGGTGAACATGGGCGCGCCGCCCGCCTCTTCCTCGAGAATGATCTGGAGCAGGATGCTGCGCGTGAGCTCCTCGCCGGTCTTCGCATCGACGACCTGGAACTCCTCGTTGTTGAGCACGAGCTCCTTGACGTCCGAAAGCGTGATGTACGAACTCGTACGCGTGTCGTACAGGCGACGATTGGGGTACTTCTTGATCAGGCGCTGCTGTTCCTGCATTTCTCCATCTCCTCGACGGCGGTCCGTCCCGCTCTGGGTTGCGGGATCGATTATATCGCGGTGCGAAAACGAAACCCCGCCATTCGACGGGGTTTCGTGATTTCACGCATGCTGCAGTGCAGCCATCAGCACATGTGCAAGCCGCCATTGATGTTGATGGTGGCGCCGGTGATGTAGGCTGCCTTGTCCGACGCGAGGTAGGCGCACAGATCGCCAATCTCGTCCGGACGACCGAGGCGCTTCATCGGCACGGTGTCGATGATGCCTTGGCGGATGTCGTCGCGAATGGCCATGACCATGTCGGTGCCGATGTAGCCCGGCGCGACGGCATTCACGGTGACGCCCTTGGTCGCCAGCTCGGCGGCAAGCGCCTTGGTGAAGCCGAGCACACCCGCCTTGGCTGCCGAATAGTTGGTCTGGCCGGCCTGGCCCTTGACCCCGTTCACCGAGGAGATGTTGACGATGCGCCCCCAGCCACGCTCAGCCATCTTGGCCGACACATGGTGCGTGACGTTGAACAGGCTGTTGAGGTTGGTGCTGATCACCGCGTCCCACTGGCCCTTCTCCATCTTCGGGAAGAACTTGTCGCGGGTGATACCGGCGTTGTTGACCAGCACGTCGATCGGGCCGACCTCGGCCTCGATGCGGGCAACCATGGCGGCGCAGGACTCGTAGTCCGAGACATCGCCCTCAGCCGCGACGAAGTCGAAACCCAGGTCGCGCTGGGCAGCCAGCCAGCCTTCCTTCTGGTCGAAGCCAGGCAGGCAGTTGGCGACAACCTTCATGCCATCCTTGGCCAGCGATTGACAGATCGCGGTGCCAAGACCACCCATGGCGCCAGTGACGAGAGCGATTTTCTGGGACATCTTGAGATCCTTCAGGAGCAATTTTAGATGCCGACGCTCCAGGCTAGACCGGATCCTGGACCACATTCGGCGCTTCTTGCGGCAGCGCATCAACTGCCTTGCGATCGCATTATAAACACTGTTGACAACTCTTGTTGCAACGCAATAGAACGCGGCATCGAGGCGAAAAAAAAGCGCCCCCTCAGGAGCGCTCCACTGCCGGCTCGGCAAGCCTGCAGGCAGGAATCAGAACATGTGCTGACCGCCGTTGATCGAGATGTTCGCGCCGGTGACGAACGCCGCCTCTTCCGACGACAGGTAGGCCACCAGACCGGCGATCTCTTCCGGCTTGCCAAGGCGCGACACGGGAATCTGCGGCAGGATCTTCGAGTCGAGGATCTCCTGCGGGATGGCCATCACCATCTTGGTGCCGATGTAGCCCGGCGAGATGGTGTTCACGGTCACGCCGTTACGTGCGACCTCGAGCGCAAGCGCCTTCGTGAAGCCGTGCATGCCGGCCTTGGCAGCGGAATAGTTGGTTTGACCGAACGCCCCCTTCTGACCGTTGACCGAGGAGACGTTGATGACGCGCCCCCACTTGCGCTCGACCATGCCGTCCATGACCTGCTTGGTCATGTTGAAAACCGAGTCGAGGTTGGTGCTGATCACCGCATCCCAGTCCGCCTTGGTCATCTTCTTGAACGTCATGTCGCGGGTGATACCGGCATTGTTCACCAGCACATCGACCGGACCCACTTCCCGAGTCACCTGCTCCACGCAAGCCTTGGCCGAATCGAAATCGGCAACGTCGCAGGGATAGGCCTTGAAGCCGTAGCCCATGTTGTTCATGGTCTGCAGCCACTCTGCCGCCTTGCTGTTACCCGGCGAATGCGTCGTCACAACCTTGTAGCCCAGCGCCGCGAGCTTGATGCAGATCGCCTCGCCCAGACCACCCATACCACCGGTTACCAGTGCAACTCTAGACATTGTTCTCTCCTCTCCCTAGACGGGGTTCTTGTGTGCCGGACGGGCTTCAATCGTGACGACAGCGCCCGCCCCAACGCTGTCGCCGCAAATCTGGTCGAGACAGACGGATCAGGCACGCTCCTTCACGTAGCGTCCCGGAGCCGGCTCGATCGGCTCATAGCGCGTGCTGCCGAGACGCCCTCGCGCCGCAACCTGCTTGCCGCCATGCGGACGCAACCACTCGATCCAGTTCAGCCACCAACTGCCCTTGTGCTCTGTCGCACCTTCGAACCACTCATCAGGGTCGGTCGGCCGCCCTTCAGCGGTCCAATAGCTGCGCTTGTTCTTGGATGCCGGGTTGATCGCACCAGCGATATGCCCGCTCGCGCCGAGCACGAACGTGGTGTCGCCGCCCAGCAGGTTGCGCGCCAGGTAGGCGCTCTTCCATGGCACGATGTGATCTTCGCGTGCCGCAAGCAGGTAGGCGGGCATATCCACCTTGGCAAGATCGACCTTCTGCCCCAGCATCCGGAGCTTGCCCGGCACTCGCAGGTTGTTCTCGAGGTACATGTTGCGCAAGTACCAGGTCAGGAAAGGCCCGGGCAAGTTGGTCGAATCAGAATTCCAGTACAGCAGGTCGAAGGCCGCAGGCTTGTTGCCCTTGAGGTAGTTGCCGACGACGTACTGCCAGACCAGATCGTTGGCACGCAGGAAGGAGAACACGTTCGCCAACTCCTGCCCCTTGAGCACGCCGCCCTTGCCGATCGCTGCCTCGCGCGCGGCCACGCCGGCCTCATCGACCAGGCAGCCCAGCTCGCCCGCATCCGAAAAATCGAGCAGCGTCGTCATCAGAGTGAGGCTCGCCACCGGGTCCTCACCACGCGCCCGCGCCACCGCGAGCGCCGAGGTCAGGATGGTGCCGCCGACGCAAAAACCGAGCACGTTGGGTTTCTTTACGCGGGTCACCGCGCGCACGACATCCAGCGCAGCCAGCGGCCCCTTCTCCAGGTAATCGTCCCAAGTGAAATGCCCGCCCGACTCCGGACGGGGGTTCCGCCAAGACACCAGGAACACGGTGAAGCCCTGCTCTACCGCGAATCGAACCAGGGAGTTCTCCGGCTGCAGATCCATGATGTAGAACTTGTTGATGCAGGGCGGCACGATCAGCAGCGGCGCCTGCGCCACCTTCTCGGTCAGCGGGGCGTACTGGATGAGCTGCATGAGCTCGTTCTCGAAAATCACCGAGCCCGGCGTCAGTGCCAGGTTACGGCCGATCTCGAAGGCCGAGTCATCGGTCATCGAGATGCGCCCCTTCTCAAGGTCGCCGAGCAGGTTCTGCACGCCACGCGTGATGCTCTCGCCCTTGGTCTCAAGCGCGGTCTTGATGAACTCGGGATTGGTCGCGGCAAAGTTGCTCGGCGACAAGGCATCGATGTACTGCCGGGTCAGGAACTGAATGCGCGACTTCGCGCGGCCGTCGGCGATCGGCATGGCCTCGGCAACCTGGGTGAGCAACTCGGCGTTGAGCAGGTAGGCTTGGCGCAGGTAGTCGAACACCGGACTCTCACTCCACTCCGGCGCGGTAAACCGTCTGTCGCCCGGCGGCGGCTGAACAACGGCCGGCGCAGGCCCGCCGTCCTTGCGCGCAAGCATCGACGACCACAGCTGGGCGTGCTTCTCCGCGTAGGCCTTCTGGATGGCGCCAAGGGCCTCCGTCTCGGGCAGCGGCAGCTTGGGAGCCGCTACGCCCGAGGAATCCTGCATTGCCGCATGCTGTCGCGCCAGCGCGTCGAAGAAGCTCTTCGCCATGGACTGCCCCGCCTCGAACATGGCCTGCACGCCAGGCGGCGTCCCCTTACCCGCTGAATCCGACATTCACATCTCCCAAAGCTGGTGGCGACGGCCGGCGGCCATCGCGTGCTGATTTGTGCTGCATGGCAATCCCGATCCGGCGTCGCAGCGGCGCTACAATTGGCGCATGTACCTGATTCCGATTGCCTGGCTCTATGTCGCCATCCTCGTCGCCGTGTCCGAGGACACCGTCGTCGCTGGCGTTTTGACCTTCGTCTTCTGGGGCATCGCCCCACTCGCCCTCTTCATGTGGATCTTCGGCACCCCGGCCCGCCGGCGGCGCCAGCGCGAACGCGAACGCGAAGCCCTTGACCGCAACGATAGAGCCGAAACGGGCCCTGATCAATAGCCCAAGCCGTTTGGAGGTCGATGCGAAGCGGGTGCCTGCCATGCCGGAGCCCGGAATCAGTGCGCATCGAGCCAGACCAGAGACGCAAAACGGCCTGTCCTTGCATCACGGCGATAGGAATAGAACTGCCGTGGCGACGAATAGGTGCACGCCCCGCCGCCATCGACACGCTCAACGCCAAGCCTGCGCAGGCGCAGGCGGGCAAGCACGAAGAGGTCAGCCATCCACTTGCCAGGCGCAGCGCCCGCCACGAAAGCCTGCGCGGCCTCCTCATCACTGTCGGCGAGCGCGCACCGGACATCGTCACCGACCTCGAAGGCACCAGGGCCGATCGCCGGCCCCAACCACGCACGCAGGCTGGATGGCGCAACCGCCATATGCGCGACCGTCGCCTCGACGATACCCGCCGCCAACCCGCGCCATCCGGCATGCACCGCTGCCACGACCGTGGCGTCGTCATCGCACAGCAGCACCGGCAGGCAGTCCGCCGTCATCACGGCGCACACCCGGCCCGGCGTCCTTGAAACTGCGGCATCCGCACGAACATGGCCCGTCACCGACTCGGCGTCGACCACCGTGCATCCATGTACCTGATCGAGCCAGGCCGGCTCCGAGGGCAGATGGGCGCGCAACCGTGCGCGATTCGACGCCACCGCCGCCGGGTCGTCACCTACATGGGCACCCAGATTGAAGCTGGTAAAGTCGCCCGCACTAACCCCGCCCTCACATGTCGTCAGCAATGCACCGACACCCTTGGGCAGAGCCCAGTCCGGGCACAACAAGCCAGGAACCAGCGGCCGACCAACCGTCGGCGAGTGCCCCCCGCTCACGCCAGTTCCTCACGCAAAGCCTGCAGCAGCATGGCGAAGTCGGCGGGCATGGGACATTCCCACGCCATGTCATCACCACTCTGCGGGTGGCGCAAACCCAACCTGAAGGCGTGCAGCGCCTGGCGCGCAAAGCTGTCGAGCAAGGCTGAGCCCGTGCGACGCTGACCATAAACGGCGTCGCCCACCAAGGCGTGGCCGACATGCGCCATGTGGACCCGGATCTGGTGCGTGCGCCCTGTCTCCAACCTGCATTCGACCAAGGTACAGCGCGCAAAACGCTCTCGCACAAGGTAATGGGTGACGGCCGGGCGGCCGTTGCCGACCACCGCCATCCGCGTGCGCAGACTGGGGTGGCGCCCGATCGGCGCATCGACGCTTGCGCCCGCCGTGAGTTCGCCCTTGACCAGCGCCCAGTAGTGGCGCTTGACGGTTCGCGCCTGAAGCTGGCGCACCAACTCCGTCTGCGCAGCGAGCGTCCTGGCAACGACAAGCAAGCCGCTCGTGTCCTTGTCGAGCCGGTGCACGATACCCGCCCGCGGCACTGCCGCCAGCGCCGGGTCGTGGTGCAGCAGTGCATTGAGCAGCGTGCCGCTCCAGTTGCCGCTGCCAGGATGCACGACCAACCCGACCGGCTTGTTGATCACGAGCAGGTGCGCATCCTCGAAGACGATGTCGAGCGGGATGTCCTCGGGCTGCTCGGCGCCAAGCTCGGGCGCGGGCGGCGGCGCGATCTCGACGCATTCGCCGCCCCACACTTTGCGCTTCGGGTCAGGCGCGTTGCCATCGAGCAGGACGTAGCCATCGCGCATCCATGACTGCAAGCGACTGCGCGAATGCTCAGGGCGCAAGCGGGCGAGCGCCTGGTCCAGGCGCAGGCCTGCAAGTTCATCAGGAATCGTCAGCGCTTCGAGCGAGTCGGGCTCGTCGGCTGGGATATAATCGGCGCGTTCATTCACGCGAGTGTCTTCGATGGCCAGGTTCACCCTCGGAAGTTTAACGGCAAAAGCTGTTCTTATTGGCGCCCTGCTGGCCGGTGGCTGCGGGCTACTGCCCGATCAGGTCGACGAAACAACCGGCTGGAACGCCCAGCGGCTGTATTCCGAGGCAAAGACTTCGATGTCCGAAGGCGCCTACGACCGGGCTGTCACCCTGTTCGAGAAGCTCGAGGCACGCTATCCCTACGGCAGATTTGCCCAGCAGGCCCAGATCGAGGTCGCCTATGCGTACTTCAAGCAGGGGGAACAGGCGCTGGCACTGGCAGCAGCAGACCGCTTCATCCGGCTGCACCCCAACCATCCCAACGTCGATTACGCCTACTACCTCAAAGGCCTGATCAACTTCAACGAAAACCTTGGCCTGCTCGCCAACCTGTCGCGCCAGGATCTCTCCGAGCGCGACCCCAAGGGCGCTCGCGAAGCGTTCGACAGCTTCCGCGAACTCGTCGAGCGCTTCCCGGACAGCCGCTACGCGGACGACTCGCGCGCGCGCATGCAGTACCTGGTCAACTCGCTCGCCTCGCACGAAGTTCACGTCGCGCGCTATTACTACAACCGTGGCGCCTACGTTGCCAGCATCAACCGCGCTCAGACGGCAGTTACGAACTTTCCCCAGGCACCGGCCATCGAGGAAGCCCTGTTCCTGCTCGTCAAGAGCTACGACGCGCTGGGCATGACCCAACTGCGCGACGACGCCGAGCGCGTCATGCGCACGAACTTCCCTGACAGCGTCTATTTCCGTGGCGGGCCGGCAAACACCAAGCCGTGGTGGCAGCTGTGGTGAGATAGCCCCGGGCAGGGGCTATGCCCTGCAGGACATGAAGAAAGGCGCCCACGGGCGCCTTTCTTCATTGGCCCACCGACCGAGCCGCAGCCGGTGGCGCAGCGGGCCTCGACCCGCTGCCGACCCAGATCAAGCGCCGAAACGGGCCTTGAACTGCTGGCGATAACGATGCAGCAGCGGCTCAGTGTAGCCACTGGGCTGGGCGCAGCCTTCGAAGATCAGCGCACGCGCAGCCGCGTAGGCCACGGAAGCACCGAAGTCCGGCGCCATCGGGCGATACAGCGGATCACCGGCATTCTGGCCATCGACTACCGCAGCCATGCGCTGCAGCGTGGCCTCCACCTGCTCGGCGCCGACCACGCCGTGGCGCAACCAGTTGGCGATGTGCTGGCTGGAGATGCGCAGCGTGGCACGGTCCTCCATCAGCCCGACGTTGTTGATGTCGGGCACTTTCGAACAACCGACGCCTTGCTCCACCCAGCGCACCACATAGCCCAGGATACCCTGGCAGTTGTTGTCGAGCTCCTGCTGCAGCTCGGCCTCGCTCCAGTTCGCCTGCTCCACCACCGGGATGGTGAGCAGATCGTCGAGCAGGGCCTCGGCCTGCGCGTTGAGATCGAGCTTCTCGATCTCCTGCTGCACCGCGCCCACGCTGACCTGGTGATAGTGCAAGGCGTGCAGTGTGGCGGCAGTCGGCGACGGCACCCAAGCGGTGTTGGCGCCCGCCTTGGGGTGGGCGATCTTCTGCTCCAGCATCGCCGCCATCAGGTCCGGCATGGCCCACATGCCCTTGCCAATCTGGGCGCGGCCACGCAGGCCGGCGGCAAGACCGATCAGCACGTTGCGGCGCTCGTAGGCCGCGATCCACTTGCTGTTCTTGATGTCGCCCTTGCGCATCATCGGACCGGCTTCCATGGCGGTGTGCATCTCGTCGCCGGTACGGTCAAGGAAGCCGGTGTTGATGAAGGCAACACGCGCGGGCGCAGCGGCAATGCAGGCGCGCAGGTTCACGCTCGTGCGACGCTCCTCATCCATGATGCCGAGCTTGACCGTATGGGCCGGCAGGCCGAGCAGCTGCTCGACACGGGTAAAGAGTTCGTCGGCAAAAGCGACTTCGGCAGGTCCGTGCATCTTGGGCTTGACGATGTAGATGCTGCCCTTACGCGAATTGCCACGGCGGCCGAGGTCGCGCTTGGCGATCAGCGTGGTCACCACCGCATCCATGATGCCCTCGGGAATCTCCTTGCCCTCACCCCACAGGACGGCAGGATTGGTCATCAGGTGCCCCACGTTGCGCACGAACAGCAGCGCACGGCCATGCAGTTTCACCACCTTGCCATCGGCGCCGGCGTACTCGCGGTCGGCATTCAGGCGGCGGGTCATCTGCTTGCCGCCCTTCTCGAAGCTGTCCTCGAGCGTGCCGCTCATCAGGCCAAGCCAGTTGCGGTAGGCAACGATCTTGTCGTCGGCATCGACTGCAGCGACCGAGTCCTCGCAGTCCATGATCGTCGACAGTGCGGCCTCCATCAGCAGGTCATTGACGCCAGCCGCATCGGTCTTGCCGATGGCGCCGTCGCGATCGATCTGGATCTCGATGTGCAGGCCGTTGTTGCGAATCAGGAGCGCGCTCGGCGCTGCGGCCTCACCCTGGAAGCCGATGAACTTCTCGGGCTGTTGCAGCCCGACGGTACTGCCATTGCGCAGCGCAGCCACCAGCTCGCCAGCGGACACGGTGTAAGCGGTGACATCGGCGTGCGAGGCGCCGGCAAGCGCTGCGGCCTGGTCCAGCACCTGGCGACCGAAGGCGATCACCTTCTGGCCACGCACAGGATTGTAGCCCTTGGTGAGTTCGGCGCCGTCCTTCTGGGGAATCGCATCGGTGCCGTAGAGCGCGTCGTAGAGCGATCCCCAACGCGCATTGGCAGCATTGAGCGCATAGCGCGCATTCATTACCGGCACAACGAGCTGGGGCCCCGCCTGAACGGCAAGCTCGTCATCGACATTGGTGGTGCTGACCTTGGCATCAGCCGGGACCGGGAGCAGGTAGCCGATGGAGGCCAGGAAGGCCTTGTAGGCAGCCATGTCTTTGATGGGGCCTGGATTGGCACGATGCCAGGCATCAACCTCGGCCTGGATGCGATCGCGCTCAGCCAGCAGGGCTGCGTTTCGGGGGGCCAGATCATGCACGAGCGCATCGAACCCGCTCCAGAACGCGGCAGGGTCCACACCGCTGCCCGGCAGGGCCTCTTCCTCAATGAATCGCTTCAGGCTGGTGGCCACCTGAAGACGCTCGCAGGTCACTCGTTCGGTCATGTTCGGGCTCTCTGTACTTGATGTTGACACCACGCCCCTCCTTCGAGGGTGCTTAACCAACGAAGGATGCGATTGAATCGCGCGCGGGTCAATACTCTGAAGCCAAAAGTCTTCTATAAGACACAACATATATCGAGATTCTCCGCACAAGCGCTCAGCCCTCCCCAAGCCGACTGCTCGAGAGGTCTCTGCACGACAACCACGTCGCGGATCACCGGACGTATCATGCGTTTGCCAGCCATGGAATGAACGCCCCCAGAGAACACACACAGTGCGCGCCAACCGATGAACCTTCGTGCCCGGTTCCTTGAACTGCAGACCTTGCTAGCTGAACACGAAGAGATCTGGCGCCCAGCTCCGTTTCATTCAGTCAGTCCCCGGTGGAGGGAGCACAGGCCCGCGCTTGCGACCGCTCTGGAGGCGCTGGACGACGAGGCGGTCAAACGCTTCGGGCTCGACCCCGAAGCCTGCGCAGACTGGCTCGCGGCTTACCTGCCCGCGCTAGGCATGGTGAACAAGCTCTCCGAGGTCCCTGCGCTGCCCGCTCGCTCACGACCTGCTTCCCGTGCGCGCGAGGATGACGGCATGCCAGGACGCAAGCGCGCGCAAGTCGAAGCATTTGTCCGTCACATCCCGGCCACCGTGACCCCTGCGCTTGAGTGGTGCGCAGGCAAGGGCCACCTCGGCCGCAAGGTTGCACTCACCGACCAGGTACCGGTGGTCTCGCTCGAGCTCAACCCCGCGCTGTGCGCCGACGCCAAGAGCCTTGCCACCCGCAAGGGTGTCGACCAAGAGATCTTGTGCGCCGACGCGCTCACCGCGAGCGGACACGGACACGTGCGCGGTCGCACGGTCTTCGCGCTCCACGCATGCGGCGAACTCCACCGCAGCCTGGTACGCAACGCACATACTGACGGTGCCGAGGCTTACCGGATTTCTCCGTGTTGCTATCACCTGGGAAGCGAAGACCCCTACCAACCCCTGAGCAGCGACGCCTCGCTGATGCTCGACGCCTCAGCACTACGGCTCGCTGTAACCGAGTTGGTTACCGCACCAGAGCGCGATCGCACTCGTCTCGCGCGCGACCAAGCCTGGAAGCTTGGTTTCATCGCGCTACGCACTGAAGTCGAGGGTGAAACGCGACGCCCTTTCCGTCCCGTACCTGCGGCCTGGTTTGACGGCAGCTTCGATGACTTCTGCCGCAGACTGGCGATCCGCGAGCATGTAAGGCTGCCCGCGAATCCGGCATGGGCGGACTGGGAGCATGTCGGCTGGAAGCGACGTGACGAAGTACTTCGCCTAGAACTCGTGCGCCACGCCTTCCGGCGCGGTCTGGAATTGTGGCTGGTACTCGATCTCGCGCTGGGCCTGGGCGAGCGTGGTTTCGACGTTGTCCTGGGAAGGTTCTGCGAGCGCAGCCTGACACCACGCAACCTGCTCGTTATCGGACAGCGGCGACCAGATTCACGCACTGCGGCATAGCGAAGCGCCCGTTTTACGCTACCGCCCAGCCTACTCCACCACGCTCTGCCCCGAGCGTTCCGGACCGCAAGGGAGTTCGATCGTGACTGATGTGCCCTTGCCTTCCTCGCTCTCGATCCTGACTCGCCCACCCAAGATACCGGTCACCAACTGGTGGGTTATGTGCAAGCCCAACCCAGATCCCCCCTGCCCCATCCGAGTGGTGAAAAATGGATCGAACACGCGCTTGAGATTAACGGCAGAAATACCGCAGCCGTCGTCGCTGACGACCAGCCTCAGCCAATCCTCCCCAGCGGGAGCTGCCGTGAGGGTGATCGCACCCCGATCACGTCCCTCGAAAGCGTGGACAAGGGCATTGTTGATGAGGTTGATCAGCACCTGCCCGAGCGGCCCGGGATAACTGTCCAGCTTCAGCCCAGCGGGCACCTCGTCCACCAGCCGGAAGGGGGTACGGCGGATACTCGGCTTCATCGCCAGCCCCACCTCCTGCACGACCTCGCGCAGATCGAATGGGCGACGCTGATCGCTGGTCTGGTCCACGGCGAGCTGCTTGAAACTGCCGATCAACTCGGCCGCCCGACTGAGGTTGCGTTCGATGATGCGCCCCGCCTCGTCCACACAGGCAAGGAAGTCGTTGAAGACCGATCGCGTGAAACCCGTCGCCACACGTGCGTTGAACTGGCGGTAGACATCGTTCAGCGTACTCGACGCAGTGACCGCGTTGCCGATTGGCGTGTTGAGCTCGTGGGCCACGCCCGCGACCAGAGCGCCAAGCGAAGCCAGTTTCTCGCTCTGCAGCAGCTCGTCCTGGGTACGGCGCAGATGCTCGAGCGCAGCCTCGAGTTCGCGCGTCCGATCGGCGACTCGACCCTCTAGCGTAGCGTTCAACTCGAGCACTTCACGTTCACGCTGCTTGCGGACACTGATATCGCGCGCGACACCGATTACCAGCCGCTCGCCGTTTTCGTCGAACCCACTCAGCGCCACCTCTGCATCAAAGGTGCCACCGCCGCCGCGCGAGTGAACCCATTCGAAGCGTTGCGGCTGCCCCGCACGCGCCGCGGCCAGGTAGCGCGCAGCCAACTCGGCGGAGGCGCCCCCACGCTGCATGGGCGGTGACAACGTCAGGGGCGAGTGCCCGATGATGTCCTCGCGTGCCCGCTCGTACATCACCAGCGCGGCGTCGTTGCAGTCGATGACGATGCCGTCGCGAACGAGGAACATGGCGTCATTGGAATGCCGCACCATGTGCGCCAGCCGGCGCATGTGCTGGGCGGCCTGATCCCGCTCGATGGCGGCGCCGATCCAGCGCGCGAGCAACTCCACGAAGTACTTCTCACCGGCGCTGAAAGGCGTCTGTCTCGCTTCAGCCGCAGCGAAACCGAGGCAACCGTATAGCCGTCCGCCCACCTCAAGGCGGATACCGATGTAGGTCTCGAAGCCAAGCATGCGGTAGCTCGGGTGATCGCGCGCGGCCGAGGCCCCAACGGACTCGAAGGCCTGGATGTAGCCCGCACGCACCGGCAGGTCGCAGTAGCTCGACGCGAGTTCGAACTCGCTGCCCTGGACCAAACCGGACTCACTCGAGGCATGGATCGCCGTCACTCGGCAGCGCTCGTCATGGATCTCGCAGATCACCGCGATCTCGATACCCAAGAACTCGGCCCCCAGACTCAGCGCAGTGGACAGTTGCTCGGCAAGCGTGAGCGCACTACGCGACGCGATGTCGTTGAGCACCGCAAACGCCCTCACCTGGCGTTCGACCTCGAGCGCAGCCTGCTTCTGATGAGTGATATCGAGCACGAAACCGTCGAGATAGCGCGGCCCGCCATCGCGTGGCGGAACAACCGCACCGTACTCCGCCATCCAGTGCACCTGCCCATCGGCGCCCAGCATGCGGTACTCCATCTCCCAGCTCCCAGCCTCCTCGACGGCATGCTTGACCAGCTCGGATACCCAGGCGATATCCTCCGGATGCACGCAGCCGCCCAGGGTCCGCCCCCCGGCAACGAGGAAATCCGCCGTCGGATAGCCGACGATATGCTGATCCCTGCCGCTCATGAAATGTGCTGTCCAGTTCTCGTCGTCAAGACAACGAAAGACCGTGCCCGGGAAGTGCTCGATCAGGGTACGTAGCTTGGTTTCACTGTCCTGCAGTGCGCGCTCCGCCGCGCGCCGCTCGGCAATCTCACGACGCAGTGCCTCGACGACCTTGCGGCGCTGCCGCAAGATGAAGCTCAGCAGCCCGACCACTGCAAGAAGCAAGGCAGCAAATACGGACAGTGCGATCGTCAGGTGCTGCGCACGCTGCGCGAGTCGGGACGCGCCCCTATCGTCGCTCGCGACCGTACCGACCGGAGCCGCGCCCTGCCCCTCTCCCCGCGCCGACAACCCAGTCGGGGAGAAGTCGACACCTGCCGGCACCTGCTGAACAGCGGCCTGCGGCACCGCAGCATGCACGCCAAGCGGAACGGCAGCGATCAACAGCAACACCGATAACCCCGCCGCGACCCGTGCGCGTGGCAATGATGGCATTTGCATCGACTGTGACCCCACTGGAGCATGCCGCGAAACAGGGGGCGCAAGACCTGGTCAAGGGGCGTGCGACTGATCGCCGGTTGCCATCGGGCTGCGCAAGGACGGGCCTGCCAGCGAGGCCACCCAAGCATTGTCGCCAAGTTCGACGGACGTTTCCAGTGCGCGGCGACAAGCGCGAATTGGGGCTGCATGCGGACCTTCGGCAATGAGCGCTCCCGTCTCCCGATGCCTGTGGGCCGTCACATCGTCCGGCCGACTGGCTCGCGCAGCATCAATACACAGGTCCTCATGGACTCCAGCGGAGACGTCGGAACGTGTGATACGCCGCCGCGACACCTCCACATCCGACTCAGCAGGCAAACCGCGCCAGAAATGGCAGCAATCACCGCCATCTTGGGCAGCAGAAGTCACTCCAAAGCCGGCGTCTTGTCCTGAGGTTTCAGCTTTGGCGCAGACATTTCAAGCGCAATCCTGCTTCCGCAGAGTTGGCACGCCGATTGCGCATGCCTTGACAGAGCGAGGCCTAGCCAGCACGGGAAGCCATTGTGTTTAGCTATCGAAATAATTCAAAAAATAACATTGCTCTAAATATTAGAATACTCTAATGTATGTCTCGTCGAAAGACATCTCCCTCACCCTAGGAGCACCATCATGGAAAACGCACAGCAATTCAGCTTTCCCCGCCTGAACGAACCGGCCCCTGCATTCAGCGTCCGAACCACGCATGGTGAGCGTTCGCTCGAGGACTACCGCGGCAAGTGGCTGATCCTGTTCTCGCATCCCGCCGACTTCACGCCGGTATGCACCACCGAGTTCATCGGTTTCGCCAATGCCGCGCCCAAGTTCGCTGAGATGAATTGCGAACTGCTCGGCCTGTCGATCGACAGCCTGTTCTCGCACCTGGCCTGGACGCGCAACATCAAGGAAAAATTCGGCGTCGATATCCCCTTCCCGATCATCGAAGACATCAAGATGGATGTCGCCCGCGCCTACGGCATGGTCCATCCGGGTGCTGCCGATACCCAGGCCGTGCGCGCGACCTTCTTCATCGACCCCAATGGCGTAATGCGCGCCATGGTGTATTACCCGATGAGCAACGGCCGCAGCATCGACGAGTTCGTCCGCCTGCTGCAGGCACTGCAGACCTCGGACACGCACGGTGTCGCCACACCCGAGAACTGGTGCCCGGGCAAGGAAGTGATCGTCTCCCCGCCCAAGACCGCCGAGGCGGCCGACAAGCGCGCCACCGAAGGTTACAACACGGTCGATTGGTACTTCTCCACCAAGTCGCTGTAAGCCGCCCCCGCCCTGCAGCGCGCCTCGCACGCCGCAGGGCATCACGCCACGCGCGAACAGGAGATCGCATGACCAACGAAATCCACACCGATGTCGCCATCATCGGCGCGGGCAGCGCCGGACTTTATGCGCTGCGCGAGGTGCGTCGTGCCGGGCGCGACGTCCTGATGATCGACCGCGGCCCGCTCGGCACTACCTGCGCCCGGGTGGGCTGCATGCCCTCGAAGGCCGCACTGCATGCCGGTGCGGAGTGGGCGACACGCAAAGCCCTGGCCGGGATCGGTGCACGCGGGGTCGAGGCCCTGTCCATCGACCTTGCCGCGACCTGGGCGAGGCTGCGCGAACAACGCGACTTCTTCGCCAGCAACGGCGCCGGCAAGGCTCGCGCCGCCGCCGGCGACAAACTCATCGAAGGCACGGCGCGCTTTCTCGAACCCACGCTCATCGAGGTCTCGTCGCCTGCAGGATCGCAGCGCGTACGCGCCCGTGCCGTCGTCATCGCCACCGGTTCACGCCCAGTCATGCCTGGCTGGCTGGAAGACCTGCGCGATCGCGTGATCACGACCGACGCACTGTTCGAACTCGAAGCGCTGCCGCGCAGTATCGGCATCCTCGGACTCGGCGCCATCGGGCTGGAAATGGGGCTTGCGCTGTCCCGACTCGGCATCCGCGTGGTCGGGGCAGACCTCGCACCGAATGTCGGCGGCCTCGCCGATCCTGCACTCGGCGAGCGCGCATGCGAACGTTTTGGGCAGGAGATCGAACTCTGGCTGGGCACGCAGACCCGGCTCGAGCGCAGCGCATCCGGCATTGTCATGCACGCGGACGGACGGAAGGCCGAAGTCGAACTGCTGCTCGCTGCCCTCGGCCGGCGCCCCAACGTCGACAGCCTGGGTCTGGAAGCTGCCGGCTTCCCACTCGACGAACGCGGCACCCCGCGCTTCGACCCCACGACCCTGCAGGTCGGCGAGTTGCCGGTCTTCATCGCCGGCGACGCCAATGCGGACCGGCCGCTTATGCATGAGGCAGCCGACGAAGGCGCGATTGCCGGCTACAACGCTGCCCGCAAAACCCCCACCCGCTTCTGGCGCAAGGTGCCACTCGGCATCGCCTTCTCCGACCCAGACATCGCCGCGGTCGGCATGCGCTTCGACGCCCTGCCCACCGAGGGGATCGTAGTCGGCACCGCCAGCGGCGACAAGAACGGACGCGCCCGCATCCTCGGCGCCACCGACAGCCTGCTGCGCGTCTATGCCAACGCGACCGATGGCCGACTGCTCGGCGCCGCGATGGTCGCGACGGGCGGCGAACATCTCGCCCATCTGCTTGCCTGGGCGATACAGCGCGGCGAGACCGCGCACGACCTGCTGGCCTTGCCCTTCTACCACCCCGTGGTCGAGGAGATGTTGCAGACAGCGCTACAGGACATCGCCGCGCAGTTGCCGCTGCCAAACCCCTACCCGATCGGGCTCGCGCCCGTCGAACACCTCTGACCTGGAGTCGTCCAGCATGTCCCACCGCAAGATCCTCAACTGGCTCGCCTTTTCGGACGGCATCGCACTGCTCGCCCTGGTGTTTGTCGCCGTGCCGGTCAAGTACATGCTCGACCAGCCGCTTGGGGTGAAGCTGCTGGGCCCCTTGCACGGGGCGCTGTTCCTGTCCCTTGCGACTGCGACGCTGAGTGCGCTCGCACGCGGAATTCTCCGGCCAGGCCTGGCGCTACTGCTGCTCATCGGCGCGCTCCTGCCCCTGGGCGCATTTATTGCCGATCACAAGCTGCGCCAGGCCTATCCGGAATTGCAGACCTGATTCATCGATGCATCACCCTTTCTATAGGAGCACTACCATGAAGAAAGCCCTCGTCGCCCTCGCCATCGCCCTCGGCTCCACCGCCGTGCTCGCCGACAAGCCCGCAGTCACCGTTGTCCTCAACGCTCAGAGCCCGATGACCCAGGGCATGGCCATGGTGCTGGCCAACCAGATGCAGGAACAGGGCGCGCAGGTCGACATCCTGTTATGCGATCAAGCCGGCGACCTCGCGCTCAAGGGCGCCGGCGGCGAAGCGCTCAAGCCCAACAACGTGACACCGGCGCAACTACTCGACGGCGCGCTGAAGAAGGGCGCAACCGCCTCGGTGTGCGCGCTCTACCTGCCCAACAGCGGCAAGCAAGCCGAAGACCTGAAGGAAGGCATCAAGCCGGCCAAGCCGGCCGACATGGGCGCCGCACTGCTGGAGCCGAACCGCAAGGTCATTGGTTTCTGACGATTCATCGCACTTGATCATCAACGGATGCCACACGCAATGAGCGCTCATCTGCTCGTATTCCTTCTCTCTGCCACAACCGCCACCATGGTGCTGGCGCAAGCGTCCGCACTTGAAGTCAGTCTGACCGGAATCCAGCATGATCGCGGAAGCCTGCGCGTGGGGCTGTATTCCGACCCGAAAACCTTCCGCAAGGAAGCGCAGGCCATCGCCATACAGCAGGTGCCGGCCAGCGCCGGTACGGTGACGGTGAGCTTCGGTGCGCTGCCGCCCGGTCGCTACGCGATCATGGCCTATCACGACGAGGACGGTAACGGCGAACTCAATCGCCGCTTCGGCATGTTCCCGACCGAAGGCTACGGCCTCTCGAACAATCCCACCGTGTCCGGCCCGCCCGCGTTCGCGGACAGTGCCTTCGAAGTAGCTGCCGGTGCGGGCACCACCCGGATCAGCATCGACCTCCGTTACTGACAGCCCTGCAAGGAAGAACGATGAACGCCCCCGCCTCCTCCACTACGCCCGCCGCTGCGCACGACGCGCATGGCGGACGGCTCGCACATTTCCCGGTCGCCCTGTTCTCCACCGTAATGGGCATGGCGGGCCTCACCATTGCCTGGCTCAAGGCCCATCACATCGGTGGCATGCCGATCGAGATCGGCGTCGCGCTGCGCTGGCTGGCGAGCGCGCTGTACCTGTTCCTGCTCGTGATGTACGGAGCCAAGCTGCTGCGCCACCCCGAGGCGGTGAAGGCCGATCGCGCCCATCCAGTGCGTCTGAACTTCTTCCCCGCCATCTCCATCGGCCTGCTGCTGCTGTCGATCGCCTGGGCGCAGGACGCCCCGACCGTCGCGCCGTGGATGTGGGGCATCGGCGCCGCGGTGCATCTCATGTTCACACTGTTCGCCATGAGCAGTTGGATCCACCACACCCACTACGACATCAAGCACGCCAACCCGGCCTGGTTCATCCCCGTGGTGGGCAACATCATCGTGCCGATCGCCGGCGTGCGCTTCGCGCCGGCGGACATCAGCTGGTTCTTCTTCAGCATCGGGCTGGTGTTCTGGCTGGTGCTGATGACGATCGTGCTGTACCGGCTGTTCTTCCACGAACCGCTGCCCGCGCGCCTTACCCCAACGCTCTTCATCCTGATCGCACCGCCTTCGGTCGGCTTCCTGGCCTATGTCGCACTTACCGGCCAGGTCGACGCCTTTGCCCGCGTGCTCTACTTCACCGCGCTGTTCCTGACCCTGCTGCTGGCCAGTAACGCCGTGCGCTTCTTCCGCCTGCCCTTCTTTATCTCGGCGTGGGCCTACTCCTTCCCGCTGGCGGCGATGACGATCGCCACCTTCGAGATGAGTGCGCGCAGCGGACTGCCTTTCTACGCGGGGCTTTCCTGGCTGATGCTCGCGGTGCTCAGTGGGGTCGTAGCGCTGCTCGCATGGAAGACCTTGGCTGCGGCTCACCATGGCAAGATCTGCTTGCCGGAATAGACGTGCGACACGAGCGCATCCTGCGCGATGAGCGCATTCTCAACACTTCAACATGGAGGTTTGGCCATGCAACGTGCTGACATCCAATCCTTTTTCGATCCGGCCACCTTCACCGTAACGCATATCGCCTCTGACCCGGCTAGCCGCCGCGCGGCAATCATCGACAGCGTACTGGACTACGACCCCAAGTCCGGGCGCACATCGCGCACCTCCGCCGACAAGGCCATCGCTTACGTACGCGAGACCGGTCTGACGGTAGACTGGCTGCTCGAGACCCACGCCCACGCCGACCACCTGTCTGCCGCGCCTTACCTCAAGCAGCAGCTCGGCGGCAAGATCGGCATCGGCGCGCATATCCGCCAGGTGCAGGGCGTGTTCAAGGACATCTTCAACGCCAAGGACATGAACACCTACGGCGCCGAGTTCGACCACCTGTTCGAGGACGGCGAGCGCTTCCGCATTGGTGAGCTGGACGTCGAGGTGATGCACACCCCTGGCCATACGCCGGCCTGCCTCACCTACATCGTCGGACCGGACGCCTTCGTCGGCGACACCCTGTTCATGCCCGACTACGGCACCGCGCGCTGCGACTTCCCCGGCGGAGATGCAGCCACGCTGTTCCGCTCGATCCGCAAGGTGCTCTCGCTGCCACCCGAGACGCGGCTGCACCTGTGCCACGACTATCCGCCCGACGACCGCGCCCCGGTGTGGGAAACAACGGTCGCAGAGCAGAGGGCGAAGAACATTCACGTCCATGACGGCGTGACCGAGGCCGACTTCGTCGCCATGCGCACCGCGCGCGACCGTACGCTGGCCATGCCGACGCTGCTCCTGCCGGCGATCCAGGTCAATGTGCGTGCGGGCAAGCTACCACCGGCCGAGGACAACGGCGTGCATTACCTGAAGATACCGATCGATCTGCTTTAGGCACGCCATCCTATGCCCACGACGACGGCCGCCGCCCCCCGCACCCTGCTCGCGCGCTGGCACGACTACCGGCTCGGTGCACTCAGCGACGACCTGATCGCGGCAGTGATCGTCACCATCCTGCTGGTACCGCAGAGCCTGGCCTACGCCATGCTTGCCGGCCTGCCGCCGGTGGTCGGCGTGATGGCGAGCCTGCTGCCGATCGTCGCCTACGCCGCCTTCGGCTCCAGCAGCAGCCTCGCCGTGGGGCCGGTGGCGGTGCTGGCGATGATGACGGCGCAGGCGGTCGGCGGCGTCGCCGCCGCGCATCAGATCACGCCGCACCTGGCGGCACTGGTACTGGCGCTGGAGATGGCGGCGGTGTTTCTCATCGCCGCGCTGTTCCGCCTCGAGACGCTGGCGGCGCTGCTCGGCACGCCGGTGCTGCACGGCTTCATCACCGGTGCCGCGCTGGTGATCGCGATCGGCCAGCTCCCCGCACTGCTGGGGGTGCAGGCCGGCGGCAGCACGGTGCTCGCACTGTGGCAGTCGCTCGCGGACGCCAGTCATCCACTGCCCCATATGACCACCGCACTCATCGGCCTGCTGGCGCTGGCGATGCTGTGGGCCCTGCGCCGGCACGGCAGCCCCGTGCTGCAAGGCCTGGGTTTCAGGCCCCGGACCGCCCAGCTGCTGGCGCGTACCGCGCCCATCGTCGTGGTCGCGGCTTCGATCGCCTGGGTCGCCGGCTTCCCGCGGTTGAACGAGGGAGTCGCCCTGTCCGGCGCCGTCAGCCTTGGCGAGGGCCTGGTATTCCCGATGCCGTGGACGGCGCCGTTGCCGGTGTGGCGGGAGCTGCTTGCCCCTGCGGTACTGCTGGGACTGGTGGCGTATGTCGAGAGCCTCGCCGTCGCCGAGGCCCTCGGCGCACGCCGCGGCGAGAAGGTGTCGCCCCGGCGCGAACTCTTCGGCCTGGCGGCGGCCAACGCCGCGGCCAGCGTGTCCGGCGGCATGCCGGTTACCGGCGGCTTCGCGCGCAGCATCGTCAACTTCGACGCCGGCGCGCGCACGCGCATGGCCGGCGTATGGACCGCGCTCTTCCTTGCGCTCGCAATCGCGCTGCTGGGCGACGTGCTGCATTACCTGCCGCGCGCGGTGCTCGCGGCGACCATCGTCATTGCCGTGCTGTCGCTGGTGGATTTCGCGCCCTTCGTGCTGGCGTGGCGCTACTCGCGCACCGAGTTCGCCCTGATGCTGATGGTAGCGGTGCTGACACTGACGGTGGGCGTGGAGGAGGCTTTGCTCGCCGGTGTGGTTGGCGCCATCGGCCTGCTGCTGCAGCGCACCGCCCGCCCCCACTGGACCGAGGTCGGGCGCCTGGCCGGCACCGACGTATTCCGCAACGTCAATCGCTTCGAGGTAGAGACGCTGCCCGAGGTCCTGTCGATCCGGGTCGATGAGAGTCTGGTGTTCACCAACTCACGCTGGATCTCCGAGACGCTGTCGTCTGCCCTGGCGCGCCGCCCGAACCTGCGCCACGTGGTGCTGATGATGAGCGGGGTCAATGGCATCGACCTCACCGGCCTAGAGGTCCTGATGCAGCTAGATCGCGAACTGCGCGCCAAGGGCCTGCAGCTGCATTTCTCGGAACTGAAAGGTCCGGTGCGGGACCGCCTGGACCGGACCGGGGTGACAGCGTGGCTGTCGGGCCGCATCTTCATGACCCAGGCCGAAGCCTTCAACACCCTCGCCAGAAACTGTTGCAGCGCCCACTGACGCGGGCGCAATGCAGGCCGTGACGCAGCCACTGCGGCCTGCGTCCGCCTAGCTGGCGTCGCGCGCGTGATCGTGCGCCACTGCGGGCTTCTCCACGCCCCGCGAGCAGGCACAAGTGCTGACAGCGTTCCGTGACGCCGCGCTCTGGCGCACAACCTTCCATCGCTGCCACTTTGACACTTCCAGGGTGCACGAACTGCCACATCTGCAGACAGCAGCAGTGACAGCCCTCTCCCCTGAGCAAGGGATCTACCCGCAAGTGCCTTGATTCAACTCAAATCCAGCCCATTCGGCGACGCTGGCACGGGACTTGATAAGCAACCCCTTATCAAAGGGAGTTCCGCATGAACCTGCCAGATCAAGGCCTGCTGCGCCATCTCGTCGTCGTCGTACTGATCAAGCTCGCGCTGATCACGGCGCTGTGGTGGGCCTTCATCCGCGACGCACGCGTATCGGTCGACAGCTCGACCATGGCCGCACAGGTTTCCCGCTCAACTCCGCCATCGCATCGACCACCTCCTGGAGAAACCCATGGTCAGTGAGCAACTCGTCGACCTGTCGCGGCTGCAGTTCGCAGCCACGGCGATGTACCACTTCCTCTTCGTGCCGCTCACGCTCGGCATGGTGTGGATGCTGGTCATCATGGAAAGCGTCTATGTCATGACCGGCAAGACGATCTACAAGGACATGACCCGCTTCTGGGGCAAGCTCTTCGGCATCAACTTCGCACTGGGCGTCACCACCGGCATCACGCTGGAGTTCCAGTTCGGCACCAATTGGGCCTACTACTCGCACTACGTGGGCGACATCTTCGGCGCACCGCTGGCAATCGAGGGGCTGATGGCCTTCTTCCTCGAGTCGACCTTCATCGGCCTGTTCTTCTTCGGCTGGGACCGCCTGTCGCGCCAGCAGCACCTGCTGGTGACGATCCTGATGGCGGTGGGCACCAACCTGTCGGCGCTGTGGATCCTGATCGCCAACGGCTGGATGCAGAACCCGGTGGGTTCCGAGTTCAGTTACGAGACGATGCGCATGGAGCTCACCGACTTCTGGGCGGTGGTGTTCAACCCGGTGGCACAGGGCAAGTTCGTGCATACGGTGTCGGCGGGCTACGTGACCGGCGCCATGTTCGTGCTGTCGATCTCGGCCTGGTACCTGCTGCGCGGGCGCGACGTGGAGTTCGCCAAGCGCTCGTTCCGCATCGCGGCGGCCTTCGGCTTCGCCTCGATCTGCTCGGTGATCGTGCTCGGCGACGAATCCGGCTACGCCCTGGGCGAAGCGCAGCAGACCAAGCTCGCCGCGATGGAGGCGATGTGGGAGACCGAGCCCGCGCCGGCCAGCTTCAACGTCATCGCCGTGCCCAACGAAGCCGAGATGAAGAACGACTTCGCGATCCACATCCCCTGGGTGATGGGCCTGATCGGCACGCGCTCGCTCGACAAGGAGCTGCCCGGTCTCAACCAGATCTATGCACTGAATCGCGAGCGCGTGACGGTGGGCGTTGAGGCGGTGAAGCTGCTCGAGGCGCTGCGCAAGAACCCGCAGGACGCTGCACTGCGTGAGGCCTTCGACAAGGTCAAGGCCGACCTCGGCTTCGGCCTGTTGCTGAAGAAGTACGTGGTGTCGATGGACGACGTCACCCCCGAGCTGATCGACCGCGCCGCGCGCGACACCCTGCCCAAGGTGGCGCCGCTGTTCTGGACCTTCCGCATCATGGTGGCGTTGGGCTTCGCGATGCTGGCGCTGTTCGGCCTGGCGCTGTGGTACTCGATCAAGGGCGACTTCGCCCAGCGGCCGTGGCTGCTCAAGTGGGCGCTGTGGTTCCTGCCGATGCCGTGGCTGGCCTGCGAGATGGGCTGGTTCGTGGCCGAGTACGGCCGCCAGCCGTGGACGATCTACGGCGTGCTGCCCACCCACCTCTCGGTGTCCACGCTGACGGTGGAAAGCCTGTACGGCTCGCTCGCCGGCTTCGTCGGTTTCTACACCCTGCTGCTGATCGTCGAGATGGTTCTGATGATCAAGTTCGCCCGCCAGGGCCCCGGTAGCCTGGGTACCGGCCGCTACATGAACGAAACCCAGCACGCCCATGCCTGATCCCGGAGCGCACATCATGATCCTCGACTACCCCACCCTCAAAATCATCTGGTGGCTGCTGGTGGGCGTGCTGCTCGTCGGCTTCGCCATCATGGACGGCCACGACATGGGCGTGGGCACGCTGCTGCCCTTCGTCGGCCAGAACGACGAGGAGCGCCGCGTCGTCATCAACACCGTCGGCCCGCACTGGGACGGCAACCAGGTGTGGTTCATCACCGGCGGCGGTGCCATCTTCGCCGCCTGGCCGATCGTCTATGCCACAGCCTTCTCGGGCTTCTACTGGGCGATGCTGGCGGTGTTGTGGGCGCTCTTCTTCCGCCCGGTGGGCTTCGACTACCGCAGCAAGATCCACAACGCCGCCTGGCGCAGCACCTGGGACTGGGGGCTCTTCATCGGCGGTGCAGTGCCGCCGCTGATCTTCGGCGTGGCCTTCGGCAACCTGCTGCAAGGCGTGCCCTTCCACTTCGACGACACCCTGGTATCCCACTACACCGGCAGTTTCTGGGGCCTGCTCAACCCCTTTGCGCTGCTCGCCGGCGTGGTGAGCACGGCGATGATCACCTTCCACGGCGCGATCTACCTCGCACACCGCACCGAGGGCGACATCCAGCGCCGTTCGATCACCGCCGCGCTGATCTTCGGCACGCTGATGCTGGTCGGCTTCACCGCCGCAGGACTGTGGATCGCCAACGGCGGCTTCGGCTACGCCATCACCTCTGCGGTGGACACCGCGGCGCTGCCCAACCCACTCGCCAAGACGGTCGAACTGCAGCCCGGCGCCTGGCTGGCCAACTATGGCAAGGCGCCGCTGACGATGCTGGTGCCGGCGCTGGGCTACGTCGGCGGCATCGCCGCGCTGCTGCTGGTGTGGAAGGGCCGCACCCTAGCCGCCTTCGTCGCCTCGTCGTTCGCCATCGTGGGCGTGATCGGCACCGCCGGCGTGTCCATGTTCCCCTTCGTGATGCCCTCCTCCACCGTGCCGGGTGCCAGCCTCACCGTATGGGATGCGGTCTCCAGCCATCGCACGCTGGGCATCATGTTCTGGGCCACACTGATCTTCATGCCGATCATCGTTGCCTACACCAGCTGGGCCTACAGCGTGATGGCAGGCAAAGTCACCGCAGCCTACATCCGCGAGAACGAGCACTCCGCATACTGAGCGCGCACACGAAACAAGGAGAACGACATGTGGTATTTCGCCTGGGTCCTGGGCATCGGCTTCGCCGTGCTGCTGGCCATCCTCAACGCCCTGTGGGGCGAAAATGAACAGGCGCGCGAAGAGGCGCGCGCCGACGCACTGCGACAGCCCCGTCTCGACGCCGATCCGGGTCGCCCGAACGGCAGCGGCGCGCACTGAAGGCGGCAAGGAGGCCACGATGAACACGAAGGTCGCCCCCCACCCGCCCGCCGCGCCGACCGGCGGGATCAGCCTGCTGCCGCTGCTGACAGCCATCGCGATCATGCTCGGCATCACCGCCTGGCCCGCCGCCCTCTCCGGTCCGCAGGGCGGCGCGGACCACTGGGCCGCTATGGCACTGTTCTGGGCCATGAGCGCGGGCTTCGTGCGTGGCGTCGGCTTCGTACCACGACACCTGGCCTGGCGCCTGATGTTCTCGGGTACCGCCTGTCTGCTCGGCATCGCCCTGGCCGTCGTACGCCTGGCGTCCTTGCACGGCAGTCCTGTGTAACCTCGGTGACATAGCGCTGATCACGCCGCCTTTCTGCGCGAGAGCGGCTTTGCCAACGCACGCCACGTCATCAACGGTTTCCAGGGCGAAGTGATCAAGGAAGGGACACAGGCCGGATTCCGCCAAAAGAACGGCTGGCAGAACAGCGGCCTACCGTGGTCGCCCAAGATGAACGCTGACAAGGTCCATCGCCTCGACCTGCACCGCGTAAACGCAAAAAAGCCCCTCGAAACAAGGGGCTTCAGTGCTCTGGCGGAGACGGAGGGATTCGAACCCTCGATGCGAGTTTTAGCCCGCATGCTCCCTTAGCAGGGGAGTGCCTTCGACCTCTCGGCCACGTCTCCATCAGGAAGGCGCGATCATAGCGAGTTCGGGGCTATCGGTCAAACACGTTCACGCGCCTTTTTCATGCATCGCACCATTGGCCGAATCGAGCCGCCCCCCCCGAAGGAAGGTCAGCACACGACGGCGTCAAGCTGAACTATTAGTGCCATTGTCGTATCCAATTTGACGTGAAAGTGCCTCGTCACTACCGTCGAAGGCGTCCGGACAGGAATTTGCCGGAGGACGCCGGCAGACAGAGCACATCAGGCAAAAAATCACAGATTTCAACTAAAACAACAAAAACCACATTGTATGAGGAAAGGATAGTGATCTATACTTCATACACCCTATGACTTAGGTCATAGGAAACCCATTCACCCCATGCCAGAGTCGACCCCGTTGCCGTGTCCACCTTGGTCAAGAGAAAAAGGAATACCGTAATGAAAGTCACCGAAAAAATCGATGTTCGCGAAATTCGCCGAAAGCTCGGCCTGAACCAGTCGCAGTTCTGGTCCAAGATCGGCGTGACCCAGAGTGGCGGGTCGCGTTACGAAAGCGGGCGCAACATCCCTCGCCCCGTGCAGGCGCTGCTGCGCCTGGTGCATGTCGAGCAAATCGACATCAACAAGGTCAAGCGCGACGACGTGGATGTCGCCGAGTACCTCAAGGCGACCAACCCCGAGCTTTACAAGACGCTCAAGAAGGAAGCCCGTGCCAAGCGCAAGGAGCGCTGATCACCGGGCAATCGAGCTCAAGGGCTGACGGATACCGTCAGCCCTTTTTTTCTGATGCGCTCGGCAATCGCTTCGAGTTCGTCGCTGGTCAAGGCGCTGAGTCGTGACGCCTCCGCCTGCATGGACGGACGTGCAACTCCGTACAGCAGCACCCCGCGCAAGTGCTCCAGTCCGGCCGCCTCGAGCACCCCGAGATAAGCCTCGATGTCCGCGTCCGCGGGTACCTGACCATCCCAACGGAACATGCAGGTCTGAACCCAGGTAGGACAGGCCAGCGCGCAGCGCTGCAAGTTGCGTGCGACGGCCTCCGGCTCCAGGTGTACGCCATTGATGCGCTCGATACCGTCCACCGTGCCTGCATCGACCTTGAACCACACCTCTCCCCCCGCATCCGCCAGCCGGCGCACTGCGGAGAGGACGCGCGCCTGGCCCAACAGGCTGCCATTGGTGATCAACCTGAGCGGCACGG
This sequence comes from Thauera mechernichensis, assembly GCF_029588855.1. Lineage (NCBI taxonomy): Bacteria > Pseudomonadati > Pseudomonadota > Betaproteobacteria > Rhodocyclales > Zoogloeaceae > Thauera > Thauera mechernichensis. The sequence goes on along the minus strand of NZ_JARQZE010000002.1, from coordinate 128,370 downwards.
CATCCGCCGCAAGGCCGAACTCCGCCTTGAGCCCGGCAACCAGCTCGACCGCCTCGCCGAAGACCGCCGCACTCGTCGGCTCGCCGTTTCCAGAGAAGGCAATGTCGCGAATGACACGCGCACCATCGGGAACGTGGCGCGCCATCCAGCTGCCGTGGATGAGGTCGGCGAGGAAGCCGCGCAATTCGTCCTGCAGTCGGGCAAGATCGATCTCCGGTGCCTTGCCCCGCACCAGGCCAGGCACCTGGCAATACACGCAATGCCAGTTGCAGGCATTGTTCGGGTTGAGGTTGATGCCGATCGACACCCCACCCGCTCGCCTTGACAGCACCGGATACACATAGGTGAGCCCGGCGAGATCGCGGTCGTGGTTTCGGATGTCCAGGGTGCTGGCGCGGTTTGCCGGCGCCCCCGAAGAAATGGAAGAATTCATCGTCAGCTCAGAGACTTGCAATTTCCGTGGACACCGGCAGCAGCGCCCCCGGTGCTATAATCCGCGCCCCCACAAGAGAGAGTCGCCATGCGCATCACCCGCCGCCTCGAGTTCGATGCCGGTCACCGGATCCCCGACCATGCCAGCCAATGCCGCCACCTTCATGGGCATCGCTATGCGCTCGAGATCACCCTTTCGGGCGAGGTGATCAAGGCCGACGGCCTTCCGGTCAATGGCATGATCATGGACTTCGCCGACGTCAAGCGCATCGCCAAGGAACTCGTCGTGGACCGCTGGGACCACGCTTTCCTGGTCTATCGTGGCGACACCCGGGTGCTCGACTTCCTCACCTCGATGCCCGAACACAAGACCGTCGTGCTGGACCTCGTTCCCACCGCCGAGAATCTCGCCGCGGAGGCATTCCGCCTGCTCGATCCCGCCTACCGCGACACCTACGGCAACCACCTGCGGCTCGAGCGCGTACGACTTTACGAAACGCCCAACTGCTGGGCCGACGCCGTACGCACCTGAAGCCCGGCCTGCCGGGCGCCGCTGTTCAGACAGCGTAGCGGCGCAGGCGCAGGGCGAACTCCTGCAGCTGGGCAATCCCGCTTTGCTCGGCGCGCGTAACCCAGTCCTGCAGTTGCGCCAGCAGCTGCTCACGCGATGCACTGGAGCGTGCCCAGATCGCCGCCAGCTCCTCGCGCATCGCAACCACGGTTGCCAGCGCCGGGCTCATGCCGACGGCGACGCGCACCTGCTCCTTCTGCGCGTCGCCAAGGTGGCGCTCCTCGCCGGACAGCACCCAGCGCCGCACTGCCCTGACGTCCAGACCGCTCACCGCATCGCGCTTGACACGCTTCAACTCGGCAGCGCAAAGCTTGCGCAGCGAATGCATGTAGTTCGTCATCACGTCGTAGCGGTGGGTGACGACCGCCTGCAAGGTATCCAGGTCCGGCACCGCCTTGGCCTCGACCAGGCGCGGCTTGGGGATCGTCTTCTTGACCTTCGCCAGACCAAGCATCTCCAGCATGCGGATGTACATCCAGCCAATGTCGAACTCATACCAGCGCGCCGACAGCTTGGCCGACGTCGCGAAACTGTGGTGGTTGTTGTGCAGCTCCTCACCGCCGATCAGGATGCCCCAGGGCAGGATGTTGCGCGATGCATCGCTGCAATCGTAGTTGCGATAGCCCCAATAGTGCGCGAGCCCGTTGACCACGCCTGCCGCCCAGAAAGGGATCCACACCATCTGCACCGCCCAGATCGTCAGGCCGATCGGACCGAACGCAATGAGATCGATGACCAGCATGATCGAGACGCCGAGCACGGAATGGCGATACACGTTGCGCTCGAGCCAGTCGTCCGGCGTACCGTGGCCGTAGCGTGCGAGCGTTTCGGCATTCTTGGCCTCGGCACGATAGAGCTCCGCCCCCTGCCATAGCACCTTCGCCAGGCCACGCGTCTGCGGGCTATGAGGATCTTCGGCCGTCTCGCATTTGGCGTGGTGCTTGCGGTGGATCGCCGCCCATTCGCGCGTGACCATACCCGTCGTGAGCCAAAGCCAGAAGCGGAAGAAGTGACTGGGCACAGGGTGCAGGTCCAGCGCACGGTGCGCCTGATGGCGATGCAGAAAGATCGTCACCGCAGCGATGGTGACGTGGGTGAGCGCGAGTGCGACGACAACATAGCCCCACCAGGGAAGATCGAACAGCCCGTTATACATGCGTGACAACACCTCTGAGGAACACAGCGCTTGGATTCTACGCCAGCGCGCGCAGCAAACCAGAAACCACTACCCGGAACGCGCCGCCGCGCGCATACGCCAGCTTGAGACCGGCGCGCACGACCAAGCGTTCAATACGCTTTCACGCCGTCCACAATCGGGTCAAGGCCGCCATGGCAGCGACTTGACAGGCGCAGCTTCGGCACGGTGGCGCAGCCAATTGTCGCGGTAGGCGCGTGCCAGCTCGCAATGTCCGCGCACGATGAGCAGATTTTCCGCGTTGCGATTGTGTGCCGACCAGGTGAAGTTGTAGGAACCGGTGAGCACCGCACAGGCCGGCCCCTCGGCATCGGCAATGATGAGCTTGTTGTGGGCGGCGTTGTACTTGGTCTCGAAAGCGACCGGCACCCCGCCCGCCAGCAAGCGCGGGATGGCATTGCCCTTTTCGCGGCGGTTCATCTGCGCGTCGGCCAGCACCTCCACCTTCACGCCACGCTGGCGCGCCGCCACCATGGCATCGGCGATGCTGCGGCTGGTAAACACGTAGGCCTGCACTTGCAGGCTTTTGCGCGCAGCCGCAATGAGGTCGATCACGACCTGCTCGGTATTGTCCCTGGGCGAGAAGGCCAGCTCAACCTCGCCCTTGGCGGCAAAACGCTGGCTGGCCAGCGCCGGCGTAACGAATACCACACTGGCCGCGAGCAGCACTCCGGCGCAGATACCCGGGCCGCAGCGCGCGTGCTCAAGCCTCGGCACGGCGCTCCATCACCGCAGCAAAGAACCCGTCGGTGTCGTGCACATGGGGCATCAGGCGCAGGCGCTCGCCAGTGGCGACGACCACCCCCTGCTTGTCGAGGATGTCCTGGGCCGACAGCTGCGCGAAACCAGGGTGCGCAGCCAGGAAGGCGTCGACGATGGCATCGTTCTCTTCCGCGAGCAGACTGCAGGTGGCATACACCAGGCGGCCGCCCGGGCGCACCAGACGCGCCGCCGCAGCCAGGATCGCCCCCTGCTTGGCGACCATCTCCTCGACTGCTGCAGGCGACTGGCGCCATTTCAGGTCCGGATTGCGGCGCAAGGTACCCAGGCCGGTGCATGGCGCATCGACCAGCACGCGGTCGGCCTTGCCGGCCAGGCGCTTGACCTTGGCATCGGCCTCATGGGCAATCAGCACCGGGTGCACGTTCGACAGACCGGCGCGGGCCATGCGCGGCTTGAGCTTGGCCAGCCGCTTGTCCGACACATCAAAGGCATACAGGCGGCCCGTCGAGCGCATCAGCGCCCCCAGCTGCAGCGTCTTGCCACCCGCGCCAGCGCAAAAATCGACCACCAACTCCCCGCGCCGCGGCTGCACCAGCAGGCCAAGCAGCTGGCTGCCCTCGTCCTGGACCTCGAAGCTGCCGTCCAGGAACAGCGGGTGCTTTTGCAGCGCCGGTTTGGCCGCGAGCCGGATGGCCTGCGGCGACAGCCTGCCGGGCTCGGCGGCAACACCACCGGCCTGCAGCTGCGCCAGCACCGCGTCGCGGTCGGCCTTGAGCAGGTTCACCCGCAGGTCGAGCGGCGCCGGCCGGTTCAGCCCATGTGCAAGCGCCACCAGCTCGGCTTCGTCCATCTGCTGCAGCAGTCGCTCGGCCAGCCAGTCGGGCAGGTCGACGCGCTCGGCGAGACTCATCTCGCCAGCGTCGGCAGCCTTGACGGAAGCAAGCCAATCGCTCTCGGTAGCGCTCACCAGGCCCTCGAAATTACGCATCGGCCAGCCTTCACCACGCGCGAACCAGGCCAGCAGCAGCATGCGCGGCGTGGCCTCCGCACCGGCCAGCCGGCGCAGCCAGCGCAAGCGGCGTAGCACGCCATACACCGCCTCGGCAATGAAGCCGCGGTCGCGATGTCCGAGCTCGCGGTTGTCACGGAAATGGCGCGACAACACCGCATCGGCCGGGTACTCGAAGGCGAGCACTGCCCCCAGGGCCTGGGTTGCCTGAATGAATAGCTGCCGCGAAATCCCCGCCCCAGTGACAGCGCCGGCCTCTTGCGGGCGCGCCGCCCTGTCGGTTCGGCCGGTCGTGGCAGTTCTGCCTGCCGTGCGCGGGCGGCCGGGTTTGCTCGTCTTGGTCATGTCAGTTCTTGGTTCCTGTTGCGGTCGCCGCCGGGCGTCCCGTTTCAATCGCGGCGGCGCGCTGATCCAGCACTCCGCCCTTTTCGTCCTCGATGCGGATGCGCACCGGCAGCAGCCCATGGTCTACCGACAGCCAGATCCGGATGTTCAGCCCGCCATCCTCGGCGTGCGCGCGCAGGCGCAAGGTCTCCACCTTGCCGATGGGCAGGCTCAGAGACTCCTTGCCGTCCGGCTCCAGCACTGCGTCCTTGACGCTCTTGTTGGTGATGACCTGAAGACTGACAGGCCTTCCATTACGGGCGACGTGGCTGGCCTGGTGCCACAGGCTGAGCAGATCCTGCGCCCCCGCCTCGAGCGTACCGCTGCGCCGCTCCGCACCCTCGCGGCGGATGCTGACACGCCCCGCCGGCCAGTCGAAATGCGCTGCCTCGCTCTTGCGTCCGCGCTGCTCGACACTGAACAGCTCGGGCCGCAAGCCCGCCCCGCTCAGCAGCCCACGGCTGTGCTGACGGTACTGCAAGCCGAACAGACCCGCGAGCCCGCGCGCCTCAAGCTCGAGTTCGAGCTCATAGCGTCCATCCGCAAGGGACCAGCTGTGCTGGGCACTGCCAACCTTGAAGCCTTGAGAACCGTAATGAACGTCGAAACGCATGCTGCCAGTCGCCGGCGGATCGGCAAAACCCGCTGCTGCGGCCGCGGGCACCAGGCAGGCCAGGCAGAGCAGCACGACAAAGCGCAGGCTGCCGCTCACGACACGCCCCCACCCGAGGGCTCGAGGCGCGGCGAAACAAGTGCAGGCAGCGGCTCATCAGGCGCGTCGCGCAGGCTCACCCGTCCGTGCGCATCAATGGACAGCCGCCCGTCAACGAACCAGCGCACGGCCTGCGGATAGATGCGGTGCTCCTGCTCGAGAACGCGCGCGGCCAGTGCCGCCTCGTCGTCACCGCAGCGCACCTCGACCGCCGCCTGGACGACGATCGGGCCGCAATCGAGTTCGGCAGTTACGAAATGCACCGTCGTGCCGTGCACCCTCACCCCGGCCTCGAGGGCGCGGCGATGCGTGTTGAGCCCGGTGAAAGCAGGCAGCAGCGAAGGGTGGATATTGAGCAAACGGCCCTCGTAATGGCGCACGAAGCCGGCCGTGAGCAGGCGCATGAAACCGGCAAGCACCACGAGATCCGGACGGTGGGCATCAATGGCCTCGATCAGCGCCGCGTCGAAACCCTCGCGATCCGGATAGGCGGTGTGGTCGACCACCGCGGTGTCGATGCCGTGCTCACGCGCAAAGACAATGCCCGGCGCCTGCGGCCGGTTGCTGATCACCGCGGCGATGCGGGCGCCGGGTATGCGTGAACGCACAATGGCTTCCATGTTGCTGCCGCGGCCGGAGATAAGGATGACGATGGACTTCATGGCAATGAGGGAGTCGGGAAACAGGCTCCAGCACGGGCACTTTCAAAGTAGCTGGCTGGCTCAATACACAGGCAGGAAGACCGCGGTGCCGAGGTTCTGGACCACGCGTGTGACGGTGCGGTCGGTTTCGTCCTCGACGATATCGGCGAGCGCATCGAGCAGCCCGATGATGCGACCGAACTCGCGCTCGAAGCTCAGGTTGGCAACCTCGCCCATCTCGTTGGACAACAACAGCGGGCGCCCCGAAGGGTCGCGCGCCGTCGCGAGCTTCCACGCTGCAATCTCTACGTTACGGGCGGCATTGTAGATGTGCTGGGGCTCCAGATCATCCAGCATGTAAAAAACTTCGCGATCGCCGAGGGCGGCCTGCACCATGCTGGCGAGCCCGACGACGAGGGCCTGGACCCGGTCGCCGCGATACTCCGGATGCAGCGCAATCTGCATGGCGTCGAGGTCGCGACGGTTACCTAGCGATGCAAAACGCCAGCGATGCTTCTCGTCGAAGATCCTCGAGATCGCTGCCTCGGCACTGCCCGCACCACCCTTGCGCCACTCATCGGGATTGCGCTTGTACAGCTTGTCGGCAAGGCGGCGCAAGCTGGCGAACACATGTTGCTGATGGCGCTCGGCGACGCGGTTGATGTCGGTCTTGAGCAGCTGGCGCAGGTCGAAACCACGCGCGCGCTGCTCAGAAGGCGCCGTCCCCGGCGACGAGCAGCCTCCGAGCGCCACCGCTAGCACCAACATCAGGCAGACCACACCGAGGTGGACGCCTGTGGCCCGTGCCGGCAACCCCCGCTCAGCTTGATGCATCTGCCCTGCGCCCCCGCTATTGCCCCTGACCCTGGATCATAACCGAGCGCTTGCCGATCATGCCCTGCCCCTCGAGCCAAGGCGCGCACGGCCGGCGCCGCGGCCCGGCCTGCAGCTCAGCGCCTATAATGCGAGGCCGCCCAGCCGTCGGCTCATCATCCAAGCACGCCATGCCCCACATACACCGCCTTCCCGACCTGCTGGTCAACCAGATCGCCGCAGGCGAGGTTGTCGAACGCCCGGCCTCGGTCCTCAAGGAGGTACTCGAGAACGCAGTGGATGCCGGCGCGCGTGCGATCGAGGTCCAGCTCGAACAGGGCGGCGTGCGCCGCATCAGGGTCACCGACGACGGCTGCGGCATCGATCGCGAGGAGCTTGCCCTCGCCCTCGAACGTCACGCCACCAGCAAGATCGCGTCGCTCGACGACCTCGAGCGCGTCGGCACCATGGGCTTTCGGGGCGAAGCGCTCGCTGCAATTGCCGCCGTCGCCCGCACCACGATCACCAGCCGCGCCGAAGCTGCGACTCACGCCTGGCGCATCGACGGCAGCGATCGCAGCATCGCGCCTGCCGCGCTCAACCAGGGCACCGTGGTCGAAGTGGCCGACCTCTATTTCAACACCCCGGCACGACGCAAGTTCCTCAAGACCGAGGCCACCGAGTACGCGCACTGCGACGACGTGTTCCGCCGCGTCGCACTCGCCCGTCCGGACATCAGCCTGCAGCTCGCACACAACGGGCGCGTGACCCACCGCCTGCCGCCCTCACCTGCCGCGCAACGGGTCGCAGCCTTGATGGGGGACGACTTCGTTGCCCAGGCGCGCCAGGTGGAAGCAGATGCCGGGCCGCTGAGGCTGGCCGGCTTCGCCTCACTGCCCGCCTACTCGCGGTCGAGCCGCGACGCGCAGTTCTTCTTCGTCAATGGCCGTTTCGTGCGTGACAAGCTGCTCACCCATGCAGTGCGCGAAGCCTATGCCGACATCCTGCACGGCAGCCGCCATCCGGCGTATGTCCTTTTTCTTGAGCTCGACCCGGCGGGCGTCGATGTGAATGTGCACCCAGCCAAGATCGAGGTGCGCTTTCGCGAGGCGCGTGCGGTCCACCAGTTCATCTACCACGCGCTGAAGCGCACGCTCGCCGAAAGCGGTGCAAACCGCATCGAACCGGACGCGAGCTCGACTGCGCCGCAGCATCGGGCAGTGTCCGCCGACAGCATGCTTGGCATGGCCGCCACGTCTGCGCTCACCGGCAGCAGCACGGGCAACGCCGGGACTCAGACCTGGCACGCCTGGTCTGCCGCCCCAGCGCGCCAGGGCCAGCTCGCCATGGAAGCCGCAAGCCGCAGCTACCTGGACTTCGCCGCTGGCGCCCGCCCTGTCGGCGACGCTGCGCCAGTCCAGGCCGCGGCAAGCACAACCGCATGGCCAACCAGGACCCTGTCTGCAGACGAGGGCGCAGCGCCGCCGCTCGGCTTCGCGCTCGCCCAACTGCATGGGGTCTATATCCTGGCGCAGAACACGCATGGCCTCGTGCTGGTGGACATGCATGCAGCGCACGAACGCATCCTTTACGAGCGCCTGAAGACGGTGCTCGATGGCCGGCCCGCCGTCCAGCGCCTGCTCATTCCAGCCGTGTTTTCGGTCAGCGCCAAGGACATGGCCGCCGCAGAGGAATGCCGCGAAGTCCTCGCCGGCATGGGGTTCGACGTGAGCACCGCCGGGCCGCAGGAACTCGCCGTACGCAGCGTGCCTGCCCTCCTCGCCGGCGCCCCCGTGGCCGAACTGATGCGCCAGCTCCTACAGGAACTGCGCGAATACCCAGCCACCGAGGTGGTGACGACGCGCCGCAACGAACTGCTCGCTACGATGGCCTGCCATGGCGCAGTACGTGCCAATCGCCAGCTCACCCTGCCCGAGATGAATGCGCTGCTGCGCGACATGGAGGCCACGGAGCGCGCAGACCAGTGCAACCACGGACGGCCGACCTGGACGCAGTTCAGCATGGCAGAACTCGATCGCTTCTTCATGCGCGGCCAGTAGTGCCGGCACCCCAGTAGCGCCGGCGCGCCAAGACGCAAGCCCCTGCGCGTACCTATAAACTGTAGATCAGCGCCCCCACCACAACCACGGCGACCGTCGCCCACCCCAGGCGGTCGACGTAGCGATGCAGCACGGCCTCCATGCGCTCGCCGCCCCAGGCCATCAGCCCGGCTACAAGGAAGAAGCGCGCCCCACGGCCCACCAGCGAGGCCAGCACGAAGGGCGCCAGCGCCATCGACGCCACGCCCCCTGCGATCGTGAACACCTTGTACGGAATCGGCGAGAAGCCCGCGACGAAGATTGCCCAGAAACCCCAGGTATCGAACCAGGCTACCGCCTGCTCGTAGGCCGCCCAGTAGCGTGTCTCGCGCAGCCACGGCTCAATCGCGTCGAATGCGAAGTACCCGATGACATACCCAAGCACACCGCCCGCAACCGAAGCCAGCGTCGTGAGCAAGGCGAACCACATTGCCCGCCGCGGGTTTGCCAGGCACATCGGCGCCAGCATCACATCAGGGGGAATCGGGAAGAATGACGACTCCGCAAAGCTGAGCCCACCTAGAAACCAGGGGGCGCGTCGATGCCGCGACCATGCCATCGTGCGCGCGTACAACGGCGAGAAGATCTTCAAGACAACACTCCGGGGGATTTCGAAGACGAACCCGGTTCCAGCAGCGACCGGGCGAGGCGCGATGATAACCGCAAGTCCATGACCTGCGCTTGTCGGCTTCGTCGGCACCGCCTTGCGGATGACCCTGCCTTGCGCACTTCCCCACAAGGTCCGAGAATCAGGGCCTTAGCGACTGCCAGTCTGTAACGCGAACCAACGCCATGCCGACCCGCCTCCTGCAATCCATCTCCCTGCGGCTCGTGCTGATCGTGCCCTATGTGCTGCTCCTCGTTGGCCTCGCCGTGGCCCTCGGGGTGCTCTCCTATTCGGCGGGAAGCCGCGCCCTGTCTACAGTCTCGGGTCAATTGCTGCTCGAAACCGTCGGTCGGATCACTCAGGCCGTCGACCGGCACGTCGTCGGTTCGAGCGCAGTGCTCGAGTCGGCCTTCCCCGAGGGCATGCCCGCACCACCGACCATCGAGCAGGACTTCCACGACATCCGCAACCGCTTCTGGGTGGCAACCTCCATCCATACCGACCCGAACGACTACGTTTACTATGGCAACGAAGCTGGCCAGGGGCTGGGGCTGCATCGCCGCTCGAGCGATGAGGTCGAGCTGCGCATGAAACTGCGCGCGGACGAACATCGCGCCATCTACCGCTACCAGGGTGTCGACGGCCACCTCGAGTTCGTCCGCCGGGAAACCACGCTGTTCGATCCGCGCACACGCCCGTGGTATGCAAACGGCAAGACGACCGACGGCCACACCTGGACATCGGTTTACATCGATTTCGGCACCCTGCAGCTGGTGGCGACGCGTGCGCGCCGCGTGCTGGGACCCGACAATGAATTCGCCGGCGTGGTCGCCACCGACGTCGCGCTCAAGGCGCTCAATGACTTCGTCGGCCGCCTCAAGGTATCGCCCAACGGCATCGCCTTCATCGTGGAGCCGGACGGCAATCTGATCGCCTCGTCAGCGAGCGCCAACGTGGTCGTGCTGCCCGATGGCAGCTACGGGCGGCTGCAAGCGGCGGAGAGCGACCACCCCCTGCTCAAGGCGAGCTACCTGACGGTACGCGACCGCATTGCGGTCGTCAGCGACGAGAAGCTGCCGCGGGTATTCGAGTTTGTCGACCCAGAGGGCAACCAGATCCATGCCGCCATCGACCGCGTGCGCGATGCAGCAGGCCTCGACTGGGTTACCGTGGTCGCAATGCCAGCCAGCGACTTCCTCGGCGACGTCATCGAGAACGTACGCCGCACGGTCGTGCTGGCGACCATCGCCGTGATGGTCGCGGTCGCGATCGGCCTCGGCATCCTGAGCTGGGTGTCGCGCGATCTGCGCAGCTTGGCGGCAGTCGCCAGCCGCATCGGTGACGGCGACCTCGAGACGCCGGTCGGCATCGTGCGCCGTGACGAGATCGGCGAGCTTGCACGCAGCTTCGAGCGCATGCAGGACCGCCTGCGCACCGACCGCCTGACCGGGCTCGCCAACCGCGAGGCCCTGCTCCAGCAGTTGCAGCGCCGCATCGAGCGCGCACGCAATGACCGGCGCAACCCGCACGTCGGCGTGCTGTTCATCGACCTCAACCGCTTCAAGAGCATCAACGACAACCACGGTCACGAGATCGGCGACCAGGTGCTGCAGGAGATTGCCAACCGTCTCGCGCACAGCGTTCGCGCGGAAGACCTCGTCGCCCGCTACGCCGGGGACGAGTTCGTGATCGTCACCGACAACGTCACCGACCGCCCCGCACTCGATCAGGTTCGTCTCCACGTCGAAGCCGTACTGCGCGCGCCCCTCACCACACCCCAGATCGCAGGCCTCGGACTGAGCGTCGGCGGCGCGATCGGTGGCGCACTCTATCCCGACGATGGCGACAGCCCGGAGAGCCTGCTCCGCCATGCCGATCACGCGATGTATGCGGACAAGCTCGACAGGCGCAGATCCGAGCCCTCGGGCGTGGTCCGTTTTCCCCAGCGACCGTGAGCGGGCATAGGGACAAGCTGTGGATAAGCAGCGCAAGTCCTTGAGACGAGACACCAAAGAGCCTCTGCCTAAAAATAGGGCAGAAGCCCGATACGGAAATATGCCGCAGGGTGCTTCCATCGCCAATTGAGCCTGCCAGTCCCTTCTGTTAGCCTCGCCAGTGGCTTGACATACGCCTTTTAAATCACCAATTACGCACTTGTCATTATTCAGCAATGACCAAGCGTTCTCGCTGCGGAGACCCTGCTCCATGAAGACACCCATCATCGCGGCCGCGGCCGCTGCCCTGCTGGCAGCGGCCTGCGCCACACCCATCATCGCGGCCGCGGCCGCTGCCCTGCTGGCAGCGGCCTGCGCCACACCCCACGCACCTGCCCCGCTGGCGACCAATTTCGAGACCAGCAAGCAGCCGAAGCTGCAGGCCGCTGCACACTGGAACCTGATCGCGCGTGACGTCGCAGGAAAGATCTCGGCCGGGCTTCCGCAACATGCGCCCCTCTTCATCAACCAGCATGCAGAAGCATCCACTTTCGAGCGCGCCTTCGTCGGCCAGTTGATGACCGCACTCATCGATGCCGGCCATCCGGTGATGCGCGCACCCGAAGGGGCGTTCCGCGTCGGCGTGGAGACCCAGGCCGTCCCGTTCGCCGCTGACCGCCCCCAATACCGCCATGCTGGCACAGCTACCGCGCTGGGTGCCGGGCTCTGGGCGCTCTACGACATCGTGGAGTACGCATCCAACGGCCCAGCCAAGGCTGCGCTCCTCGCGGTCGGCGGAGCCGATGCGTATGCCTGGTTCCAATCGGAGTTCGCCGCGGGCAGCACCCCGTCGATGGAAGTTATCGTGACCACCAGCGTGACCGACGCCAACCAGTACCTGACACGCAACACCAGCGTCTATTACGTTGCGGACGCCGACCGTCAGCTGTACTCGCCCGCCCCGCGCGCCAGGACGAAGACCTTCTCCGTCGTGGGGGGTGAATGATGAGCATGCGTCGAACCCTCCTCGCCGGGCTCGCCGGCGCACTCGCTCTCGGCCTGGGTGGTTGCGCCACCAACAACATCAATGAAAGCAAGGCCCCAACCTACGAGCAGGCCGCCGCCAATCCGCTGATCCCCGCGAATTACGCTGCAGCGACGACGCTGCTAAGCCGCCTTCAGGGCCAACTGGTCGCAGGCCATCCCCTCATCGCGGCAACGGTGGTGAACATCGATGCGCTCGATAGATCCTCCACACTCGGCCGTGTGGTCTCCGAACAGGTTGCAGCACGCTTCACCCTCGCCGGCTACCGCATGATCGAGATGAAGCTGCGCAATAACGTCTACATGGCGCGCGACCAGGGCGAACTCATGCTGACGCGCGAGATCCGCGACATCGCCACGGCACATGAGGCGCAGGCGGTCGTGGTCGGCACCTACGCCCAGAGCAGCGAGATGGTCTTCATCAACCTCAAGGTGATCGAGCCCGACACCAACGTGGTGCTGGCCGTGCATGACTACGCGCTCCCCCTCGACAGCGTGACGCGATCGATGTTGCGCGCGAACCGCTGACGCAGCCCGCCACCCGGCGCGCAGGGGGCGATGGATAGCGAGCTTCGAGCGCCGCCCATCGCCCCCTTTCCCATTGTCGGTCCTGGTGAGCGATAATCCGCGCGCTTGACAACGCTGCTCGACTCCTGCCTCCCGCGCCCCTTGACCGTGACCTCGGACCCCTCGCCGCCGCTCCCCCCAGCACTGCTGCTCCTTGGCCCGACAGCCAGCGGCAAGACCGCCTGCGCACTGGCGCTTGCGCGGCACCTGCCAGTCGAGATCATCAGCGTGGACTCGGCCTTGGTGTATCGCGACATGGACATCGGCACGGCAAAGCCGAGCACCGAGGAACGTGCCTCGTGCCCGCACCACCTCATCGATGTCGTGTCCCCGGAAGAGCGTTACTCCGCCGCACGGTTTCGCGCAGACGCGGTACGGCTGACGGCGGAGATCAGCGCGCGCGGACGGATCCCCCTGCTCGCGGGGGGCACCATGCTCTATTTCAAGGCCTTGCGCGACGGCCTCTCCGACCTGCCAGCCGCCAACGCTGTCCTGCGCCGCGCCATCGACGCAGAGGCCGCAGCGCGGGGCTGGCCGGCCCTGCATGCCGAGCTTGCCCGCCTCGACCCCGACGCTGCCGCACGCCTCGAACCGGGCGACGCGCAGCGCATCCAGCGCGCCCTTGAGATCGTGCGTCTCACCGGCCTACCGCTGGCCGAAAGCTATGGGCGCAAGGAAGACAACGCTCTGCCTTGCAGGCTACTGCCGATCGCGCTCGCACCGGCAGAGCGCGGCGCGCTTCATGCGCGTATCGAACAGCGCTTCGATGCCATGCTGCACGCTGGGTTCGTTGATGAGGTCCGCCAGTTGCGCCGCAAATACCGGCTCGACCCGGCGATGCCCTCGATGCGCTGTGTCGGCTATCGCCAGGCGTGGGAGTACCTGGACGGCGAGATCGGCTACGATGACTTGCGCTTCAAGGGTATCGCCGCCACCCGCCAGCTCGCCAAGCGCCAGCTCACCTGGCAAAGACAGTTCCGCGAAACATGGCCGGACCTGATCGAGCTCGACTGCCTGCGCCCGGACCTCACCGAGGCCGTGCGCGCGGCGGCATTCAGCCTGCTCGACAGCTGAGCGCAAGTACCCCGCCGCCCCACTCCCTCCAGCCCATTTCTTACCCCAAGCAACGGAAACCCATGGACGAACAGATCATCAGCGACGTCGAGCAGTGGCTCGACGAAGTCGTCATCGGCCTCGAGCTCTGTCCCTTCGCCGCCAAACCACGGCGCGAGGGGCGCGTGCGCATCGCCGTCAGCCATGCGCGCGACGAGGAAGCGCTGCTCAACGACCTGCAGGCCGAACTCGAGCGCCTGTCGGACACCCCGGCGGAACAGCTCGAGACCACGCTGCTCGCCATCCCCGACATGCTCGAGGACTTCGCCGACTACAATGATTTCCTCGATGCCGTAGACCTCTGGGTCGAGCACTTCGGCTGGGAAGGCGAACTGCAGGTCGCAAGCTTCCATCCCCAGTACCAGTTCGCCGACACCGACAGCGATGACCCTGGCAACCTCACCAACCGCTCGCCGTGGCCGCTGCTTCACATCATCCGCGAAGAGAGCTTGGAGAAGATCATCGCCCACTACCCCGACGTGGATGCCATCCCTGAGCGCAACGTCAAGCGCATGAAGGCGCTCAGCGCCGAGGAGCGCAACAGACTCTTCCCCTACCTGTTCGGTTGAACGCCCGCGTCGCGCCCCACAGCTCAGCGGGGCCGCGTACAGGTCGGCTGCAGTGGGCGCGGCGCCAGCCGCGAGGGCTTTCAGGTCACGGGCAGACACTCGCGGAGGCACAGGGAGAGGAGTAGACTGCAGCTAACAGATCGCGACTTTTCCCAAGCCTGAAATGCAGGAGAGCCTATGTTTCCCGAATACCGCGAACTGATCACCCGTCTCAAGAACACCGACCGTCACTTCACCCAGCTCTTCGAGCGCCACAACGAACTGGATCACAAGATCAAGAACGTCGAGGCGAACATCGAGCTCGGCACTCACGAAGAAGTCGAAGTGATGAAGAAGGAAAAGCTGCTGATCAAGGATCAGATCTATGCGCACCTGAAGAAGGCCGAGACCGCAGGCTGACAACGGCACACACGGTCAACCGGGCCCGCACTCGCGCCACGGGCGGGGTGCGGGCCCGATCGCTTGTTCAGGTCTGGATCTGTGCCGATGCCCCGTCTGGCAGCGCCTCACGCTCACGACGCGCCAGCAGCGTGTAGACGGTCGGCACCACGAACAGCGTGAAGAAGGTACCGATCAGCAGCCCGCCGACAATCACCCAGCCGATCTGCTGGCGGCTCTCGGCACCGGCACCGGTCGCCAGCGCCAGGGGCACCGCCCCCAGCACCATCGCCCCAGTCGTCATCAGGATCGGGCGCAGTCGCAGCACCGCGGCTTCGACCACGGCCTCGCGCAGGGTTTGCCCCTGCTCGCGCAGCTGGTTGGAGAACTCCACGATCAGGATGCCATGCTTGGTGATGAGGCCGACCAGGGTGACCAGGCCGATCTGGCTATATACATTGAGGGTGCCGCCAGTCAGCCACAGCGCACCAAGCGCCCCGGTCATCGACAGCGGCACGGTGAGCATGATGATGAAGGGATCGCGAAAGCTCTCGAACTGCGCCGCCAGCACCAGGTAGATGAAAGCCAGCGCGAGCACGAACACCAGCGCCAGGCTAGCCGAGCTCGACTTGAACTCGCGCGACTGGCCGTCGTAGTCGGTACCGTAGCCCGGCGGCAGGAGGCGCTCTGCAGTCGCCTCCATCCACTTCAAGGCCTCGCCCAGCGTGTAATCGGGCGCCAGGTTGGCCGAAATCGTCACCGAGCGGCGCTGGCCGAAGTGATTGAGTTCGCGCGGCGCGACGCGCTCGCTCACCTTAACGACGCTCGCCAGCGGCACCATGTCGCCGTTGCGCGCTCGCACATAGATGTCGCGGATGTCACGCGGGTCGCGGCGATCGTCCGCCGCCACCTGGACGATCACCTCGTACTGCTCGGCGTCCTGCTTGTAGCGCGTGACCTGGCGGCCGCCGAGCATGGTCTCCAGCGTACGGCCGATGACATCGACGGCCACCCCGAGGTCTGCAGCGCGGTCGCGATCGACCTCCACCGCCAGCTCGGGCATGGTGAGCTTGAGGTCGGTGTCGGGCGACACCAGGCCAGGGTTGTCGCGCATCGCATCGAGAAAAGCCTCGGCGACGGCGGCAAGCTCCTCGTAGCTGTCCGAGGTCGACACCACGAAGCTCACCGGCCGCGAACGTGCCCCCTGACCGAATGACGCCGGCAGGCTGGGAAAGGCATTGACCCCGGTCACGGCACGCATGCGCGGCTGCAACTCGGAGGCGATCTCGGATGATCTGCGCGCGCGCTCGCTCCAGTCGGCGAACCCGACAAAGGAGATACCCTGCGACACCGTCGGGTTGCCGGTGATCACGAGGTAGCGGTCTACTTCCGGAATGCTGGCGTAGATCTCCTCGAGCTCGCGTGCGTAGCGCGCCATGTAGTCCAGCGTCGCGCCTTCCGGACCGTTGAACAAGCCGACCACGCGCCCTCGATCCTCGAGCGGAGCGAGCTCGGTCTTGAGCTGCCCCATCAGCCACACCGAGCTCCCGGCAACCACGGCAAACACCAGCATCACCAGCCAGCGCAGCTCCAGCGAGGCCGACAACACGCCACGGTAGCCATGAGTCAGCCCGCCCAGGAAACGTTCGATGGCGTTGTACACCGGTCCATGCGTGCGCTCGTGGCGCAGCAGCTTCGCGCACATCATCGGCGACAGGGTGAGCGCGACAAAGCCCGACACCAGCACCGCCCCCGCCAGAGTGAGTGCGAACTCGGTAAACAACTTCCCCGTGCGCCCGGTCATGAAGGCCACCGGCGCATAAACCGCGGCCAGGGTGATCGTCATCGCCACGATCGCGAAACCGATCTCCCTGGCACCCTGGAAGGCTGCCGCCAGCGGCGCCATGCCTTCTTCGATATGGCGATAGATGTTCTCCAGCACCACGATCGCATCGTCCACCACCAGCCCGATCGCCAGAACCAGCGCCAGCAGGGTCAAGGTGTTGATCGAGAAGCCCAGGGCATACATCAGCGTGAAGGCGCCGACCAGCGACACCGGGATCGTTACCAGCGGCACCAGCATCGCACGCCAGCTGCGCAGGAAGAACAGGCACACGCCGGCCACCAGCAGCACCGCCTCCCAGATCGTGGCGAACACCGCATCGATCGAGCGCTCGATGAACACCGTGGTGTCGTTGGCAATCGTCATCGACATGCCTTCCGGCAGCTCCGCCTGCAGGCGTGGCAGCATCTCGTCAAGGCCGCGCTTGAGGTCGAGCGGATTCGCAGTGGCCTGCTTGATGAGGCCGATAGAGATCGCCGGCCGGCCCATGAAGCGTACCGAAGTGCGTTCGTTCTCGGGCGCCACCTCGACACGGCCGACGTCGCGGATACGCACCGGGTAGGCGTCGGGGGTGCCGGCCTGGCGCAGCACTACCGCCTCGAACTGCGCCGGCTCGACCAGGTCGGTCTGCGCCACCACCGCGAACTCGCGCTCGCGACTCTCGATGCGTCCGGCGGGCAGCTCCACATTCTGGCGCCGGATGGCGTCTTCCACATCCTGCACGGTGAGCCCGAAAGCCGCCATGCGGTCGCGGTCGAGCCAGATCCTCATCGCATAGCGACGCTCACCGAACACGCGCGCATCCGCTGCGCCGGGCAGGGTCTGCAGGCGCGGCTTGATGATGCGGCTGGCAAAGTCGCTCATCTCCAGCGGCGAGTGGCGGTCTGACGAGAACGCAACCCATATGATCGGGCTGGCGTCAGCCTCGACCTTGGCGATCACCGGCTCATCGATATCGTCGGGCAGGCGCTGGCGTACGCGCGAAACGCGGTCGCGCACGTCGGCCGCGGCGCTGTCGGCATCGCGCTCGACGCGGAAGCGTACGGTGATCTGGCTGCGCTCCTGGCGGCTGATCGAGGACAGCACATCCACGCCCTCGATACCGGCGAGCGAATCTTCAAGCGGCTTGGTGACCTGGGACTCGACGATCTCTGCGCTCGCACCGCGGTAACGGGTATCGACCGTCACCACCGGCTCATCGATATTGGGGTACTCGCGCACGGTAAGCCGCGAGTACGACATCATCCCGACCAGCAGCACGAGTAAGGAAAGCACGGTGGCGAACACCGGACGGCGAATGCAGATGTCTGAGATGCGCACGCTGCCTGCCTCAGTCCGCCGCCAGCGCCACGCCGCTGGGCGCATCCGCGAGCGTCACCTGCGCACCGTCGCGCAGCTTCAGTTGGCCGGCCGTCACCACGACCGCACCTGCGGACAAGCCCTCGGTGATCTCGACGACAGCATTGCGGCGCACCCCGGTACGGACATCCACCCTGCGCACTGTGTCATCGACGACCTGATAGACGTACTGCACATTGCCCGGCGCCGGCACCAACGCCGCCTCCGGCACCACCAGCACGCCACTACGCTCGGCGAGGATCAGGCGCACACGCGCGAAAACTCCGGGGCGCAGACGGCCGTCCGGGTTGTCCAGGTTCGCACGTAGCCGCACTGCCCGCCCCTGGGCGTCCACGAGCGGATCGACTGCATCCACGACAGCATTGAAGCGCTCGCCCGGCAGCACGTCGCTCGATACTTCGACCACCTGGCCACGACGCACACGGTCCAGATACTGCTCGGGAAGGCGGAAATCCACCTTGAGCGTCGCGATATCCTCGAGGTTGATCAGCGCATCGCCGTCCTTCACGAAATCGCCCGGGCTCACGCTGCGAATGCCCACTACGGCGTCGAAGGGCGCACGGATCTGCATGCGCTCGAGCCGCGCCTGCGCCAGCGCCACACCCGCGCGTGCCACCTCAAGTTGAGCACGCGCGGTGTCGAGGCTGCTCTGACTGACGAACTTGCGTGCAAACAGATCCTGGGTCCGACCGAAATTGGACTCAGCAAGGGTCAGGTTGGCGCGCGCCTGTTGTAGTTCGGCGCGCTGCACCGCGGCATCGAGCTCGACCAGCACCTCGCCACGCTCCACTGCCTGGCCGTCGCGAAAGCGGATCGCTGCGATCCTTCCCGACACTTCGGGGCGCAGCACGACCGACTCGTTCGACACCAGCGAGCCCACCGCCGCTACATCGTCTGCGAGGGCCAGCGCCCGTACCGTCTGCGCCTCGACCCGCACAGGCGCGGCGGCGCCCGTTGCAGTCACGGTCGCCGCGAGGCCCGGACGATCGGCCTTCAGCCCCTCCGACTGCTCGCGGTTGACATACCAGGCGAGCGCAGCCACGACGGCAAGGCCAGCGAGGCTCAGTGCCAGGACGGGAGTACGACGTGAAGACATGATGCCTCTATGGTTTCCATTGCAAAGCGCAGGCGGGCGGGGATGCTACGCCGCCAACGGCGCCCGGCGCCATCTTGGCACCAGCCCAGAAGACGGACCGGCCTGTGCGCCATTGGTTTCCCGGCACGCAAGGGCCTCTCGGTGCCGCAACACAAAGTATTCAATCCTCGGGAAGCGGCCACTTCGGGTTCCAGGCCACTTCCCAGAGGTGACCATCGGGGTCCTGGAAGTAAGCGGCGTAGCCCCCCCAGAATGTGTCGCGCGCGGGTTGCGGAATGGGCGCACCGGCCGCCTTCGCCTGCGCCACCACGGCGTCGACCGCATCGCGACTGGCCACGTTGTGGCTGAGCAGGCACTCGGTGGAACTCCTCGCGCCGACTGTCACGCCCGCATCGTGGGCCAGGCTCGCGCGCTCAAAGAGCGCCAGCTTCAAGCCCGGCTGGAGGTCGAAAAAGACTACGGCGCCATGCTCGAACTCGGTGCCGACGATCCCCTTGGTCGGCCAGCCCAGGCCATCGCGGTAAAAGCGCAGCGCGCGCTCGAGCTCATCCACCCCGAGGGTGATCACCGTGACGCGCGGCTTCATGAGGCAGACCTCATCGACATTGCAGGTGGCCCGACTGTACATGTACAACGCACTGCATCGCACCGCACTGGCAGTTGCGCAAGGTGGACACGGCAGCGCCCGCGGCGCCGAGCTCGACACCGCGCGAGCACACGCAGTCGAGCGGCTCCAGGCTGGGCAGGCCCTGCGCCCGGCTTTCGGCGGCCGACGGCGCAGCGCTGAGCACGACGACCGACGCCGCGGTCGCAAGCACTGCGGCACCACTCATGAGCAAGGTCCGGATGTTCATGGTCTGATACTCCCTGATGTTGAGGGCTGGACTGGCGGACAGCGTAGCAGCAATCCCCGCCTCAGTCCTCGCCGCGGGCGCACGCCCACAGGAGCAGCGCCGCAAACACGAACAGCAGCGCCCACTTCAGGGACGAACATGCGGTCGACAACAGGTAGGTCAGCGGCGTATCGAATCGCGGCACCTCCGTGAGCCAGGCATGAAAGGCATTCTCCGCCGCATCGAAGGCAGCCGCCAGCGGCAGGCACATGCGCGCAAACGCCCTCCCCGCCCGCCCCAAGGGCTCGAACACACGGGTACGCGTGGCGAGCAGCCAACCGAACGCCGCGTAGGACAGCAGCAAGACATGATCGACGACGAGATGGCGGCGGTAACGTTCAAGATCCTCGGGCGGCCAAAGGTGAATGATCTCGCCGAACGTGCGCGGCAACCAGGCGAACTGCAGTGCCAGGACACCCGGGCTGAGCGGCCAGAGGTAAACCGTGATGGCGGCAGACAGGACCAGCGCAAGCAGACCGCTCATCCAGACCCATCTCATCGAGCTAGCGCCTCCCCGGGGCGTCATGCGACATCCTCCGCGCTCGGCAGGTCGCACGCACCCCGCATCACTTCGATCACATCGCCCGATACGCTCAGCATCCCGCCCTCTCGCTGCAGATCCGCGGCCGAGTCTAACCGACGACACCGCAACGTGCAGGGCAAGGGGTTGGCTACCCGGGCGTCTGGCCGGCATCTTTCCGGAGACGAACATCCTGCTCGTCTATCCAGCCATACCGCGTGACGAGCGTGGCGACGACCTCGCCCTGGGGGCGGGCGCGCAAACGGTGATCGATGTCAGCGATTCGAACCGGAGAGTAAGCATCTGAACGCCCCGCCCCTCGGTAGGAGCGGCGCAAGCCGCGAGGGGTTGAAGGCGACCACGCCGGATGACCGCTCAAAAAAGCTCGCGGCTGGCGCCGCTCCTACAGGAGAGCTGCGCAGCGTTTGTTCCCGCCGTAGGAGCGGCGCAAGCCGCGAGGGGTTGAAGGCGGATATGCATCTATCTGCTGAGGGCGGCCGACGCTGCACCTGGCCGACCGGATCAATGCCGCCGCCTCAGCACGAAGGCATAGATGAGCACATTGGCAACGATCACGACGCCTGCGAGCACAACCTGGATCTGCGGCGTCAACCCGGGCGGGTAGATCAGCGCCAGCAGGTAGTGCTCGATGAAGCCGGCCGCGTAGCCCGCTTGACCGGCCTTCGCGCGCAAGAGATTTTCCAGCGGCGTGAGCGGGCAGATACCCCCGCTCAGCTCGATGAACACGCCCCAGGCCACGGCCGGCAGGTGCAGAAGCGGCGCCCACCGCCAGCGCAGCGTAAACAGCCCGCCCAACACCACGAACAGGATGAAGCCGAGGTGCAGTACCAGCACGCCGTCGGCCGCCACGCGGTAGATCACGGTCGAGCCTCCTCAGGCATCCTGCCCGGCACACGGCGCCCGCCGGAGTGCCATGCGCCGGCCCGCCGCCGCCGCCGCTGTCGACCTCAGCCGACGATGGTCTGCGCCTCTCCAGCCTTGCGCGCATCGATGCGGCCGATCCGGTACACCGCCTCGCCCGCCGCCTTGAGCGCAGCCTCGGCCGCATCCGCATCCGCCGCTGCAACGACGACCGCCATGCCGATGCCGCAGTTGAACACGCGGTACATCTCCTGCATGTCGACGTTGCCTTCCTTCTGCAGCCACTGGAACAGCGGCGGCAGCGTCCAGCTCGCGGCGTCGATGCGGGCGGTGAGCTCGTCGCGCAGGATGCGCGGCACGTTCTCGGTGATGCCACCGCCGGTGATGTGGGCCATGCCCTTCACCACACCGGGTTGCGCCTGCATCAGCGCCAGTAGCGGCTTGACGTAGATGCGGGTCGGCTCCATCACCACGTCGCGCAGCTTGCGGCCGTGGAAGTCGGCGTCGAGGTCGGGCTGGGCGACGTCGATGATCTTGCGGATCAGCGAGTAGCCATTGGAGTGCGCGCCGCTCGAGGCGAGGCCGAGAACCACGTCGCCCGGTACGATCCTGCTGCCGTCGATGATGTCGGCCTTCTCCACCGCGCCAACGGCAAAGCCGGCGAGGTCGTACTCGCCGGCCGGGTACATGCCCGGCATCTCGGCGGTCTCGCCGCCAATCAGCGCGCAACCGGCCAGCTCGCAGCCCTGGGCGATGCCCTTGACCACGTCGGCGGCAGTGTCTACGTCGAGCTTGCCGCAGGCGAAGTAGTCGAGGAAGAACAGCGGCTCGGCACCCTGCACCAGGATGTCGTTGACGCTCATTGCCACCAGATCCTGGCCAACGGTGTCATGCTTGTCGAGCTGGAAGGCGAGCTTGAGCTTGGTGCCGACGCCGTCGGTGCCCGACACCAGCACCGGCTCCTTGTACTTCTTCGACAGTTCGAACAGTGCGCCGAAACCGCCGATGCCGCCCAGCACCTCGGGACGCATGGTGCGCTTGGCGAAAGGCTTGATGCGGTCGACCAGGGCGTCGCCGGCTTCGATGTCCACACCGGCGTCGCGGTAGGAAAGGGAGGCTTGATTGGGAGAGGTGGGTGCGCTCAAGGTCGGTCCTCTGGGCTCGCAAGAAATGCAGGGCGGGGCCACCCGGCGGCGCACTCAACTTGAGGCCGCCACGCCAAGTGGCTACATTTACGGGTTCCGCGGGCGGCTGACGCCCGCGCCAAGTCCGCGATTTTACTTGAAATGAACACTGCCCGCGCCGATCGCCTGCAAACCCGCGTCTGGATGGCGACCGGTATCGCACTGGTCGGCCTGTTCTGGCTGCTCGGCCCGATCCTGACGCCCTTCGTGATTGCCGCGGTGTTCGCCTACATCTGCGACCCGGCCGTCAATTGGATGGTCGCGCGCCGCGTGCCACGCGCGCTCGCCGTGCTGCTGGTGATCATCGGCCTCGGCCTGCTACTGGTGGCCCTGGCCTTGATCCTGCTGCCAATGGTGTATCGCGAAGGCGTACTGCTGGTGCGCCGCCTGCCCGAGCTGATCGAGCTCTTCAATGCCGAGGTCGCCCCCCTGCTGCAGGCCCGGCTGGGCGCAGAGATCAAGCTCGATGCCGAGCAGTTCCGCAAGCTCCTGACCGACCACTGGGACAGTGCGCAGGACCTGCTGCCGATCATGCTCGGGCACCTCAAGACCGGGGGCATGGCGGTGATCGCCTTCGTCGCCAACCTGTTCCTGATTCCGCTGGTAATGTTCTATCTGCTGCAGGAGTGGCCGCGCATCCTTGCCGAACTGCAGCGCATCGTGCCGCGGCCGATGCTCGAGCGCACGCTGCGCATCATCGGCGACATCGATTCGGTGATGTCCGAGTTCCTGCGCGGCCAGCTCTCGGTGATGCTGCTGCTCGCGGTCTTCTACAGCGTCGGGCTGTGGCTGGCCGGACTCAAGTTCGCCCTGCCGGTGGGCGTGCTCACCGGCCTGCTGGTGTTCATCCCCTTCGTCGGTTTTGGTGGCGGCCTGTTGCTGGCGATCATGGCCGCGCTACTGCAGGGCGAGGGCATCACGCCGCTGCTCGGGGTTGCCGTGGTGTACAGCCTCGGCCAGCTGCTCGAGAGCTTCCTGCTCACCCCCTACCTGGTCGGCGAGCGCATCGGCCTGCACCCGCTGGCGGTTATCTTTGCGCTCATGGCGTTCGGCCAGCTGTTCGGCTTTGTCGGCGTGCTGGTGGCGCTGCCAGTGAGTGCAGCATTGCTGGTGGGTCTGCGCGAGATACGAGGTGCCTGGTACGCCAGCCCGGTTTACCTGGGCCGCGACGGTGCTACGCCACCTACCGCTGACGAGGGCGAAAAATGAAACAGCTCGTCCTCGACATCCGCCCTGACACGCCACCGACCCTGGAGAATTTCGTCGCCGGCACCAATGCCGAGCTGGTCGCAACCGTGTCGCTGCTCGCCAGCCTGGGTACGGCGCGGCAGCTGCCGGTGCGCCATGTCTACCTCTGGGGCGCGCCCGGCAGCGGACGCAGTCATCTTCTGCGCGCAGCGGCGGCCCTCGCGCGCGAAAGCGGCCGCCCCGCTCACCTGTTCACCGCTGCCGACATCGACGACAACCTGCCCGAAACGCCCGACGCCATGGTGGCGGTGGACGATGTAGACCAATTGGGCGCCGAGGCCCAGATCGCGCTCTTCAACGCCTTCAACCGTGCCCGCGGCAACGGCCAGTCGCTGCTGCTCGCCGGTCCGTCAGCCCCGCTCGGCCTGAACTTGCGCGAGGACCTGCGCACCCGCGTCGGCCAGTGCCTGATCTACGAGGTACAGCCGCTCGACGACGATTCGCGCGCAGGCATCCTTGGCACGCTCGCCGAGCGGCGCGGCCTGCGTCTGTCGGACGAAGTGATCGACTTCCTGCTGCGCCATGGCCGCCGCGACCTCGCCAGCCTGCGCACCGTGCTCGATGCGCTCGACGCCGCCTCGCTCGAACGCAAGCGTCCGATCACCCTGCCCCTGCTGCGCGAGATGATGCAGCACGGGCTCGAGATCTGAGCCCTCTCACGCACTCAGCCCCTCACCAATACGACCTACCAGCCAACGGAGCACCGCCTTGAACCTCGCCCTCTTCGACCTCGACAACACCCTGCTTGCCGGCGACTCGGATTTTGCCTGGGCCCAGTTCCTGATCGGCAAGGGCGTCCTCGACCGCGAAGTCCAGGAAGCGAAGAACATCGAGTTCTACGAGCATTACAAGGCCGGCACGCTGGACATCTTTGCCTTCCTCGACTTCCAGCTCGCACCGCTGGCGCGCCACCCGCGCGCCCAGCTCGACACCTGGCATCGCGAGTTCATGGACGTCGTGATACGCCCGATGATCACGGCCAAGGCACGAACGCTGGCCCGCCAGCACATGGACGATGGCGCTCTGGTTGCGGTGGTGACCGCAACCAATGCCTTCGTCACCGGACCGATCGTGCGCGAGTTCGGCATCCCGCACCTGGTAGCGACGATCCCCGCCCAGGAGGGCGGCGCCTTCACCGGCAAGCCCCGCGGCACGCCGGCCTTCAAGGCCGGCAAGATCGAACGTGTCGAAGCCTGGCTGGAATCGCTCGGCCTGCACATGGGCAGCTTCGAGCACAGCTGGTTCTACAGCGACTCGCACAACGACCTGCCGCTGATGGGGCGCGTGTCCAACCCGGTCGCGGTCGATCCGGATGACACCTTGCGCGCCCATGCCACCGCGCAGGGCTGGCCGGTGATCTCGCTGCGCTGAATGCGCGGGCGGGGGAAGGCGCACCGCCGCAACGGGGCGATCGGTTATCATTGGCGGCTTATGCAAGCACGACGCCTTCCCCAATGATCCGCAAGCTGCTGCGCAAGGTCTTCAAGCGCCCGGCGCCCACCGTCCGCCACCAACCCGCCCGCATCCCGCTCGAACGCCACGGCATCCGGCGAGAGCAGCTGTCGCCTGCCGCGCGCAAGGTGTGCATGACACTGCAGGAGCAAGGCTATACGGCCTTCGTCGTTGGCGGCGCGGTGCGCGACCTGCTCATCGGCCAACCGCCGAAGGATTTCGATGTCGCCACCAGCGCCACCCCCGAACAGGTGCGCGCGGCTTTCCGGCGTTCGCGCATCATCGGCCGCCGCTTCAAGATCGTGCATGTGATGAGTGGGCCGGAGACCATCGAGGTCTCCACCTTTCGCGCCAGCCAGGACGCCGAATCGGCCGAAACCGACGAACACGGCCGCGTGCTGCGCGACAACGTCTTCGGTAACCAGGAAGAAGACGCCACCCGCCGCGACTTCACGGTCAACGCCCTGTACTACGACCCGGGCACCGAGACCATCATCGACTACCACCACGGCGTTGCCGACATCGAACAGCGCACCCTGCGCATGATCGGCGACCCGCGCACACGCTACCGCGAAGACCCGGTTCGCATGCTGCGCGCCGTGCGCCTGGCCGCCAAGCTCGGTCTGACGATCGACCCTGCCGCGCGCCACCCCATCCGCGAGATGGGCGTGCTGCTCGAGAACGTCCCGGCGGCGCGGCTCTTCGACGAAATGCTCAAGCTGCTGTTCTCGGGCCACGCCGTCAAATGCCTGCAGCAGTTGCGCGAAGAAGGCCTGCACCACGGCCTGCTGCCCCTGCTCGACGTCATCCTCGAGCAGCCTATGGGCGAACGCTTCGTTTGGCTGTCGCTGCAGAACACCGACGAGCGCGTCCGCCAGGACAAGTCGGTGTCGCCCGGCTTCCTGTTCGCCACCCTGCTCTGGCATGAGGTCCTCGCCGCCTGGGAGCGCAGGAAGGTGGCAGGCGAGGCCGGCCAACCTGCACTGTTCGAGGCCATGGACGAAGTCCTCGACGCGCAAGCCGGCAAGCTGGCGATCACGCGCCGCATCGCGGGCGACATCAAGGACATCTGGGCGCTGCAGCCGCGCTTCGACAAGCGCAGCGGCAAGACGCCCTACCGCCTCATCGAGCAGCCGCGCTACCGCGCCGGATGGGACTTCCTGCGCCTGCGCGCGCAGGCGGGTGAGATCCCGATGGAGATCGTCGACTGGTGGAACGACTTCGCCCATGCCGGTCATGACGAGCGTG
The DNA here is from genome assembly GCF_029588855.1 of Thauera mechernichensis. Classification (NCBI taxonomy): domain Bacteria; kingdom Pseudomonadati; phylum Pseudomonadota; class Betaproteobacteria; order Rhodocyclales; family Zoogloeaceae; genus Thauera; species Thauera mechernichensis. The sequence goes on along the minus strand of NZ_JARQZE010000002.1, from coordinate 101,854 downwards.
AGGCATTGCTGCGCCAGGCGCCTGCCGAAACCAGTCCGGCGAAGAAGAAGCGCCGCCGTCGGCGCAAGCCCGCGGGGGGCGGCGAGGCCGGCACGGCGCCGGAAGGCGCCTGAACGCCTCATGAGCCCCCCGGTACGCGCGTTCGTCGCCTTCGGCGCAAACCTCGGCGACCCTGTCGCCGCTTTTGCACTTGCCCTACAGCGCCTGGACGCGTTGCCATCAACGCAGGTCCTGGCCCGCTCCGCGCTGTACCGCAGCGCACCGGTCGGGGTGGTAGGCCAGCCCGACTACATCAACGCGGTCATCGAACTGTCCACCAGCCTCGAAGCACGCGTCCTGCTCGAAGCCTTGCTGATGATCGAGCGCGAGGGCGGACGCACGCGCGATTTTCACATGGCACCGCGAACGATGGATCTCGACCTGCTGCTGCATGGCGAGGCGATCATCGACGAGCCCGACCTGCAAGTCCCGCATCCGCGCATGCATCTGCGCGCGTTCACGCTCGTGCCGCTCGCCGAGATTGCGCCGGGCCTGCACATTCCGCGCCGCGGCGCGGTCAGCGACCTGCTCGCGGGCGTTGCCGACCAGGCCATCAGCCGCCACTGAACAGCCGCCGCCACCGCAGCAGCACGCCCCCCACCCCGCCCAAGAAATACCGACGCACCACTGCGCCTTCCGAGGTTCCCATGCCTGTCTGGCTCCAGTCCGCTACATCGGCCGCAACCGCTAGCCCGGTATGGTTGCAGACCGCCCTGCTGCTCACCGCCTCCAACGTGTTCATGACCTTCGCCTGGTACGGACACCTCAAGAACATGCAGAGCAAGGCGTGGTACGTAGCCGCTCTCGTGAGCTGGGGCATCGCACTGTTCGAGTACCTGCTGCAGGTGCCGGCAAACAGGATCGGTGCAACCACATTGAGCCTCGCGCAGCTCAAGATCATGCAGGAGGTGATCACGCTGCTCGTGTTCATCCCCTTCGTCGTGCTGTACATGAAACAGCCGCTCAAGCTTGACTATCTATGGGCGGCGCTGTGTATGCTCGGTGCCGTCTATTTCATCTTTCGCAGCTGACGAAGGCGCCCCGCATGCTCGACAAAGCCCGCTACATCGTCGTCGAAGGCCCTATCGGCGCCGGCAAGACCTCTCTCGCCCGTCGTCTGGCCGAACGCCTTCAGGCCGAAACCCTGCTCGAGCAGGCCGAACACAACCCCTTCCTCGGGCGCTTCTACCAGAACGCGGAGCGCTGGGCGCTGGCGACGCAGGTGTCCTTCCTGTTCCAGCGCCTGGACCAGCTCGCCGCACTCGGCCCGGTCGACGGCGACCGCCGCGTGGTGTCGGACTTCCTGCTCGACAAGGACCGCCTGTTTGCAGAGCAGAACCTGGGGGCGGACGAACTCGCGCTCTACCAGCGCGTGCACGACAGCGTGCAGCAGGTCGAACCGCCCCGGCCCGACCTCGTGATCTATCTGCAGGCGCGCCCGGACACCCTGATGGAGCGCGTCCGCAAGCGCGGACTGGACGCCGAGCGTCGCATCACCGAGCTCTACCTCGAGCAGGTCGCCAACCGCTACACGCGCTACTTCTACCAGTACGACGCAGCACCGCTGTTCATCGTCGACGCTGGCGTCCTCAACCCGGTCGACAAGGACGAGGATTTCGAGCTCCTGCTCGAACGCCTGCGCGAGATGCGGGGCTATCGCGAGTTCTTCGGCTACGCGGGCTGAGCCCCTTGCCCGGGCCCGGATTCGCCACCGGACACCCAGCCGGCGCAGCGTCACACTTGTGCAATGCACCACTTTGGTGAAAACTCCGGGCTCCCTTCAGGAGTGACCCATGAGCTACCTCCAGGACCAGAAACCCGTCAGTCTGTTCGAACTTGGCAAGATGCGCGCCGAAGGCCGCAAGATCGCCATGCTCACCTGTTATGACGCAAGCTTTGCCGCTCTGCTCGGCCGCGCCGGCGTCGACAGCATCCTCATCGGCGACTCGCTCGGCAACGTGCTGCAAGGCCAGAAATCCACGCTGCCGGTCACACTCGAGCAGATGGCCTACCACACCGAGTGCGTGGCGCGTGCCAATGCCCGCCCGTTCATCGTCACAGACATGCCCTTCGGCAGCTATCACGAGAACCGCGAGCAAGCCATGCGCAACGCCGCACGCCTGATGGCGGCCGGTGCCCAGATGGTGAAACTCGAGGGTGGCGAGTTCATGGCCGACACGATCCGCTTCCTGGTCGAGCGCGGCGTACCCGTCTGCGCCCACATCGGCCTCACCCCGCAGGCAGTACACCAGCTTGGCGGCTATCGCGTACAGGGTCGCAGCGAGGAAGGCGCGGCGCGGCTCAAGGCCGACGCCCTCGCCCTCGAGCAGGCCGGCGCGGCGCTGATGGTGATGGAGATGGTGCCCGCCGAGCTTGCCAGCACGATCACGCGCAGTCTGAGCAGTATGGCCACCATCGGCATCGGCGCGGGGGCAGGCTGCGATGGCCAGGTGCTGGTGCTGCACGACATGCTCGGCGTATTCCACGGCAAGACCGCACGCTTTGTGCGCAACTTCATGGACGGCGCGACCAGCATCGAGGACGCCGTGGCGCGCTACGCCGCCGCCGTCAAGGACGGCAGCTTCCCGGCCGCCGAACACTGCTACTGAACGGCCGGTTCGCCGGCCTCGCCCCCTTTCCAGCACACCCTACGCAAGACCAGGACGCAATGCAGATCCACCACACCATCGAGAGCCTGCGCAGCGCGCGCGCGCAGGCAGGCCGAGTGGCCTTCGTGCCGACCATGGGCAACCTGCACGAGGGCCATATTGCGCTGATGCGACAGGCCCGCGCGCACGCCGACTGTGTGATTGCGAGCATCTTCGTCAACCGCCTGCAGTTCGGCGCCGGCGAGGACTTCGACCACTACCCGCGCACCTTTGCCGCCGACTGCGAGAAGCTCGAAGCGGCCGGCGTGGCGCACCTGTTTGCGCCCGACGAGCAGGTCATGTACCCGCAGCCCCAGCGCTACCATGTGGAACCCGCGCCGGCACAGGTCTCCATCCTGGAGGGCGAATTCCGCCCGGGCCATTTCCGTGGCGTGGCGACCGTGGTGATGAAGCTGCTCAACATCGTGCAGCCCGACGTCGCCCTGTTCGGCAAGAAGGACTACCAGCAACTGATGGTGTTGAGCAACATGGTGCGCGAGATGGCGATGCCGGTCGAGGTGTTGCCGGGAGACACGGTGCGCGCCGACGACGGCCTTGCGCTGTCCTCGCGCAATGGCTACCTGAGCGCCGAAGAACGCCGCCGCGCGCCCCTGCTCCACCGCCTGCTGTGCCGCATCCGCGACGCGGTGCGCAGCGGCGACCATGACCTGCTCAAACTCGAGACCGAGGCCATGGCAGAACTCGAGGCCGCTGGCTGGCAACCGGACTACATCGCGGTGCGCCGGCGTGCCGACCTGCAACCGCCGGTGCACCTGGACGATGCACTCGTCGTCCTCGCAGCCGCGCGTCTGGGCAAGACACGGCTGATCGACAACCTGGAGATCTGACGCCCGTCAGGGTTCCTCCGGCCTTGCGTCCATGCCCAGTTATGGTTAAAAACGGGGTACAAGAACACCGCGCACCTGCGGCCTGCACATAAACAAGGATGGGGGATTGAAAAGATGGCGACGAGCGTAAGACAGATCCTGGAACAAAAGGGCGCAACCTTTCATGCGGTGCGGCCCACCGATTCGGTCTTCGATGCCCTCTCCCTGATGGCGCAATTCGACGTTGGCTCGGTGCTGGTCATCGACAACGATCGCCTGGTCGGAATCTTCACCGAGCGTGACTACGCCCGCAAGGTCGTACTCAAGGGCCTGATGTCGCGCGACGTGAAGGTGGGCGACCTGATGACGGCAAACCCGCACACCGTCTCGCTCAGTCACCAGGTGGACGAGGTGATGTCGATCATGACCGAACGCCGCTTCCGTCACCTCCCCGTGGTCGAGGAAGGCAAGGTGCTCGGCATCGTGACGATCGGCGACATGGTCAAGTCCATCGTCAGTCACCAGAAAGAGACGATCAAGCATCTCGAGAGCTACATCGCCGGCGACCTCGCCGCCGAGTGAGAGCGCTCGAGCGGGTTTGATACCCCGCTGAACGCAACCAGCAAGACGCCGGACATCGTCCGGCGTCTTGCTTTGCACCCTGGTGTTGCAAGCAGACCTACTGCTGCAGCGCCTTGCCGACGATCTCCGCCACGTCAGGCGACAGCCCCGGGCTTGCAAGCACACGCTCGAGCTGAGGCCGGATACGCGCCTGCAGCGCAGGCGCATAATGGCGCCAGTTCTCGAGCGCACGCGCCATACGCGCGGCGACCTGCGGATTGCGCGCATCGAGCGCGATCACCTGGTCGGCCCAGAAGGCATAACCGCTACCGTCGGCGAGGTGGAATTCACCCGGGTTTGCACGGAAGTAGGTGCCGAGCAGGGCATAGACCTTGTTCGGATTGGCGAGACTGAACGCAGGATCGCTCAGCAGTACCCTGACCCGATCCAGCGCCGGCTCCCCGCCCTCTTCCCAACGCCATGCGCCGGCCTGCAGTGCGAACCACTTGTCGAGCACCAGCGCGTCATTGCGATAGCGCGCATGGAAGGCAAGCAGCGCCGCGCCGCGTGCCGGGCTGCTGCTCTGCACCAGCGCCGCGAGCGCGCCAAAGCGCTCGGTCATGTTGGTCGCCGCCGCGAAGCGCGCCTCGGCGAGCGCCAGGCCACTCGGCTGCCCACCCGCGCACAGGTAGCGCAAGGCCAGGTTGACCAGCGCACGCTTGCCAGCGTCACCGGGGTGGTAACGATAAGGGCCGCTCACCTGCATGCCATCGACCACTCGCAGCCAGTCGCCTGCGAGCTCGCGGCCAAGTGCTCCCATCACCGCGATCAGCGCCGTGCGCAGCGCCCCCGGATCAGCCGGGGACATGCGCTCGAGCAGATAGGGCTCGGCCGGCAGGGCGAGCGCCTGGGCGCGGAAGGCCGGATCGAGGCGCGTATCGGCAAGCAGCGCCCGGAAGGCATTGACGAAGGCCTGCGGCAGGCCGGCACTGGCGCCGCCCGCCATCGCCAGGACGACGCGCTCGGCATAACGCTGGGCGGCATCCCAGCGGTTGAAGGGGTCGGCATCGTGCGCCATGCGGAAGGCCAGGCGGGCGTCGTCCTCATCGAGCTCGAGGATGACCGGCGCCGAGAAGCCGCGCAACAGCGAGGGCACCGGCTCTGCAGCAAGGCCGATGAAGCGGAACACCTGTGCTTCCTCGGTCAGCTTGAGCACCCGCGTCGTGGCGCCCGCCTGGGTCTCGCCTTCGAGTCGCAGCGGCAGGTCACGGCCGTCCGGACCGATCAGCCCGACCGCGACCGGGATCACCAGCGGCAGCTTGTCGGGCTGGCCAGGCGTCGCCGGGGTGTGCTGCGACAGGGTCAGGGCGTAGCAGCCATCGGCCGCGTTCCATGTCCCGCTCGCCTTCACCCGCGGGGTGCCGGCCTGGCTGTACCAGCGCATGAACTGATCGAGATCGAAGCCGTTGTTGGCCTCGGACATCACCTCCACGAAGTCGTCGCAGGTCACCGCCTGGCCGTCGAAATAGCTGAAGTAGAGATCCATGCCATTGCGAAAACCTTCCTGCCCGAGCAGGGTGTGCAGCATGCGGATGACCTCGGCACCCTTTTCGTACACGGTGGCGGTATAGAAGTTGTTGATCTCCTGGTAGCTGTCGGGGCGGATCGGATGCGCCATCGGGCCGCCATCCTCGGGGAACTGCGCCGCGCGCAGCACACGCACGTCGTCGATGCGCTTGACCGCGCGCGCCGAGGCCGCGCCCTCCGGCCCGGCAGCGCGCGCCAGCATGTCGGCCGAAAACTGCTGGTCTCGGAAGACGGTGAGACCTTCCTTGAGGGTGAGCTGGAACCAGTCGCGGCAGGTGACGCGGTTGCCCGTCCAGTTGTGGAAGTACTCGTGCGCAACGACGCTCTCGACGTTCTCGTAATCGACGTCGGTGGCGGTGTCCGGTTTGGCGAGGACGAACTTGGTGTTGAAGATGTTCAGCCCCTTGTTCTCCATCGCCCCCATGTTGAAGTCGGCCACGGCCACGATCATGAAGCGGTCGAGATCGAGCTCCAGGCCGAAGGTCTCCTCGTCCCAGCGCATCGAGTTCACCAGCGCCTCCATCGCATGCTCGCAACGGTCGAGGTTGCCCTCCTCCACCCACACCTGCAGCAGCACCTCACGGCCGGACAGCGTGCGCACCTTGCGCTCGAGCGCGACCAGCCTGGCCGCCACCAGCGCGAACAGGTAGGACGGCTTTGGAAAGGGGTCTTCCCACTTTGCGTAGTGACGCCCGTTGGGCAGCTCGCCCTGCCCCACCAGGTTGCCGTTCGACAGCAGCACCGGGCAAGCCTCGCGGTCGGCCTCCAGCGTCACCGTGTAGCGCGCCATCACATCCGGCCGGTCCGGGAACCAGGTGATGCGGCGAAAGCCCTCGGCCTCGCACTGGGTGAAGAAGCCGCCTGACGACAGATACAGGCCGGACAGCGTTGTATTGGCGCGCGGATCGACTCGCGTGCGCACTTCGACCATGACGGACTCGCCGGCGGCATCGATCTCGAGCAGCGCCCCCGTCTCGCGCAACGCCACCGGCTGCGCACCATCGACGGTCAGCTCGAGGCGCTCCATGGCCTCGCCCCAGAGGCGGATCGGCCCCGGCGCGGCATCAGGATTGCGCACGCAGCGCATGCGGTTGGTCACCACTGTCGCACCGGCATCGAGGGCGAAATGGAGGTCAACGGTGTCCACCGTCCACGAAAGCGGCTGGTAGTCGGCGCGCTGGATGGTCTGGGGCTGATCGTTCTGCATATTGTTCTCCGTGCAGCCAGGACTGCGGTCCGCAGGCTGGCGTTGGGGTCGGTTCCGGGGCGCTTGCCTGGCGCCGGACACCAGCGTCGAGCGGACCGACTGGTTGCGCCAGGGGAGGCCCCGAAGATCACTGCATCAGGTTTTGGGCGAAGACGGCAGGAGCACGATACAAGTCCCGGCCAGGCGGTCATGCAGGAACTGACGGTCACGATCGATCAACGCCCACACCAGGCCACCACCGAACAGCATCAGCGACGGCCACGCAAGCGCATAGCGCAGCCAGGCCTGCCCACGGCCCACCGCACGGCCATCGTCGGCGCGCACGAGCTTGAGCCGCCACGTCTGCATCGACAGGGTCTGGCCGTTACGGCGCCAGTACCAGACGAAATAGGCGCCGAGTACGGCGAAGATGTGTACCCAGGCAAACCAGCCCGGCGGCGCGAACTCGAACACCACGCCAAGCACCAGATAGGGGATCAGGAAAGTCAGCGCAAGCACGCCGAGCAGCAGCAAGGACTCATAAAGCATTGCCGCCAGCCGTCGGCGCAACCCGGCAAGCTCGACCACCGGCCTTCCGGCCCGTGCCGAGCCCTCTGCCACCCCACCCTGGACTGGTTCAGGGCGGACAACGGCAGCCTTGCTCTTCCTACGTGTCATGAGGTCATCCGCAAAGCGCGCCTGGCCGATGGCACGGCAAGGCTGAAACAGAAAGGTGGAGCTCAGGACGGACCCGAGGCGGCCCGCCGACAGCGTGCCGGCCGCCCTGAGACGGGGTCGGACGCGCCCCGCCCATCGGAAAACCCGGATTTACAGGCACACGCACCAGGGACGCAGCCTTGACCAAACCGCGGACGGCCGGTAACGTTCTGCGTTTATTCAAACCCCAACAAACAAGCGAGCTTTCGATGGTGCTGTCCGGAGCCGAAATTGTAATCAGGTGCCTGCAGGAAGAAAAGGTCGAGTATGTCTTCGGCTATCCGGGCGGTGCGGTGCTGTTCCTTTACGACGCGCTGTTCCAGCAGGATCAGGTGCGCCACGTGCTGGTGCGCCACGAGCAGGCCGCGGTACACGCTGCCGACGGCTTCGCGCGCAGCACCGAAAAGGTCGGCGTCGCACTGGTGACCTCCGGCCCTGGCGCCACCAACGCAGTCACCGGCATCGCCACTGCCTACTGTGATTCGATCCCGATGGTGATCATCTCCGGCCAGGTGCCCACGGCGGCGATCGGCCAGGACGCCTTCCAGGAAGTCGACACCGTCGGCATCACCCGCCCCTGCGTGAAACACAACTTCCTCGTCAAGGACGTGCGCGACATCGCGGCGACGATGAAGAAGGCCTTCTACCTGGCGCGCACCGGGCGCCCCGGTCCCGTGCTGGTCGACATTCCCAAGGACGTGTCGATGCACAAGTGCGAGTTCGAGTATCCGCGCGAGATCTCGATGCGCTCGTACAACCCGGTAGTCAAGGGCCACTCCGGCCAGATCAAGAAGGCCGTGCAGCTGCTGCTCGAAGCCAAGCGCCCGATGATCTACACCGGCGGCGGCGTGGTGCTGTCCAACGCCGCCGAACAGATCACCCGCCTCACCCGCCTGCTCGGCTACCCGATCACCAACACCCTGATGGGCCTGGGCGGCTACCCCGCCAGCGATCGTCAGTACCTGGGCATGCCGGGCATGCACGGCACCTTCGAAGCCAACATGGCGATGCACTACTCCGACGTGCTGCTCGCCGTCGGCGCCCGCTTCGACGACCGCGTCATCGGCAACCCGGCGCACTTTGCCGAAGAGCCGCGCAAGATCATCCACGTCGACATCGACCCCTCCTCCATCTCCAAGCGCGTCAAGGTTGACGTCCCCATCGTCGGCGACGTCAAGGAAGTGCTCGAGGAGATGATCCGCCAGCTCGAGGCAGGCGAGGCCCGCCCCAACCCCGATGCGCTCGCCACATGGTGGAAGCAGGTCGACGAGTGGCGCAGCCGCAAGTGCATGGTGTACAAGAACTCGGACGAGATCATCAAGCCGCAGTTCGTCATCCAGAAGCTGTGGGAAGTAACCGGCGGCGAGGCCATCGTCACCTCCGACGTCGGCCAGCACCAGATGTGGGCCGCGCAGTACTACGCCTTCGACAAGCCGCGGCGCTGGCTCAACTCTGGCGGCCTCGGCACCATGGGCGTGGGCATGCCCTACGCCATGGGCGCCAAGCTCGCCAACCCGGACCGCCAGGTGGCCTGCGTGACCGGCGAGGCCTCGATCCAGATGAACATCCAGGAACTGTCGACCTGCAAGCAGTTCCGCCTGCCGATCAAGATCTGCAACCTCAACAACCGCTACCTGGGCATGGTGCGCCAGTGGCAGGAACTGTTCCACGGCGGGCGCTACTCCGAGTCCTACATGGATTCGCTGCCCGACTTCGCCAAGCTGGCCGAGTCCTACGGCCACGTCGGCATCCGCGTGGACCGCCCGGCCGACGTCGAAGGCGCGCTGCGCGAGGCCTTCACCACGCACAAGGACGAACTCGTCTTCCTCGACTTCCAGGTCGACCAGACCGAGAACGTGTACCCGATGGTGCAAGGCGGCAAGGGTCTCACCGAGATGATCCTGTCGGCCGAAGACCTCTGAACGCCCTCCCGCTGAACCCGGACCCGAACACACCATGCGTCACGTCATCTCCCTCCTGATCGAAAACGAAGCCGGTGCGCTGTCGCGCGTGTCCGGCCTTTTCTCGGCGCGCGGCTACAACATCGAATCGCTCACGGTGGCCCCCACCGAGGACGCCTCGATGTCCCGCATGTCGATCGTCACCACCGGCTCGGACGACATCATCGAGCAGATCACCAAGCAGCTGAACAAGCTGATCGAGGTGGTCAAGGTGGTCGACATCTCCGAAGCGGCCCACATCGAGCGCGAGCTGATGCTCATCAAGGTGCGCGCCACCGGCAAGGACCGCGAGGAGATCAAGCGCACCACCGACATCTTCCGCGCCCGCATCATCGACGTCACCGACACGTCCTACGTCGTCGAACTGACTGGCAACCAGGGCAAGCTCGACGCCTTCATCGGCGCGATCGACCCCTCGCTGATCCTCGAGACGGTGCGCTCGGGCGTGTGCGGCATCGGCCGCGGCGACCGCGTACTCAAGCTCTGAGGCTGCGCGCGCTCGCATCCACACTCGCAGAACCCCGCACCACCTCCAGACCCGCTAAGCAAGAAAGGAAAGACATGAAGGTTTATTACGACAAGGACGCCGACCTCTCCCTCATCAAGGGCAAGAAGGTCACCATCGTCGGCTACGGCTCGCAGGGCCATGCCCACGCCCAGAACCTGTCCGACTCCGGCGTCAAGGTCACCGTCGGCCTGCGCAAGGACGGCTCGTCGTGGGACAAGGCCAAGGCTGCCGGCCTCAAGGTCGAAGAGATCGCCAAGGCCGTCAAGGGCGCCGACGTCGTCATGATCCTGCTGCCGGACGAGAACATCCCGCAGGTCTACAAGGACGAAGTCGAACCGAACATCAAGAAGGGCGGCGTGCTCGCCTTCGCCCACGGTTTCAACGTGCACTACAACCAGGTCGTGCCGCGCGAGGACCTGGACGTGATCATGGTCGCCCCGAAGGGCCCCGGCCACACCGTGCGTTCCGAGTACCTGCGCGGGGGCGGCGTGCCGTCGCTGATCGCCGTTTACCAGGACAAGTCCGGCAAGGCGCGTGACATCGCCCTGTCCTACGCCGCAGCCAACGGCGGCACCAAGGGCGGCGTGATCGAGACCAACTTCCGCGAAGAGACCGAGACCGACCTCTTCGGCGAGCAGGCCGTGCTGTGCGGCGGCGCCGTCGAGCTGGTGAAGATGGGTTTCGAGACCCTGACCGAAGCCGGCTACGCGCCCGAGATGGCCTACTTCGAGTGTCTGCACGAGCTCAAGCTGATCGTCGACCTGATGTACGAAGGCGGCATCGCGACGATGAACTACTCGATCTCGAACAACGCCGAGTACGGCGAGTACGTGACCGGTCCCGAGGTCATCAACGAGCAGTCGCGCGAAGCCATGCGCAACGCGCTCAAGCGCATCCAGACCGGCGAATACGCCAAGATGTTCATCCTCGAGGGCCGCACCAACTACCCGAGCATGACCGCCCGCCGCCGCCTGAACGCCGCTCACCCGATCGAGCAGGTCGGCGCCCAGCTGCGCGAGATGATGCCCTGGATCAAGGCCAAGGCCCTGGTCGACAAGTCGAAGAACTGATCTTCGCCTTCGGCTGACAGAGGCCGGTGCCGCGCAAGCGGCGCCGGCCTTTTTCATTGCATCGGACCGTGGCCCCACACAGAAGCAGCGGACGCGCCCGGCCCCTTGTCCGCATGCGCTAGAATCCAGGCTTCGGAACTCCACGAAGCGACGCCGAACGTGTCCTACCCAGATCAAGAGCCGCTGCCGATGCTAGACAAGCGCCGCCGCGGCATCTACATCCTGCCCAACCTGTTTACAACCGCAGCGCTGTTCGCCGGCTTCTATGCGATCGTGCAGGCCATGAACGACCGCTTCGAGTATGCCGCGGTGGCGATCTTCGTCGCCATGGTGCTCGACGGACTGGACGGCCGCATCGCCCGCCTCACCAACACCCAGAGCGAGTTCGGCGCCGAGTACGACTCGCTGTCGGACATGGTGTCCTTCGGTGCCGCACCGGCCCTGGTCATGTACGAATGGGCCCTGCAGGACCTGGGCAAGCTGGGCTGGATCGCCGCCTTCATCTATTGCGCTGGCGCCGCGCTGCGCCTGGCGCGCTTCAACACCAACATCGACGTCGTCGACAAGCGCTTCTTCCAGGGCCTGCCCAGCCCGGCTGCCGCTGCGCTGATCGCAGGTATGGTCTGGGTCGGCCTGGACAACGGCTTCGCCGGCCCCGAACTGCAGTGGTACGCCTGCGGTCTCACCATCTTCGCGGGCGTTTCCATGGTCAGCAACGTGCTGTTCTGGAGCGGCAAGGATATCAACCTGCGCAAGAGCGTGCCCTTCATCGTGTTGATCGCGCTGGTGCTCGCCTTCGCACTCATCTCCAGCTATCCGCCAGGCATCCTGTTCGCACTCTTCCTCGCCTACGCAGCGTCCGGCTACGTCTTCGCACTGGTGCGCTGGCGCCGACGCCGTCAGAATCGGTTGGAGGCGACGACGACAAGCACCACGCAGGCGGTCGAGACCGCCACGCCTGCAGCGCCCGAGCAGGGCGATTCCTCCGACCCCGGGAGCAAATCATGAAAGACAAGCTGATCATCTTCGACACCACCTTGCGCGACGGCGAGCAAAGCCCGGGCGCGTCGATGACGCGCGACGAGAAGCTGCGCATCGCCCGCCAACTCGAGCGCATGCGGGTCGACGTCATCGAGGCCGGCTTCGCCGCCGCCTCGAATGGCGACTTCGAATCGGTGCGCGCGATCGCCGAGGCGATCAAGGAGTCCACCGTCTGTTCGCTGGCGCGCGCCAGCGAAGCCGATATCCGGCGCTCGGGTGAAGCGATCGCCCCCGCAGCACGCGGCCGCATCCACACCTTCATCGCCACCAGCCCGATCCATATGGAGAAAAAGCTGCGCATGACGCCCGACCAGGTGGTGGAGCAGGCAGTCAAGGCGATCGGCTGGGCGCGCCAGTTCACCGACGACGTCGAGTTCTCGGCCGAGGACGCCGGGCGCTCGGAACTCGACTTCCTCGCGCGCATCTTCGAAGCCGTGATCGCAGCCGGCGCCAGGACCATCAACGTGCCGGATACGGTCGGCTACAACGTGCCCGACCAGTTCGCCGCGACCCTGCGCAGCCTGATCGAACGCGTACCCAATGCGGACAAGGTCGTATGGTCGGTGCACTGTCACAACGACCTCGGCCTCGCGGTGGCGAACTCGCTCGCCGCCGTGCGCGTCGGCGCACGCCAGGTCGAATGCACGATCAACGGGCTCGGCGAACGCGCCGGCAACGCCTCGCTCGAGGAAATCGTCATGGCGGTACGCACGCGCGCCGACATCTTCCCGGTCGAAACCGGGATCGACACCACCCAGATCGTACCCGCCTCCAAGCTGGTGTCTCAGATCACCGGCTACCCGGTGCAGCCCAACAAGGCCATCGTCGGCGCCAATGCCTTCGCTCACGAGTCGGGCATCCACCAGGACGGCGTGCTCAAGCATCGCGAAACCTACGAGATCATGCGTGCCGAGGACGTCGGCTGGGGTGCCAACAAGCTGGTGCTCGGCAAGCTGTCCGGGCGCAACGCCTTCCGCGCCCGCCTGATCGAGCTCGGCATCGAGATCGAGAGCGAGGAGCACCTCAACCACGCCTTCGCGCGCTTCAAGGAACTCGCCGACAAGAAGCACGAGATCTTCGACGAGGACCTGACCGCGCTGATGCGCGACGAAGCCGTCACCCCAGAACTCGAGCACTACCGCCTGCTGTCGAGCCGTTTCCACTCCGAAACCGGAGAGACCCCGCTGGCGGCAATCACGCTGGCCGTCGGCGGCGCCGAGAAGCACGCCGAAGCCGAAGGCTCGGGACCGGTGGACGCGGCTTTCAAGGCCATCGAGTCGGTGGTTTCGAGCGGCAGCGAGCTGCTGCTCTACTCGGTCAATGCCATCACCACCGGCACCGACGCCCAGGGCGAGGTCACCGTACGCCTGTCAAGGAGCGGACGCGTCATGGACGGCCAGGGCGCCGACACCGACATCATCGTCGCCTCGGCCAAGGCCTACCTGAACGCGCTCAACAAGCTGCACGCCGGTACTGCACGCCTGAACCCCCAGGTCGGCCCCTGACGGCGCACAGGACGCCTGCAGTTCCGCTCGGAGGGCCCGTTCGCGGTTGACCCTCCGGGCGTGCCGGGCGCGGCCCGTCCTTAGTCCGCGTTGCGCGTGATGACGAAATCGTTGTCCTGGTACGGAATGTGGCAGGAGAAGCAAGCTGTGCCGCCGTCCTTGACGGCCTTGACGTTCGGATCGCCGCCCTTGAAGGCCTGGAAACCCCAGCCGCCGGTTCCGGGGTATTTCGCGGCATCCTTGATCATCACTGCCACGACCTTGAGCTTGCCCTGCGAGATCGAGCTATTGAGACCTTCGACGTAGGCGAAGCGGTCGACGACGAAGGTCGCACCGTCCTCGAACTTGCCCGCCTTCAAGCCGGCGACGGCTGCTGGGTTGGCATAGACATGCTGGATGCCGACGTTGCCCTCTGGCTCGTGGCCCTGCATGTTCAGCGTCGAATGATGGTGGAACCAGCTGCGGTAACCTTCGGGAACGGCGATGTCGCTGGTGTCCTGCGCGGCGAATACGGGTGCGGTCAGACAGCCGGCGATGCAGCCGGCGAGAATCAGAATTTTCATGTCGGTCTCTCTCTCACAGGTGGCCGACGCGAGGTCGGCATCGTGTATGTGCAGAGATCGGCCATGACCGATCTCTGGAGACAGGATCGCCCGCCGGGCGCAGGACGTCATCATGATCGGCTGTGCCCGCGACTCGCGAAAATCTTGAACCGGCCACTACGCGTGCACAGGGGCGTGCGCGTACCGGCGTGCCCGTGCCGCGCGCGCTCAGTCTCTACGCTGGCGGGACGGCGCGGTATAGCGCGCATGGAAGGTCGTGCTGACGAACAGCGCTGTAGCCAGCGTAGCCTCGATGATCGCGAACACCCCCATCAGGCCTGGATCAGTGGCGCGCAACACACCCTCGGTGAAGTACAGCAGCGACAACATCGACACCCACTGCGAGGTGTAGCGCTTGCCGCGCAGGATACCGAACACCGCGGGCAGCAAGGGCACGGCCTTGAGAATCATCCACGAGCCGCCGGGGCGCAGCGGCGCAAGCCAGCCCTCCCACACCACGCTCAGCACGATCAGACCGAGCAGTGCGAAGCTGGAAACACGTACGAAGATCTGCGGGTTCATGCGTTCCTCCCCAGCCGAAGCGCCACTTCAGCGAGCCGGCGCCCCTGGGCCCTGGCCAGCGTGATCTCCTCAGTGCTCAGCAGCGGCGCGCCATCGATGCCGGCCACGTGGGTCGCCCCATAGGGCGTCCCGCCACTTCGCGTATGCGCGAGCGCGGGCTCGGTGTACGGCAGGCCCATGAGCAACATGCCGTGGTGCAGCAGGGGCACCATCATCGTCAGCAAGGTGCTCTCCTGTCCACCATGCAGCCCGCCGCTCGAAGTGAACACACAGGCCGGCTTGCCTGCCAGGACGCCGCCGACCCAGGCGCCGGCCAGGCCGTCGAGGAAGTACTTCATCGGTGCAGCCATGTTGCCGAAACGGGTCGGACTGCCCAACGCCAGGCCAGCGCACTGCTCGAGGTCAGCCGCTTCGACGTAGGGCGGACCGTCGGCCGGGATGTCGTCCTCGACCGCCTCGCATACCGTAGACACCCGTGGCACCGTCCTGACCCTGGCGCCAGCGCCAGGAACCTGATGGATACCGAGCGCGATCTGCTCGGCGAGCGCACGCACGGAGCCACGATGGCTGTAATAAAGAACAAGGATCTCTTGCATCGGCATCTGCATTCCAGGGCGGGGGGCCGAATTATACCCCTCACGCGCGCGCGCCTCCGGCGTTCCAGACCGCTCGTCGGTTCAGATCGGATAGGGGTCGATCTCGTACTGGAACAGTTCGACGCTGGGCGTCTGCATGTCCAGGCCCAGCGCGCGCGCCTGTGCCACATAGACATGCCCCAGATCGCGTACGAACACAAAGCGCCGCGATGCGTAGGTACCAGCCAGCGCCAGCATCGCCGGATGCCGCCGCACCGGCTCCATGACCGGCAGAGAAAGCGCTGGTGAAGGATGGAGCGCCGCCGTGCCGCGGAAACCGACCTTCACGGACTGGAATGAAGGGCCGATGAGTTGCAGACCGAGTTCAAGCTGTCCGGGATGCTCGCTGCGCACCCAACGCACGACGCATACCGACCACGGCTGCCCGTGCTCGCGCCGCAGCGCCACCGCACTGCCCGCCTCGACCTCGCAATCGACACCCGCAGCGCTCATGATCGCGTAACCACCGGGGCTCTCGTTCAGCACCACCCACTCGTGCACCCGCCCCTGCTCGCGCAATCCACATCCGAGCTCCCACACGGTCTTGAGGCCAACGCTGACCTGGATGACGTACTGCTGCGCCCGCCGCGGCTGCTCGCGCACAGGCGTTGCCATCCAGTGCATGCGCAGGCGACGCAGCAAGGCAAGCATCTCCAGCGGCGCAAGCCCGGCAGGAAATCCCCCCTCCTCCGCTGCGAGCGGCTCGATATCGCAACTGCTGCCTGCCAACTCAGCCGCAGTCATGTGTGCTGTTACCCAGTCGATGCACTCGCTGAGCTTCTGTGCCATCGCCCTCGGGTTGAACGCCCACGCCCGCCCTTCGGCCTGCAGTTCCGCGGGTACTGCACGACGGGCGAGCGCCACCGGCGGCGCGTCGGCGCCGGGATCGATCCACCACACGGCACCGCCTTCGGTCGCTGCATCGGGCGCCAGCAAGGCGACCGCGAGGACGCGCTCATCGAGAAAATCGAACAACCAGGCAAGCTCGCGCGCAGTAAGCCCCTCGGGCTGCGAAACCGCGACCGCAAGAAGGCGGAGATAGGCAGTGCGTGCTGCGCAGGCCTCGCCTGCCGCAAGATCGACCGCGCTCGCCAGTCGGTGCGCCAGACGCCAGCCACCTGCGGGCGTCTGCATGGCAGCGAGTCCCGACAGCGCGCAGGCCTCGGTGACGAGCCCGAGCGCACTGGCAGCCAGCGTCTGGCGCGCAGCGCTGGCCCTCAGCAGCGAGCGCCGGCCAGCATCGACCAGCTCTGCATAGACCCCCGCAACATCGAGCAGGGCGACACAGACCTGCTCGGTAAGCTCGAACACCGTGGCGGCGAGCGGCAGGTGGGCCGCAAGCAACTGCGGCCGCAAGCGCTCTGCCAGGTCCATCACCCGCTCGGACAC
Organism: Thauera mechernichensis; assembly: GCF_029588855.1. Taxonomy (NCBI): domain Bacteria; kingdom Pseudomonadati; phylum Pseudomonadota; class Betaproteobacteria; order Rhodocyclales; family Zoogloeaceae; genus Thauera; species Thauera mechernichensis. Next base: position 85,056 of record NZ_JARQZE010000002.1, on the reverse strand, counting down.
CTCATCGACCAGCACCTGCTTGCGCTCGGCAGCGATGCCCGGCGCAGCCAGGATCGGCATATGGCGCTTGAGCGCAACAAGATCCGCCGCAGGATCGTCAGCCGGCTCGCCACCCAGCCAGTCGCTCAGCGCCTGCAAGGCATCGGAAAGTGCTCGAGGGTCGTCCATCATCCTGCTCAATCAACGGGCTCGACCTGCATTCTAGCCGCTTGTGGGATCGCCGCGCGCACGCAGAGCACGACCATCGAGCATGCTGCCAGACCATGAACGGCAGAAGGAAAGACGTGCAAGTCCTTGCTCTTGCGGGAACGTTCCCATATAATCCGACGTTTTTCGCATCTACCGATCAGGAAAATCAGATGGTCGTCATTCGCCTTGCCCGTGGTGGCGCCAAAAAGCGCCCGTTCTTCAACATGGTTGTTGCCGATTCGCGCAACCGCCGCGACGGTCGCTTCATCGAGCGCGTTGGCTACTACAATCCGATCGCCTCGGGCGCCGAAAAGGGCCTCGTGGTCAACACCGAGCGCCTGGCCTACTGGGAGCAGAACGGCGCCCAGTTGTCGCCGACGGTCGCCCGTCTGGTCAAGCAGGCCGCCAAGGCCGCAGCCTGATCAGCGCCAGTCTGCTACGGCGGAATACGGCATGATCGTACTGGGGCGCATCGTCGCCCCTTTTGGCGTTCAGGGCTGGATCAAGATCCATCCCTTCGGCGACGACCCCGCTGCCTGGCGCAAGATGTCGCACTGGTGGTTGAGTCGTGACGACAATGCGCCTGCAGCGCAGTGGATGCAATACACGCTGAGCGCCTGCCGCACGCACGGCAAGGGACTGGTTGCCACGCTGGCCGAAGTCCCCGACCGTAACGCGGCCGAGGCGATCAACGGCTTCTACATTGCCGCTCCACGCGAAGCCCTGCCCGCAACCGAAGACGGCGAGTACTACTGGGGCGACCTTGTCGGGCTCACGGTCGATAACGAGGCAGGCGAGGCCCTTGGCGTCGTCAGTGGACTGTTGTCGACCGGTGCCCACGACGTGTTGCAGGTGCGCGAAGGCGCGGGCGAAGATGCCGTCGAACGGCTGATTCCCTTCGTCGCCGCCTACGTGCTCGACGTTGACCTCGCCGCCCGGCATATCCGGGTGAGCTGGGAGAAAGATTGGTAGACGTCAGCCAGGAGGATGCGGGGCGGTCTGCCGGCATAGAAGGTGGCCAGCGTCGCTACGACGTGATCACGCTCTTCCCCGAGATGTTCTCTGCCCTCACGGCAAGCGGCATCACGCGGCGAGCGAAGGACAAGGGGCTGTACGAACTCGGGTTCCACAACCCGCGCGACTACACCCACGACCCGCACCGCACGGTCGATGACCGTCCCTACGGTGGCGGGCCGGGCATGGTGATGCTTGCCGAGCCGCTGGCACAGTCGATCGCCGCTGCGCGCGCGGCACAGCACGCAGCCACGGGCAAGCAGGCCCGGGTGATCTACCTGTCGCCTCAGGGGCGCCGGCTGGACCAGGCGGTAGTGATGGAGTTGGCGGCAGAGGCGGGCCTGGTGTTGCTGTGCGGTCGCTACGAAGGCGTTGACCAGCGCCTGATCGATCGCGAGGTCGACGAAGAACTCTCGCTCGGCGACTTCGTGCTGTCGGGTGGGGAACTGCCGGCGATGGTGCTGCTCGATGCAATCGTGCGCCAGTTGCCCGGCGCACTGAATACCGCCGGATCGGCACAGGAGGACTCCTTCGCCGACGGCCTGCTGGACTGTCCGCATTACACGCGGCCAGAGCTGTACGAGAACGAACGCGTGCCCGACGTGCTGCTGTCGGGCAACCATGCGGCGATCCGCCGCTGGCGGCTGAAGCAGTCCCTGGGCCGCACCTGGCTGCGCCGGCCCGAATTGCTGGCTGCGCGGCCACTGAGCAAGACCGAATTGAAACTGCTTGACGAGTTCAGGCAGGAGCAAGCCGGGGCAGAAGGCGACCTGCATGCGCAGGGCGTCTGAAAGCCCGATCACAAACGGCAGGCATCAGGTTTCGACCTGCTCTGCTGCCAGGCCGATGCAACAAGGCAGAGGCCGATAACATAGATGGAGTTAGTCCAATGAACCTGCTTCAGCAACTCGAACAAGAAGAGATCGCCCGCGTTTCCGAAGGCAAGACCATCCCCGAGTTCGGTCCCGGCGACACCGTGATCGTCCAGGTGAAGGTCAAGGAAGGTAACCGCGAGCGTCTGCAGGCCTATGAAGGCGTCGTCATCGCCAAGCGCAACCGTGGCCTGAACTCGTCCTTCATCGTCCGCAAGATCTCCTCGGGCGAAGGCGTCGAGCGTACGTTCCAGACCTACTCGCCGCTGGTCGCCGGCGTTGAAGTGAAGCGCCGCGGCGACGTCCGCCGTGCCAAGCTCTACTACCTGCGCCAGCGTTCGGGCAAGTCGGCTCGTATCAAGGAAAAGCTGGACTACAAGGCGGTCGCTGCACGGCGCGCTGCCCAGCAGCAAGGCTGATTGCCGGCTATCCGGCAAGACAACAAAAAACGGGCTTCGGCCCGTTTTTTGTTTTTGCGCATCCCGTTTTCGCGCACGCCATCATCTCCTGCAGCCCGACGCCCAGTCCGCGACGCAAATCCTCGCTCAGCGCCGCTCGACGCGATGCAGCATGTAGCCTGCCGCAGCCAGGAAGATCAGGCTGGGCGTAAGCGCCGCAAGCAGGGGCGGCCAAGCGTTGATCATGCCAAGATTCGAGAACAGGCCGTTGAGCAGATGGAAGGCAACGCCGAGCATCACGCCGACGAAGATGCGCGCACTCGCGCCGCCCATGCGATCGTGAATGAAGCCGAAGGGCATCGCCAGTGCCATCATCACCAGCACCGCGAACGGATACACCACCTTCTTCCACAGCGCGATCTCGAAACGATCGGCACTCTGGTTGTTGTCACGCAGGTGGCTGATGTAGGCCCACAGCTTGTCGAAGGGCATGTGCTCCGGCGACACCATCAGTACGCCGAGCACCTCCGGCGTCAGATCCGATCGCCAGCCGATCTCGGGCAGCACCTCGACCTCGGTACGATCGCCCAGGAAGCGGGTGCGTGACACCTCGAGCAGTTTCCATTCGCCTGAACCGTCATACACGCCGCGCTTGGCCTCGGCAATCGATACCAGCTCGTAGTTGTCGTTGAAGGTGTAGACCCGGGCATTGCGCATGCTGCGATCGGGCATCAGCGTGCGCACGTTGATCACCAGGCGCCCATCCTTGACCCACAGCCCGGAGCGCAACTGCTGCGACACGGTGGCATTGGTTGCGTTGAGCTTCCACTCCTGCGCCGCGGTCGCAGCGGGCGGCGCGAGATACTCGCCGACGAGGAAGGTGAACGCAACGAACACCCCGCCAATCAGGCCCAGCGTACGCATCAGCACCAGATTGGACATGCCCGAGGCACGCATCACCGTGATTTCGGAGTGCCGCGCCAGGGTTGCGAGCGCATACAGGCTACCGATCAGCACCGCGATCGGCATCAACTCGTAGACCAGCGCGGGCAGGCTCAGCAGCACATAGACGAAGGCCTGGTAGAGCGTGTAGCCCCCCTTGCCCACATCCTCGAGCTCGTTGATGAAGTCGAAGAAGGCGAACAGGCCGACAAAGGCGAGCAGGACAAGTGCCGTTGCCGACAGGATCTCGCGCGCCAGATAGCGCAGCAGCACGCCGCTCATGACCGCCTCCGCCAGAACGGTGAGATTGCCAGCCGCTTGTAGAACAACAACCCGAGCACACCGGCCACAACCAGGTGCGGCAGCACGAGCCCGAGCGTAAAGCCGATTCGACCCTGCGCGACCCAGGACTGGAATACGGAGATGGCGTTGCTGTAGAGAAGGTACACGAGCAGGGCCACCAGCATGTTGTTGGCACGACCGGCCCGCGGATTGACGAAGGACAGCGGAATCGCCATCAAGGCAAGCAGCAGCGCGGTGAGCGGCGCGCTGAAACGCGCCAGCAACTCACCCAGGGCGCTCGAGCTGTCGAGGGCAAGCAGCACTGCCGTTGGCAAGGCGCGCGTACGCGACGGCTGCCCCGCCATCTGGCGTTGCTCGACCAGGACCTCGTAGCGCTCGAACTCCATCACCCTGTACTGGGGTGTGCCGGGCCGACCGTCGTAGCGCCTGCCCTTCTCGAGCACGACATAGCGACGCCCCTCCTCGTCGCTGCGCAGGAAACCCTCGGCCGATACGATGACGACAAGCCCGCCATCGCGCGCCTGCTCGCTGACGAACACATTGCGCACGCGACCATCCTCGCCTGCCCCCACCTCGACGAAGAACACGCGCTGAGCGCTCGACGACTCGCGAAACACGCCGGGAGCGACCCGGTGGGTGTCGTCGCGACTCTCCAGCAACTGGCGATACTCGGCGCTCTTGAGCTGCGACCAGGGCGTCAGGTACAGCGCCCCCGCCCCGATCACGATCACCATCGGCAGCGCGAACATCAGCACCGGCCGGATCCAGGCCGTGAGCGGCACGCCAGCCGCGAACCAGACCACCATCTCGGAATCGCGGTAGCTGCGCGACAACGACACCAGGATGGCGATGAACAAGGTCAGCGTCAGCACTGTCGGCAACTGTGCGAGCGCACCGAAGCCGATCAATGCCATGACCGCGTCGGCCGGAACACGGCCGCCTGCCGCCTGCCCGAGCAAGCGGATGAGGACGGTGGAGATCAGGATCGCGAACAGCGCCACGAACACCGCGGCTGCCGTTTGGGCGAATTCCCGTTGCAGGGCGCGCCGGAAGATCATCGGGCGAAGGTCAGGAACCGAGTTGCAAGACAGCGTTGTGGTCTGGATCTCGCCAGCGTTGACGGAACCGCCGCTGGGGCGGCCACGACGGCGGTGGCGGGGAGGCGGTTTTGACGCCCTGCTCGGGTACGGGCCATAATCGGCGACGATTCGAAGCAAGCGTTCATCAAAGGAAAAAGCGGATGGAATTTACCATAAAGACCGGCAGCCCGGCGAAGCTCAAGACCGGCCTCCTGGTGCTGGGCGCCTTCGCTGGCGGCAAGCTGAGCGCACTCACGGCGGCCGTGGATGGTGCGACCGAAGGCCGCATCGCGGCGCTGATCAAGCGTGGCGATCTCGACGACAAGGCCGGCTCGACCCTGCTCATCCCCGACCTCGCGGGCACCCAAGCCGAGCGCGTGCTGCTGGTCAGCCTCGGCAAGGCCGAGGACTTCGGCGACAAGGCCTACCGCGACGCCCTCGGCGCAGCGGCCAAGGTCATCAGCAGCAGCGCAGCCAAGGATGCCGTGCTGGCGCTGGCCGACATCGAGCTCGAGGGCCGCAGCCTGTCGTGGCGGTTGCAGCAGGCGGCCCGCATCGTCGCCGACGGCGCCTACCGCTTCGATGCGCTCAAATCCGACCAGGGCAAGAAGACGCGCAAGGAGCGCGGTGCGCGCAAGCTTACCCTGCTCGTCAGCAGCGAGCTTTCGGCCGAACTGGACACTGCCGTACTGCAAGGGCAGGCAATCGCCACCGGCATGGCGCTAGCCAAGGACCTCGGCAACCTCCCCGGCAACATCTGCACCCCCACCCACCTCGCCGAAACGGCCCAGGCGCTCGGCAAGCAGTACAAGTTCGGCGTCGAGGTGCTCGAACGGGCCGACATGGAGAAGCTCGGCATGGGCTCCTTCCTGTCGGTGGCCCGCGGCTCGCACCAGCCGCCCAAGTTCATCGTCATGGAATACAAGGGCGGCAAGGCGAAGGCCAAGCCGATCGTACTGGTCGGCAAAGGCATCACCTTCGACACCGGCGGCATCTCGCTCAAGCCCGCAGCCGAGATGGACGAGATGAAGTACGACATGTGCGGCGCGGCCAGCGTGATCGGCACCTTCAAGGCAGTTGCGCAGATGGGTCTGCCGATCAATCTCGTCGGCCTCATCCCCACCACCGAAAACATGCCCGGCGGCGGAGCGACCAAGCCGGGCGACGTCGTCACCTCGATGTCGGGCCAGACCATCGAGGTACTCAACACCGACGCCGAAGGACGCCTCATCCTGTGCGACGCGCTGACCTACGCCGAGCGCTTCAAGCCCGAGTGCGTGATCGACATCGCCACCCTCACCGGCGCCTGCGTGGTCGCGCTGGGCAAGATCCCCAGCGGCCTGCTGGCCAACGACGACGACCTTGCCGCCGAACTCCTCAAGCGCGGCACGGAGTCTGGCGATCGTGCCTGGCAGCTGCCACTGTGGGACGAGTACCAGGAGCTGCTCAAGAGCAACTTTGCGGACATGGGCAACATTGGCGGCCGCTACGCCGGCACCATTACCGCAGCCTGCTTCCTCGCGCGCTTCACCAAGGCGTACAAGTGGGCGCATCTGGACATCGCCGGCACCGCCTGGGTGTCGGGCGAGGCCAAGGGCGCAACCGGCCGCCCGGTACCGCTGCTGTCCAGCTTCCTGATCGGCCGCGCTCAGGCAGCAGCGCGCTGAGCAGCCGCCAGGCCACAGCCGGCATGGGCACGCGCATCCACTTCTACCACAACACCCCCGACCGCCTCGCCCTCGTAGGCGAGCTGGTCGGGCGGGCGCTCGAGCGCGGGCGCAAGGCAGCGGTGCGTTTTCCCGATGGCACGATGCTCAAGCGCTTCGACCAGTTGCTGTGGACCCGGGAACCTCAGTCCTTCACGCCCCATGTCGCGGTCGACTCGCCACTCGCTGGCGAAACCCCCATCGTGCTGGCGGAGGCTGGTACCGCTACCCCCTGGCCGCACACCGACATGCTGCTCAACCTGGCCGACGACATCCCCCCCGGCTTCGAGCACTTCCGCCTGCTGATCGAAATCGTCGGCCAGACGGAGGCCGACAAGGCACCCGCGCGCGCGCGCTGGGGCCACTACCGGCAGCGCGGCCTGGAGTTGAAGGCTTTCGACTCGGTAATGAGGGCGCCCTTGTGAACCAGGATTGGCAGGGACTTTCCCCTGAAGACGAGCTCGAGCGTGCCGACGATCTGCTCAACCAGGCCGACGCCCTGCTCAAGCGCCACCAGGCAAAGGACGACGCCGGCGGCATGGACTGGTATCCAACCCCTGAGCTGGACGAGGACGACCTGCCCATCCTCACCGAGGTCGTCGAGGATTTTGCGCTGCCGCCAGACTGGCCCGCGACGTCGGCACCCCATGCAACCGGCTTCGAGCGCCCGCCGACACCCCCTCCGAAGGCCCACGCTTCCTCGGTGCAGGCGCCTACCAGTGCCGGCGCCGACCACAGTGCAGCGCTGCAGGCGGCGCTGTCATCCCGGCTGGCGGAAAAGCTGGTCGAACTCGACACCGAGATCGCGCGCGAGATCGGCCTCTGGGTTTCCACCGAGATGCCTCAGATCCTCTCCCGCGAGCTCGATGGCCTGGCCAGCCGCCTGCAGGCCGAGATGCAGGCGCACCTGCGCGCCACGCTTCTGCCCGAGCTCTCCGCCCGCGTCGGCCGCCTGCTCGACGACGCCGGCGCGCCCCAGGCCGTCAAACCGCCCTCACGCACCTGAGGCGCTGCCGACGCAACGATAGCGGCGCAGGCACGCGCCCCGGCCGCGTCACGCCAACAGGCCGGGCGGCAGCCGCGCATCCGCTATAATCCGCGCTTTGCCTTCAAGCGCGTAGAACACCATGGAACTGGCCAAGAGCTTCGAGCCCGCCGACATCGAACGTCGCTGGTACCCGGAATGGGAATCCCGCGGCTATTTCGACGCCGGACTCGACAAGTCGAACCCCAACGCCTTCTGCATCCTGCTGCCGCCGCCCAACGTCACCGGCACGCTGCACATGGGGCACGGCTTCAACCAGACGATCATGGACGCGCTGACGCGCTACCACCGCATGCGCGGCGACAACACGCTGTGGCAGCCGGGCACCGACCACGCCGGCATCGCCACCCAGATCGTCGTCGAGCGCCAGCTCGACGCCCAGGGCATCTCGCGCCACGACCTTGGCCGCGAGAAGTTCCTGGAAAAGGTGTGGGAGTGGAAGGAATACTCCGGCGGCACCATCACCCGCCAGATGCGCCGCCTCGGCACCAGCCCGGACTGGAAGCGCGAACGCTTCACCATGGACGAAGGCCTGTCGAAGACGGTCACCGAGACCTTCGTGCGCCTCTACAACGAGGGCCTGATCTACCGCGGCAAGCGCCTGGTGAACTGGGACCCCAAGCTCGGCACTGCGGTGTCCGACCTCGAAGTGGTGTCCGAGGAAGAGGACGGCAAGCTCTATCACATCCTCTACCCCTTCACCGATGGCCCGATCGGTGAGTTGCGCGGCCTGACCGTCGCCACCACCCGCCCCGAGACCCTGCTCGGCGACGTCGCGGTGATGGTGCATCCCGAGGATGAGCGCTATGCCCACCTCATCGGCAAGACGGTCGCGCTGCCGCTCACCGGCCGCCACATCCCGATCATCGCCGACGACTACGTCGACCGCGAGTTCGGCACCGGCTGCGTCAAGGTCACCCCGGCGCACGACTTCAACGACTACGCGGTCGGCCAGCGCCACAAGCTCGACATGATCGTCGTGCTCAAGCTCGACGGCAGCGTGCCCGCAGTCGCCGAACGCTACACCAGCGACGGCATCACTCTGGACGGCGTGGCCATGCCGGCCACGGTCGCCGGCCTGGATCGCGTGCCGGCGCGCGATGCGGCGGTCACAGAACTGGAACAGCTCGGCCTGCTGATCGAGGTCAAGGCGCACAAGATGCAGGTGCCGCGCGGCGACCGCACCAGCGTCGTCATCGAACCCATGCTCACCGACCAGTGGTTCGTGGCCATGTCCAAGCCGGGCGCGGATGGCAAGTCGATCACGCAGAAGGCGCTCGAGGTCGTCGCCTCCGGCGAGATCAAGTTCTACCCCGAGAACTGGGTCAACACCTACAACCAGTGGCTCAACAACATCCAGGACTGGTGCATCTCGCGCCAGCTGTGGTGGGGTCACCGCATCCCGGCGTGGTACGACGAGGAAGGCAAGATCTACGTCGCCAGCTGCGAAGAAGAGGCCATCCACGCCTGGAAGGCCGACCTGCAGGCCGAGATCGACGCGCTCACCGCCGAGGTTCAGGCGCGCCAGAGCCAGGGCCAGACCGCCGCCGACTACCCGGCCATCGCCGAACGCCTGGCCGTGCTGCATGCCCGCCACGACGCCGGCCACCTGCGCCAGGAAGACGACGTGCTCGACACCTGGTACTCGTCCGCGCTGTGGCCGTTCTCAACGCTGGACTGGACCCCGGAGTGGCCGGGCAAGAGCAACGACGCGCTCGACCTCTACCTGCCCTCGACCGTGCTCGTCACCGGCTTCGACATCATCTTCTTCTGGGTGGCGCGCATGGTCATGATGACCAAGCACATCACCGGCAAGATCCCGTTCAGGCACGTCTACGTGCACGGCCTCATCCGCGACGCGGAAGGCCAGAAGATGAGCAAGTCCAAGGGCAACGTGCTCGACCCGATCGACCTCATCGACGGCATTGCCCTCGACGAACTGGTCGGCAAGCGCACCTACGGCCTGATGAACCCCAAGCAGGCGCAGAGCATCGAGAAGAAGACACGCAAGGAATTCCCCGAGGGCATCCCCGCCTTCGGCACCGACGCGCTGCGCTTCACCTTCGCCAGCCTGGCCAGCCCGGGCCGCGACATCAAGTTCGACCTCGCGCGCTGCGAGGGCTACCGCAACTTCTGCAACAAGCTGTGGAACGCCACCCGCTTCGTGCTGATGAACTGCGAGGGCCAGGACTGCGGCATCGGCGACAAGGTCGCCTGCTCCACCGAGGTGCTCGACTTCTCCTTCGCCGACCGCTGGGTCGTGTCGCGCCTGCAGCGCACCGAGGCCGAAGTCGCAACCCAGTTCGAGGCTTACCGCTTCGACCTCGTCGCGCGTGCGGTCTATGAGTTCGTGTGGGACGAGTACTGCGACTGGTACCTGGAACTCGCCAAGGTGCAGATCCAGACCGGCACCCCGGCCCAGCAGCGCGCCACCCGGCGTACCTTGCTGCGCGTGCTCGAGACGGTGCTGCGCCTGGCCCACCCGCTGATTCCCTTCATCACCGAGGAGCTGTGGCAGACGGTCGCCCCGCTCGCCGGGCGCAAGGATGGCGACAGCATCATGCGCGTACGCTACCCGCAGGCCGACATGAGTCGGATCGACGAGGCCTGCGAGGCCAAGGTCGCCGAGTTGAAGGCGATGGTCTATGCATGCCGCAACCTGCGCGGTGAGATGAATATCTCGCCCGCCCAGCGCCTGCCGCTGGTCGCCGCCGGCGACAAGGCGGCGCTGGCCGTGTATGCCCCCTATCTCGCCGGTCTGGCAAAGCTCTCGGACGTACAGATCGTCGACGAGATCGGCGCCGACGAGCTCGCCCCGGTCGCAGTGGCCGGCGCGACCCGCTTGATGCTCAAGGTGGAGATCGACATCGCTGCCGAGCGCGAACGCCTGGGCAAGGAGATCGCCCGCCTCGAGGGCGAGATCGCGAAGGCCGAAGGCAAGCTCGGCAACGCCAGCTTCGTCGATCGCGCCCCGGCCGCGGTGGTGCAGCAGGAACGCGACCGCCTCGCTGGCTTCAAGGTCACGGTGGACAAGCTCAAGCCGCAGCTCGCCAAGCTCGGCGGCTGAGCCGAACAGGGCCGGGCACGGCCGGCCTGAACGGCAAGAAGGGGCTGCCCGGCAACACGGGCAGCCCCTTCAGTTTCCAGCGCCGTACTGGGAAGACTTACTTGCGCTTGAGGAAGAACTCGAAGGCCTTGTCCGCCGTCTCGCCCTGGCCAACCAGCTCATTGCCCGTCTGCCGTGCAAAAGCCTGGAAGTCCTTCACCGCGCCCGGATCGGTGGCAAGCACGCGCACCACCTGCCCGGACTGCATCTCGGCCAACATCTTCTTGGCGCGCAGGATCGGCAACGGGCAGTTCAGTCCACGGGCATCCACTTCCTTGTCGAAATCCATCCCTCGTCCTCTGTCATGGCTAATTGCTTGAATCCAATATTCTAATGGATCGAGGCAGGCGCAGGAAGGCGGACACCGCCGCACACCTTGGTATCAGCGCTCGCGCCGCTCCTCCAGCAGGCGCTGCTGCAGCTCGCGCAGGCGCGCATCCACTGCCGACAGCGTGTAGAAATCGCCATCGCCCGCACGGCGCGCAATCTCGAGCTGCTCGATGGCCGCAGGCAGGCTGCCGCGCAACACATAGACCTCGGCCTGCGCCCTGTGCTGCTCGGTGCGCTGGCCAAGCTCGGCTTGCGCACGCGAGAGCAGCTGCCACAGGCGCGGATCGGCACTTCGGGTATCGATCATCCGGCGCACGCCAGCAACGGCCTGCGCAGCCTGGCCGCCACGGATCTGTGCGTCGGCCAGCGCGTAGGCCAGGCTGCGACTCGCCGGAAAACGCTGCTGAGCGGTCTCGAGCGTGCGGATCGCGCTGCTCGGGTCTCGCCGTGCAAGGCTGATCTCGGCCGCGAGGGTCTCGATCCAGGGCGACGGCGCTGCACGCGCGCGCAAGCTGCCAAGCCTGTCCGCAGCCTCTGCCGTGCGCCCTGCCCGCAGCAAGGCACGCGCAAGACCGTAAAGCGCTGCATCGTCGCGCCCATCGCGGGCAACACGATCCTCCAGATCGCGCACCGCATCGGCCGGCTGGCCCACACTGGCGCGCAGCTTGGCGCGCGCATAGCGGAAGTCGTCCGAATCGAGCACCTGGCGGAATGGCATCGTAGCCACCCGGTTTTCCATGTCGGCAATCCGCTCGGTGGTGAGCGGGTGGGTGCGCAGGTAGGCCGGCGCGTTGTTCTCGTACATCCGTGTCGAACGCTGCAAGCGCTCGAAGAAGCTCGGCATGCCGCGCACGTCCAGCCCGGCACGATCCAGGGTATCGAGACCGACGCGATCGGCCTCGCGCTCGAAGGCACGCGTGTAGCCGAGCTGCGACTGGATCGCCCCCGCCTGCCCGGCCGCAATCGCCGCCTGGCTGACATCGGAATTGCTGCGCGCAGCCAGCACTGCGACCAGCAGCGACGCCATCATCAGCATCGCCGACTGGCTCTGCTTGCCGACGATCTGGGCGATATGGCGCTGGGTGACGTGCGCGATCTCGTGCCCGAGCACCGAGGCGAACTCCGACTCGGTTTCGGCTGCAAGCAGCAATCCCGTATGCACACCGATATAGCCGCCAGGAAGCGCAAAGGCGTTCAGCGAGGGGTCGCGCACGACAAAGAAGTCGAAATCGAGCGACGCGTTGTTGCCAACCGCAGCCAGGCGATGGCCGAGCCGGTTGACGTACTCCTCGACCTCGGGGTCGTCCAGGTAGGCGGCATCACGCCAGCGGATCTCACGAATGATCTGCTCGCCAATCCGCCTTTCAGCGGCAGGCGAGAGTTCGGAAGCCGCTACATCGCCCAGGTCGGGCAGATCGAAGGCGAGCACGGGAAGCGGCGCGGGCAGGGCCAGCGCCAGGCTGAGCAGGAGGGCAAGGGGTCGGCGCATCATCGGGTGCTATGATACGCGCGACCTTGCGCGCGTTCCCGTCCGAGTGCATCGATCTGTTGCCACTCGTCATCCGTGCCCGCGCAGCCCCGTCACCGTGCGCACTCGAGCGCGCACCGGCGGGCGCTCTAGATCCGCTCTACACCCTTACCCACTGCTCTCCGACTGCCATGACCACGACGTCCTCCGCCAGCCCGACCCCGCTCACCCATTTCGATGCCGACGGCCAGGCTCACATGGTCGACGTCGGCGCCAAGGCGGAAACCCGTCGTGTCGCTGTCGCCACGGGCTGCATCCACATGCAGCCCGAAACTTTCGCGATGGTGAAGGCGGGCAGCGCGAAGAAAGGAGACGTCATCGGCATTGCGCGCATCGCTGCTATCCAGGCCTCGAAGCGCACCAGCGAACTGATCCCGCTCTGCCACCCGATCCCGCTCACCCGCGTCGCAGTCGATTTCGAACTCATCGAGCACGACGCCGCCATCCGCTGCACGGTCACGGCAGAGACGGTAGGCCGCACCGGGGTCGAGATGGAGGCACTGACCGCGGTGAATGTGGGCCTGCTGACGATCTACGACATGTGCAAGGCCGTCGATCGCGGCATGCGCATGGAAGGCATCCAGCTCATGGAAAAGCTGGGCGGCAAGTCGGGGCACTGGAAGGCGTGAGCGCGTCACCCGGACGGCTCAGTCATCGTCCAGCAGCAACTCGCCTCCCGGGCCCCACTTCACCTTGGTGATGCCGGGGCTCTCCGCCTCCAGCCTCCTGCGCTCCTTGTCCTCGGACGTGATGCTGCCGCGCTCGGCGCGCTTCTCGTCGGCAAGCAGTCGATCCTCGAGCAGACGGTCATAGCGCTCCAGCGCTTCGCGTACGGTGTCGACCAGTTCGTCACGGCTCCACGGCTTGACGAGGTAGCGATGGACCTCGGCCTGATTGACCGCAGCCATCGCCGCATCGAAATCCGTGGTTGCCGACAACATCAGGCGGATGCTGTCGGGCTGCAGTGCGCGTATGGCCTTGAGCAGCGTCACACCATCCATGCCCGGCATCCGATAGTCCGAAATGACCACCTCGTAGCGGATGTACTGGCAACGGCCGAGCGCGGCCAATGGCGAGGCATGCGACTCGACACTGACATCCTGCCCGCTGAAAGCGCGCTCGAGCACACGCTGCAGCGCCAGCAACACGTTGGGCTCGTCGTCGATGAGCATGATGCGCTTCATACCATCCTCCCCTCGTCGCGCACGTGAATCACCAGCCCCTCCAGGCCCTCCTGGCTCGCATACTCCTGGATCTGGCGGATGATCCCTGCGGTCAGGACAAAGTCGGTCGCCAGGAGCAGGTAGCCCTGTCGAGTGACCAGGTCGCGTGACAGTATCATCCCGGGCATCAGGCGCGCGACGCTCAGCCCGGCCTCCTTCAGATCGTTTCGCTCCGACTCGGCGACGACCTCCAGGAACAGATCGAGGACACCCGGATCGTAACTCCGGCCACGGCCGGCTTCGAGCAGCTCCAGCGCCTCCCTGGCGGTGCGCTTGCGCGCTGCAAGGGTGCCGATCTGCAGCCCGTCATAGTCGTTCGCAACCGCCACGATACGCGCACCGAGCGGAATCTGCTCGCCCGCCAGGCCATCGGGATAGCCTTTGCCATCAAAGCGCTCGTGGTGGCTTCGCACCAGGCGTGCCGCCTGCGCGAGTTCGGAAAGCGCCATCAGGGCGTGCTCGCCGGCCTGCGGGTGCTTGCGGTAGCGCAGCAACTCCGGCCCCGACATCTCCGCGACTGCACGCGACAACAAGGTATCGGGCAGGCCAATCTTGCCGATATCGTGCAGCAGCCCGGCGAGAAACACGTCCTGCACCGCAGCGGCACCCATGCCTGCGCGCTTGGCCAGCTTGCGTGCCAGCTCCGCCACCCGGCGCGAATGGCCTGCAATCGCGCCCTCGCGCAACTCGATGAGGTTGGTAAACACTTTGATCGAGGTGATGAAGCTCGCCTTGATGTGCTCATTGGCCTTGCGCAGCTCGACCGTACGCTCCATCACCTTCAGTTCCAGGCTGGCATTGACGTCCTTGAGCTCTTCGTTCTGCTGCGCAGTCAGCGCCTCGAGCCTCGCCTTGTCGCGCTCGAGCTGCTTGCGTTCGAGCGCATGGCGGACGATGAGCAGGAGTGCCTTGTCATCCCAGGGCTTGCTGACGTAATGAAAGATGCGCCCCTTGTTGACGGCATCGATGGTCGAGTCGATGTCGGCGTAGCCGGTGAGCAGTAGCCGCATGGTGTCCGGCCAGCGCGTGCTCACTTCTTCAAGGAACTGGGCGCCGGACATCCCGGGCATGCGCATGTCCGAGATGACGAGATCGAACGGCGCCTGATCGAGTATGGCCAGCCCTTCCTCGCCGCTGGCCGCCACCGTCACCGCGTAGCCGCAAGGCCTGAACAGGCGGCGCAGCGCCGACAGGATGTTGGCTTCATCATCGACACAGAGCACCCGCCAGGCCGGCACCTCGTCCGCGCCAGGCGACGCGGCCTGGATGGCATCGCTCATGCTTCGCTCCGGGTCTCGACATGATGCACGGGCAGGACGACGCGGAACAGCGTCCCCACCCCCGGGGTGCTCTCGAGCTCGATGCGACCGTTGTGATTCTTGACGATGCCATAGGACAAGGACAGGCCGAGCCCGGTCCCCTTGCCAACGGGCTTGGTGGTAAAGAAAGGATCGAAGATCTTCATCTGCAGCTCGGGCGCAATGCCGCAACCGTTGTCGGCAACCTCGACGCACACCTGCCCTGCATCCAGCACCCGGGTGGCCACACGGATGCGGCCGCGCGCCTCGCCGATTGCATGTGCTGCGTTCACCAGCAGGTTCATGAACACCTGGTTGAGCTGCGACGGCAGGCACTCGATCTCGGGCAGCCCGGCGAACTCGCAGACAACGTCAGCCTTGTACTTGATCTCGTTGCTCACGATATTGAGGGTCGACTCCAGGCCCGCCTCGATGTTCGCCCACTGCCACTCCTGCTTCACGTCGACATGCGAGAAGTCCTTCAGGTCCTGGACGATCTTGCGTACGCGGGTGATGCCCTCCTTGGACTCCTCCACCAGCTTGGGGATATCCTCCCTCAGGAACTCGACGTCGAGCTTCGCCCCCAGTGCCTGCAAGGCTTCGCGCTTGTCCTCGGCCAGGCAGGAAGACATCGCCTGCTCGTAGGCGTCGAGCATCTCGAACAAGTCGCCCATGTAGCCTTCCAGTGCGCCGATGTTGGAATGGACGTAGCCGATGGGGTTGTTGATCTCATGCGCGACACCTGCCGCCAACTGCCCGATCGAGGCCATCTTCTCGGACTGCACGAGCTGCGCGCTGGCCGACTCGAGCTGTGCGGTACGCTCCGCCACCAGGCGCTCGAGGCCGGCCTGCTGTTGACGCAGCGCCTCCTCTGCCGTGCGCCGTGCCGTCATGTCCTGCAAGGTCTCGATCGCCCCCACCACCTGGCCCCGGGCGTTGCGCAGCGGCGCCGCCGTGAAGTAAAGCCAGCGCCCCGAGTCGCCAAAATGCGGGAAGAAGGCTTCCGCCTCGTAGGCGCCGTCGATGAGTTCGGAGCGGCGCAGCTTGCCGCGGTACAACTCTTCGAAACCACGCTCGAGATCGCCGCTCAGCACCAGGTCGGCCAGGGTCGGACGCTCGGTACGATAAAAGGGATACCACTGCCGCGTCGTGCCCACGATCTCGGCCGCTGCGGTGCCCGTGATGGCCGCGCAGGCCTTGTTCCAGTGCGTTACCTGATGCTGGGCATTGAGCACGAAGGTGGGCACGGGGTCGCCATCGATGATCTGCGCGAAGAGACGGAACAGGGACCGTTCACGTGCCTCTCTCCGTTTGTACTCCGAGAGGTCGTAAATGAAACAGACGAGCAGCGGATCGTCGTCGATGTCGATTCGGCTCGGCGCGATCTCGACCGTGCGTTGCTCTCCACCACCGGACAGCAAGCACAGCTCGAGTCTTGCCGGTGCGGCCTCGCCGGCGAGTACGGCCGCGGCGAGCGCCTGCCAGCGTTGCCGATCGCCGTCGAGCACGAGCGCATCGAAGGGCATCCCGAGCAAGCTCGCCTGGTCGCGCTGCAGCAGTTGCTGGCAGGCCTCGTTGGCGTACAGCACCGGCCCATCCCGGTAGGCCAGCATCGGCGCGCCCACCGTATCGAGGAGATTGAGCGCCAGCCGGCTGTCAACCCCGCAGCCGCGCTCGCGTGCGCAAGAGTGAAGGACGATCCGCTTGCCCATTCCGTACTCCTTGCTCAAGGCGCCTGCAACAACCCGACGGCAGACTCGATCTGCTCGTCGATGTCGTGCAGGAGGTGCAGCAAAACCTCCGGCGATGCGACGAAACGCCGCCACGCCCCCTCATCGATGCACGGCACCATCGCATCGCACTCGGGCACGACATCGAGCGCGATCACCACGGCATCCGCAACATGTACCAGCGCTGCATAGGGATCCTGGGCGATGCGCACAGGATCCTGATGGCCTCCTATTGCCGAAACGAGAGCGGCGGGGAATCGCCAGCGCTCGGCCAGCAGTTGCCCGACCTCCAGATGATCCAGCCCGAGCACGGCGCGCTCAGCCTCATGCTGCATGCAGTCGTGCTCGCGACGCCAATCCTCGACCACCGCACACTGCGCGGGGAATGCCCTCGCCAGCAACAGCCGCCCCAGACCATGCATGAGCCCGGCGGCAAAACACACATCCGGGTTCAGGTGCGCAGCACGGCCCAGTACCTGCGCGACCACACCTGCGGCAAGGCCCTGCCGCCAGAAGCCACCCGGTTGCCCGCCCTCGCCGGGCAAGGCACTCGACAAGCTCGCAGCAATGGCCAGCGAGCGCAGCCCGCGGTAGCCAATCAGCACCAGCGCATCGCGGATCGAATGGATGCGCCCCTGCATCCCGTAGAAGGACGAATTCGCGACCCGCAACAGGCGCGCGGTCAGAATCTGGTCGGTGGCAATCAGCCGCTCCAGCTGTTCGGAATCCGCATCCGCCCCATCCAGTGACTGCAGCAACTGCAACGCCACCTCAGGAAACGGCGGCAGGCGTGCCACAGCCTCCATGACGGCGTCGAGTTCGAGCGGGAAGATCGACTCAGCGCTCATCCGTCCCTCCTGTGCGCAAAGCCAGGACTACCGTCATCAGTTCGCGGGCCGCCTCCCCCGTACCTGCCACCCGGAACAGATGTTCCAGCCGTTCCTGCAGCGCAGCCTCGCGCGCGCCACGTGCTGCCGCAGACTCGGGCACCACCAGTTGCAACCGCTCCACACCACGAACACGCAAGCGCTCGAGGATCGTCTCATCAAGGGTGCAGCCTGCCGGCAGAAGGATCATGCCACTCGCGTCGCAAAGCTGGACCGCCAGGACTGCGCCGGGCTGCACCTCATCCAGGGCAAGAGTTTCGGTCTCAACGCGCTGCATGGCTCGTCTCCGGCAACAGAACGAGCAGGCGACCGATCGAGCGCGAATCGCGCCCCATCTCGCTTGCCCTGGCAACAAAGCCCTGACCACCGATCCGCACACTGCGGACCTGCGTCCCACCGACACCCAAGAGCAATTGCAACTCTGGGCTCAGGACTTCGTCATACGCCATCCCGAGCAGTGCCCCCCCTGCTCCAAGCACACGCTCAGCCTCGGCGTTCGCGAACACGACCAGACGATCCATATCGACCCCGACGACAGGCAGCGGCAGTGCCTCAACCACCTCGCGCGCCACCTCGAGGGCTGCGCCATCGATGAGCAACTCGCGCTCGGTAACGGCCAGGTGCGCCTTGAGACTCTCGTTGGCGCACGCGAGCTGTTCGTTCGACAACGCCAGTTCGTGCGCGAGACGGCGATTCTCATCAGCCAGCGCCTTGTGACGGAAGGCCTCGGCAATGTTCGCCCGCAGGTGGTCGTCGTCCCATGGCTTGGTGAGGAACTTGTAGATGGCGCCCTCATTGATGGCATCGGTAACCGACTTCAACTCGGTGTACCCAGACAGCACCATGCGCACGGTATGCGGATAGGCCTTCTTGACGCTGCGCAGGAAATCAGTGCCGCTCATGCCGGGCATGCGCTGATCCGAAACCACCACATCGACATGCCGCTCGGCAAGAATCCTCAAGCCTTCCGCACCACTGTTCGCGACCAGCACCGTGTAGGGCTCCCGCCTCAGCGTGCGGCGCAACGCAGCGAGAATGTTCTCCTCGTCGTCGACCACCAGGAGACTACCTGTCGTCTCGTCCACTCTCGGCACCTCGCACACCGGCCGCAAATCAATTAAGTTATTAATCGCATATTATTTGATTGTGTCACTTTTTCCCAGATAACGAAGATAGGCCGTGACACGCTGCACACTCAGGCAATACGCATGGAAAACGGCCACCGTCACGCGAGCAGACTCAGCGCGGCCTCTCGTCACGCGCGGCGAGTCGTGCAAGCACGAGCGGAAACGCGCCGGAACCCGCCAATGCGACTGCCGTAACCAGGAAAGCGAGGCCCGCCATCGGGTCTGACAGCGCAGGATGCAGTTGCGTGCCAAAGCCGGCGAAACACAACAGCGCAGGAACGAGCGCAACTGCAGCGAGCGCGAACAACACGACCGCGCTGACCGGCACCCGCGGCCCGATCGCCTTCATCGGGTAACACGCCCCGGCAACAAGCCTTCTTCCGCAGGCTCGGCGACGGGCGCCAGCGCCTGGCTCGAAACCGGCTGGACATTGGACGCCTCACGCACCACAAAACCACAGTTCGCACCGAAGCTCCCCAGCAGCACCACCGCAGCCGTGGCCAGCAGCGTGCTTCTCAAGCGCCTTGAAACCGCATTTTCCATGGCAACTCTCCCTGGATGAACAGCCGCGCCTCTTCGGAGCGCGGGCGGCTGAAGAACTCGCGGACTGCAGTATGTTCGCACACACGCCCACCGGACACAAAGACGATGTCATCGCCGAGGCGGGTCGCCTGGGCCAGGTTGTGGGTCACCATCAGGATGCGCGTACCATCGGTACGGATCTCACGAATGATGCGCTCGACCTCGGCGCTCGCCGACGGATCGAGACTGGCCGTCGGTTCGTCGAGCAGCAGCAGCCGGGGCTTGGTCAGCCACGCGCGTGCGAGCCCGAGTCGTTGCTGCTCGCCCCCTGACAGGTGACGGGCACTGTCGGCGGCACGATCGGCCAGGCCCACGCGCTCGAGCATCGCCAGTGCCCGCCGCCGCCGCTCATCGGCGCGCAGACCGAGCGGCTTGAGACCCAGCGCCACGTTGTACAGTACCGAAGCACGCAACATCATCGGGCGCTGGAACACCATCATCACCCCCTGCTCCGGCCGGCGTGCGCCCTCGTCGCCCCAGGCCATGCTGCCACCGCTGGCCTCGACCAGACCGCAGATCGCCCGCAGCAATACGCTCTTGCCCGCGCCGTTGGGGCCCAGCACCAGGGTAATGCCCTCGTCGCCGAGTTCCAGGTCGATGCCGGCGAGCACCTCCCTGCCGTTGGGTCGGAAGCGCAGTCCAGAGATTCGCAGCGGAAAGATCGCCATGGCCCTGCCTAGCCGAAGCGGCGCATCGCCCAGTGGCGCAAGGCGAACGCCAGCGCGTTGAGCACGAGAATGATGACGATCAACATCAGGCCAAGCGCGATCGCCAGCGGCAGATCGCCCTTGCTGGTCTCGAGCGCAATTGCAGTGGTCATGACGCGGGTAGCACGATCGATGTTGCCGCCCACGATCATCACTGCCCCAACCTCGCTCATTGCCCGTCCTAGCCCGGCCAGCACCGCCACGACCAACGAATGGCGACAGTCATACAGCAGCGTGGTGACACTGTCCCACCACGAAAAGCGCATCAGTGCCAGCTCCTCGGCGTAGCGCTGCCACACGTCCTCGACGACCTGGCGGGCGATCGCGGCCATGAGCGGGATCACGAGCAAGGTCTGCGCAATGATCATCGCCACCGGGGTGTATAGCAGGCCGAAGCTCCCGAACGGCCCGGAGCGAGACAAAAGCAGGTACACCACCACGCCCACCACCACCGAGGGCAAGCCCATCAGGCCATTGATCAGCACGGACAGCGTACTCTTGCCGGGGAAGCGCCCCACCGCGATACAGGCGCCGAGCGGCAGTCCGATCAGGGTGCCCAGCACGACCGCCCCGCCGCTCACCTGAAGCGAAAGCAGCACGATCTCGGTCACCGCATGATCGAAGGTGGCCAGCAGTGCCAGGGCATCGGAGAAGGTGGTGGCAAAAACGGACATCGGCAGGGAGCATACCCGAAACGCGGCACAGGCCTGAACGCTGGCGCGGTCGGGCGCGCTGTGTCGCGATCAGCCGCCGCCTTTCTGCATCGCCCGATCAAGACGTTCGAGCAGGGTGCGGCGCGCGGGCTCGGTCCCGGCGCCGAAGCGATAACGCACGATCAGCTGCGGCAGCTCCAGCAGGCCGAGACGGCGCAGGCCAGCGGGCTCGATCTCGATCGCGAGATGCTGCGTCCCATCCTGCAGCCCGAAGGCCGAGGCGTCGGCGCCGCCCTGTACCTGCGGCCAGGCCTGGCGCAGGTCACGCTCGAATTCACGCGGCGTCGCGGTGACCCGGCGCTCGAAGGACTCGGGCACCGGGCCGTTGATGAAAGCCACCGTTCAGCCGCCGGCGATCGGCGGCCAGATCGCGAGTTCGTCACCTTCGGCCAGGCGCCGGCGGGCACGCTCGGCCGGCGGCACGAAGTGGCCGTTGACCAGCACCAGGTGGGCGCTGCGCTCGGGCACGCGGTAGCGGTGGATCATGTCAGCCACCGTTGTGCCCTCGTCCACCTCGAGCTCCAGCCGGTTGCCGCGGTGGCCGTCGGGCAGGTAGTCGGACAAGGACGCAAACAGCTTGAAGGCAATGCGAATCGTCACCCGGGTCTCCATTCGCCCCCCCTCAGCGCGCAAGCGCCATCGGCTGCTGGCTGCACGCCACGTAGGCGTCGACGAAGGCCAGCGGGCTGGCAAGCAGACGGTCCTTCCAGTCTCCGAGCTTCACCTGACCGTGGATCAAGCCACGCAGCGCGCCCACATGCTGGGTGAGACCGATCGAGGTGGCGCCGATCAGCACGTCGTCCTTGAACTGCAGGCTCAGGTAGCGGTAGCGCGCCTCATCGACCAACTCGACACCGCTGCCGCCGGCGTCCGACTTCTCGCCCCACCACTGCCCGAAGGACGAGGAAATCAGGCCCAGCGTGTCGAGCACGTTGATCGCCAGCACACCGTTGAGCTTTGTATCCCTGGCGGCGGCTGCGCGCGCCATGTTCATCGCCGCGATGCGCGCCTGGTCGGCGGCATTGGGCTGGATGGCCGCGACCAGGTGCGCACCGGTGAAGAGATCCGGCGCCTCGGCCACGTCCCCCGCGGCGAAGATGCCGGGCACGCTCGTCTCCATGCGCTCATCGACCAGCACGCCCTTGGCGACATGCACCGGCGTTTCCTCCAGGAAGCCGACATTGGGCGCAACCCCCGCGGCCACGATGACCAGGTCGCAGTCGAGGCGATCGCCCGTCGACAGCGTCACCACGAGCGGCGCATCGCTCGCCGCGTCGCCCCCGCGATCGATACGCTGCACGCCCGCAGAGGTGACGACCCGGATGCCCTTCTCCTCGACCCAGCGCTTTATCATGCCGCCGGCCTTGGGTGTCATCATGCGCGGCACCATGCGGTCGCCCATCTCCACCACGGTGAGCTGCACGCCGCGCTTGGCCAGCGCCTCCATGATGATGCAGCCGATGAAGCCAGCGCCGAGCTGCAGCACGCGCGCGCCCGGTTTGGCCAGCGCGGCGATCGCACGGGCGTCGGCCAGCGTCCAGCAGGTCTGCACCTCGGGCAGGTCCACACCGGGGATGGGCGGCCGCACCGGGTGCGAGCCGGTGGCAATGAGCAGGCGGTCGTAGCTTTCGAAGTGGCCGTCGTCGAACAGCACGGTGCGCTTGTCAGTGTTGAGCGCCACCGCACGCCCGCGCAGCTGGCCGATGCGCAGGCGCTCGAAGTGGTCCGCACCCTTGCGCAGATACGTGCCCGCCTCGTCGATGTTGCCTTCGAGCAAATAGGGGATGGCCATGCGCGAGTATGGGGGCGCGTCCTCGTGACCGACCATCAGGATGTCGTCGGTGGGCGCGGCCTTGCGCAGGGCTTCGGCGGCAACAACCCCCGCGGGACCATTACCGAGAATCAGGTGTTTCATTTGGGAACCCTCGAACGAAGCACGGGCGCCCTCGAGGGCGCCCGCGTACGCTTACACGATCACAAGCCCAGGCGTGCCCGCGTCTCGGCGGTCGGCTGGCCCTCGGGCGTCCACCCGCGCACCTGATAGTACTCGGGCAGCATCTTCGCCAAGCCGTTGACCAGGCCCTTTGCCGGACCGGTCTTGGCCGGTTCCTGCGTGAGGCGCGGCGGCAGGTTGTCGTCCTTGGCGGTGAAACCGGCGGCATTGTTGAACATGCGCTCCATGTTCCAGATGCGCTCGCCCACCTCGTTCAGCTTCTCCATGCTCCAGTCGCCCTCGCAGGCGGCAGCGACCTGCGGCTGCACGTCGGCCAGGGTCCACGCGAAGCTGGTGAACACGCAGATGCCGGCCGAATCGAACACCGCCGTGGCGTCCTGGAAGGCCTTCACCAACTCGGGCTTGCCGTCGGTCGTGAGCGGGTCGGTCTTGACCGGAATGCCGAGCACTTCGGAGGCAACCGTATAGCCGCGCAGGTGGCAGGCGCCACGGTTGGAGGTGGCGTAAGCCAGGCCCATGCCCTGGATGCCGCGCGAATCGTAGGCCGGGAATTCCTGCCCCTTCACGCTCATCGACAGCTCGGGGCGGCCGTACTTCTCGCACAGGCGCTTGCTGCCCAGGCCAAGCTCCCTGCCAAAGCCCTCGCCCACCGCCGTCATCTCCACCATCTTCGCCAGTGCTTCGGCCGAGCCGAAGGGCGCCGAGATGCCGATCTTCTCGTCGTTTAGGATGCCCAGCTCGTAGAGCTCCATCGCCGCACCCACGGTGGCGCCGAAGGAGATCGGGTCCATGCCCTGCTCGTTGCAGATCAGGTTGGCATACTGCAGCGCCTCGAGGTCGCCAACGCCATTGGCCGCACCGAGCGCCCACGCGGCTTCGTACTCGAGGCCGCCGGAGGCGCCCCAGTACTTCGGGCTGTTCTTGACCGTGAAGTGGCCCTTGTCGATCTCCGAGATGCGACCGCAGGCGATGGTGCAGCCGAAGCATGCAGCATTGGTGACGAGGTGGGTCTTGCCGTCCGATTCGCGCTTCTCGTGCATGGCCTCGGCGGAGATCTTCGAGGCATCCTCGAACTGCACGTCGCGGTGGTTGCGGGTGGGCAGCGCACCGATCTCGTTGATGACGTTCATCAGCACCTGCGTGCCGTACTTGGGCAGGCCCTGGCCGGTGACCGCGTTGTCGGCAAGCACCTTCTTGGCGTCATTGGTGGCTTTCAGGAAAGCGCCGAAATCCTTGATCCCCGCCACCCCCTTGGTGCCGCGGATGGCCACCGCCTTGAGGTTCTTCGACCCCATCACCGCACCCACGCCTGAACGGCCGGCTGCGCGATGCAGGTCATTGACCACACAGGCGTAAAGCACCTGGTTCTCGCCCGCCTTGCCGATCGAGGAGATGCGCACCAGCGGATCCTGCAGCGCTTCCTTGATCTGCTCCTCGGTCTCCCAACAGCTCTTGCCCCACAGGCCCGAAGCATCGCGCAGTTCGGCCTTGTCGTTCTCGATGTAGAGCCACACCGGCTTGGCAGAGCGCCCTTCGAAGATCACCATGTCCCAGCCGGCGAACTTCATCTCGGCGCCGAAGAAGCCGCCCGAGTTCGAACAGGCGATGGCGCCCGTGAGCGGGCCCTTGGTGACGACGGTGTAGCGCCCTCCGGTCGAGGCCATGGTGCCGGTGAGCGGCCCGGTGGCCATGATCATCTTGTTGTCCGGCGACAGCGGATCGACCCTGGGATCGATCTCGGACACCAGATACTTGGTGGCGAGGCCGCGCGAGCCGAGGTATTCGTCGGCCCACTGCATGTTCAGCGCTTCTTCGGTACAGGTCCCTGCGGTGAGGTTCACGCGCAGGACTTTGCGATTCCATCCCATGACGCATCCTCCTCAGGCTGCGGCCGAAGCCGGGGTGTTGGCCTTCGCGGCCCAGGCGCGCATCTTGTCGATACCGGTCCAGTCGGCATCGACATAGGTGATGGCGCCGGTCGGACAGGCGCTGGCACAGGCGGGGTTGCCCTCGCACAGGTCGCACTTCTGTACCTTGCCTGAGTCCTGGTTGTAATTGATGGTGCCGAACGGGCAGGCGATGGTGCATACCTTGCACCCCACACAGGTGTCCTCGAAGACCATCTTGGCGCCGGTTGCCAGGTCGATGCGGATCGCATCGACCGGACAGGCGTTCAGACACCAGGCTTCGGTGCACTGCGTACAGGTGTAGGGCACCTTGCGGCCCTCGTGTTCGAAGTTGAACACCTTGATGCGCGACTTGCTCGGATTGATGACCCCGGTGTGCTCGTACGAACAGGCCATCTCGCATTGCAGACAGCCGGTGCACTTGGCGGGATCAATGTGCAGTGCCTTCCACATCGATCGTCTCCTCATTCGTTGTTGGTCGTGGTCATCGGCCTGGAGGCTGCCGAGCCACCCACAAGCAACTCGGGAACCGAGTCGCCTATGCAGCTACGAGCATATGTCGTGCCAGACGAAGGTCAACCCGGGATTACCCTCCTGCCGCCTGCCGCGCCCCCGCACGTCCGAGCTTGCGGTAAAGGCGGTTGCGACTGACGCCCAAGGTGCGTGCCGCAGCCGACAGGTTCCCGCCCACCTCCCGCATCACTCGCTCGATGAGTTCGACCTCGAGCTGATCGAGCCTGCGCGCGCCGGGTTCGAGCGCGGCCAGGCCACCAGCCGTCGCCGCCACTGCCGGCGGCATGCCGGGGCCAGGCCCCTGCGGCGATGGCTTTGCGTCATCTACCGGGTCGGCCAGGAACAGGTCTTCGGGCAGATGGGAAGGCAGGATTTCGTCCTCGTCGGGGTCGAGCAGCGCAACCGCAACCCGGATCACGTTGTGCAGTTGCCGGACATTGCCCGGCCAGGCATAGCGTTCGATGAAGCGCATGACGTCATCGCCGATACTCAGCTCGCCACGCCCGGCCTCGGCAGCCTCCAGCCGCAGCAGACGGTCCACAATGCAGCGGATGTCGCTGCGCTCGCGCAGCGGCGGCAGCGCCACCGTCAGGCTGTTGACCCGGTAATAGAGATCCTCGCGGAACTCCCCGCGCGCCACGGCATCGCGCAGCACCCGGTGCGTGGCACAGACAAGCGAGATATCGACCGGGATCGACTTCAACGAGCCGACCGGCGTCACACAGCGTTCCTGCAGCACGCGCAGCAGGCGCGCCTGCATGCCCAGGGGCATGTCGCCGATCTCATCGAGGAAGAGCGTACCGCCGTGGGCCTGCTGGATCTTGCCGATCGAGCCTTCCTTGCGCGCGCCGGTGAAGGCGCCGCCCACATAGCCGAAGAGCTCCGACTCGATCAGGGATTCGGGGACCGCCGCACAGTTGAGGGCGACAAAAGCCCCGCTGGCGCGCGGTCCGCTGTTGTGGAACGCAGTGGCGAACAACTCCTTGCCCACGCCCGACTCGCCCTGGATGAGCAGGGGAATGTCCTTGCCGAGGATGCGCCGCGCCCGGTCGACCGCACGCGCGATCCCGGCGTCGCCGGTGGCCAGCGTCTCGAGCACGATCCTGCCCTTGTCAGCAGGCGCCCGATTGCCCCCCGCCTCCGCAAGCACGGCCGGGCGCCCCCCATCGGCCGCTGCCGGCGCGTCCATGGCCGACCTGACGTGCGCCCTCATCGAGCGCAGCTGGACATAGAGATCGGAGCCATCGCGCAGATTGAGCCTGACCAGGGCATCGCTCGAACTGCGGACGCGGTCGGCGATCTTGCCCAGCCCCTGGCGGAACAGTTCGGCAAAGGTACCACCGGTCCCGGTTTCCAGCCGCCGGTGGATCCACTCGCGTGCAATCGAGTTCGCACCCACGACCATGCCATCGGCGGTGACCGCGATGAGCCCCTCCTGCAGGCTGCCGACGTACTCCGGACGCTCATGGAAGGCAACCAGGATCTCGTTGGCGAACTCGGTCTCGAACAGGCGCCGTTCGATCAGCTGCACCGACAGACGCACCAGCCCGAGCGAGTGGCGCTGGTGTGCCCGCTGGTCGCACGAAACATCGAGCACGCCCGCCAAGGTACCGCGCGGATCGAGAATGGGCGCAGCCGTGCAGGACAGGAAGGCGTTGTGATCGAGGAAGTGCTCGCCACCGAGCACGACCGTGGGCGCACTGGCCGCAATGGTGGTACCGATCGCATTGGTGCCACGCGCGGCCTCGCTCCAGCATGCCCCGGGCTGCAGCGCGACGCGACTGGCCTTATCCACGAACTCGGCATCGCCCAGGCTATGCACGATCGTTCCGCGCGCATCGGACAGGATCACCAGGCTGCCCGAGGCGCGGATCTGCTCGAATACATGCTCCATAACGCCGCTGGCGTGTTCTACCAGGCGGGCGCTGCGGTCGCGCGCCTCGGCGAGCCGCAACCGGTCCGCATGGTCCCTCGCCTCACTGGACGCACGATCGAGACCCAAGTCGCGACAACGCACCCAGGAATCCACGATCTGCTCCGGGACACCGTCCTCGGGCAGAACCCCCTCTTCAAAGAACTGGCTGCGCGCCCGCTGCAGGCGATACTCGCGCGCCACCGGCTGCGCCAGCGCATGCTCTGTTGCCATCACGTCTCCTCCGGGCCGCCTTGCCGGAACAACCGACAGGCCGCCATCTTTTCTAGTGCTTCGGTTCGAAACGTAGCATTTGATTCGCTTCGAAACAAATCGACTGCTCCGTTTGCCCGAATGTAAGCACAAAGCCTGCCAGCACCTCGCAGCCGACCTCACCCCACAAGCCGTCCAGACTCCTAGCTCAGACCCCTTCGAGCATTGGGTGGCACGGCGATTGCAGTGCAAGGCTTGTCCGGAGGCACCGGAAACACGCACCCAATCGAACCACGCACAAGAGGATACACAAGGTGAAGACACGTACCTTGAAGGAGACACTGATCAACCGTTTCGCACTTGGCGCGGCAAGCCTTGGCATCGTTGCCGCGGCAACGCTGGCACACGCACATGGCGACGTGGTGCCGCAGGCGGTCGATACCAGTTCATTGCCGCAACTGGGCGAACAATGGGTCGAGAAGAACCCCTACCGCGGCAACGCCGACGCGATCCGCATCGGAGACTCGGCCTTCAACCAGAACTGCGCGCGCTGTCACGGCCTGGGCGCGGTATCGGGCGGCATCGCGCCCGACCTGCGCTACCTCGAGCACGACGACTACATGGACGAGTTCTACATCGGCAAGGTCCGCAACGGCGTCACTCGCAACGGTGCGGTATACATGCCGCCGTTCGAAGGTATCCTGTCGCAGGAAGCCATGTGGGCCATCCGTGCCTGGCTGGAGACGGTCTATGAGCAACAATGAGCGCCGACGCTTTCTGCGCGCCGCGGGGGCCCTGGCCCTCGCGGGCCTGATCCCGCCCGCCACCGCGGCAGCTGCCGAGCTCGAACTGCAGCAGCCCGGCACCCTGAGGGTGGCGGTTTACGCAAACTTCCCGCCCTATTCGGCTGCAGGCAAGGGTGTCGACATCGCGCTCGGTCGTGCGCTTGCCGAGCACCTCGGCCTGCAGCCGCAGATCGTCGAGTTCCCGGCCGACGAGGACATGAAGGACGACCTGCGCAACATGGTGTGGCGCGGGCACTATCTCGGCACCAAGCCGGGCGACGTGATGCTGCACGTACCGGTCGACAACCACTTCGCGACCATCAACCCGCAGGTACGCATCTTCGGCCCCTACCATCTCGAGACGCTGGCGATGGCGCGCCTGCCCGAGCGCGTACCGCAGCCGTCGAATTCGGTCGCTGAGACTTTCGAAGTCTTCACTACGGAGAAGATCGGCGTCGAACTCGACACCCACTCGAGCGACTTCCTGCTCCACATCCTGGATGGCCGCCTGCAGCCCAACATCGTGCACTTCCCCAGCCTCGCCGCAGCAGTCGAGGCCATGCGCCGCGGCGAGATTGCGGCTGCAATGGGCACGCGTACCGAACTCGAGGGCGCCATCGGCGGCGGCGGCGACATCGCGCTCGACCCCCTCGGGATGCCCGAACTGCGCATCAGGCCATGGCCGCTGGGCATGGCCGTGAAGAAGGACAGCGGCCAGCTTGCCGACGCCCTGTCGAACGCACTGGCCGAACTGCAGCGCTCGGGAACGCTGGCCAGAATCTTCGCCGACCACGGCCTCACCCACCGCCTGCCCTGAACAGCGGGCCTATCGGCCCCTGCTCCATTGCTCCGCTGCGGAACAAATGCTCCGCAGCGGAGCATCTGTTCGACTTACTCGATGTAGTGCCCGACGCCGATCAGCGAACGGCCTTCACGGCGCACATACGAGCGCTTGTTTTCCACCGCATTGGTCACCGGATTGCGCCAGACGTAATCGACCGTCGCCTCTTCGGCATCCTTGAGCTTGGAGATCATCTCCGCCACCAAGGCATTGCCGGCTGCATCATGCAAGCCCAGTGCATCGGTGTCCGACAGGGCCGGATTCATGCCCATGGCCTCGAAGCGACCGCTGTCCATGTTGATCATGAACACGTAGAGATCGTTCTTCACGAACTCGCCACGCCGGTCGTTGAAGGCTGCTGCCGCACGCGCATGGCCTTGTTCCTTGGCCAGCTTGGCCGCACGCTCCAGCATCGCGCGGGCATCGTCTGCACCGGCGCGCGGTGCGGAGTAGCCAACGCCGACGACGTAGTTGCCCACCTTGCGCACGTAGCTCACCTTGGGCTCGACCTTGTTGGTCACCCTGTTCAGCCACATGTAGCGCACCGTCCCTTCCTGGTTCACCCGCGTGGTGTCGATCATCTCGCGGAACAGGGGGTTACCGGCCGCGTCGGTGGTGTTGAGCACGGTCAGCCCCACCAGCGCCTCGGGCGCAGCACCACTGGCGTGATAGACCCCCTTGTCGTCGATCACGAAGACATAGAGATCCTTGCGCACGAACTTGCCCGTGCGGTCATTGAAGGCCGCGAAGGCTGCCTCGGCGCCGTTCTGCTCCATGTAGCCGACCGCCTGCTCGAACATCGCCCGCGCCTCGCGCGGCGTCGCGCGTTCGCCTGCGTGGACGGCCGTTGTGACACCGGCGGCACACAATACCGCCACCATCAACCGAGAGATCCTTGGGTCATTCATCTTCATCATTCCATCCTTGCAAGGTGCGGATATTCAAGGGGCAACAATCCCGATTGCCAAATTGCAAGAAACAGGCCCGCGGGCAGACGCCTCAGCGAGGCTTCACACCGGGCATGTGGAGCATCCGGCATGGAGCATCTGTTGCGGTTCGGCACGTATCGGTCAGGCCCGCAACTGCTCTCCCAGACTCACCAGGCCATGCCTCACGGCAAGGTGGAGCAGCCTGAAGTCGTTCTCGGCGCCAAGTTTCTGGCGGACTGCCGACAGATGGTTGAGCACGGTCTTCTGGCTCAGGTGCATCGACTCGGCAATGCTTGCAACCGGGTCGCCACTGGCTACGAAGCGCAGCACCTCGAACTCCCGCGGCGTAAGGCGCTCGAGCATCACCTCCGAATCAAAGGCTGCGGTCATGGTCGAGTGCGCCAGCCCCTCGGCAAGGACGCGCCGTCCCGAATGCACCGCGCGCACGGCGGCCATCAGCTCATCCGGGGCGCAATTTTTGGTCAGGTAGCCGAGCGCACCGGCACGGATCGCCTGGCGCACGAAGCCGGGCTCGTCGTACATCGACAGCACCAGCACGCGAACACTGCGATCGCGCTGGAGGATGCGCGCAATCGCATCGATACCGCTCGCACCGCGCAGGCTCAGATCGACCAGCGCGACATCGATCTCGTGCGTCCGCAGGCAGGCGCAAGCCTCATCCGCCCCGGACACATCGCAGACCACCTTCATGTCGGGCTCGGCATCGAACATCCGCCGATACCCCGTGCGCACCAGCGCGTGGTCATCCAGCAACATCAATCGGATCATGTCTCCCCTCCTCCAATCCAGCGACAGGCAGCCGCAGACGCAACGCGAGCCCGCCTGCACGCCCCTTCTCGAATACCAGCTCGCCACCGGCGATGCGTGCGCGCTCTCTCATGCCAAGCACTCCACCCGATGACCTCGACAGCTGCTCCTCGGTGCAGCCGCGGCCATCGTCCTCGATGCGCAGCGCCACGAAGGCGCCGGCGACGGCAAGCTCGACATCCACATGCGTCGCCTCTCCATGCCGATGCGCATTGGTCAGCGCCTCCTGCACCGTGCGATAGATGGACAGCGCCGCCGCCTCGGGCAGGGCCGGCAGCGCTGTCGGCAACCGGGCGAAAATCGCCGCAGTACCCTGACGCCCCTGCCAGAAATCGAGCAGGTCGTTGAGCGCTTCCAGCAGGCCAAGCTCATCGAGGCCATGCGGCCGCAGGCGCTTGAGGATGCCCGACACTTGGCCCGAGACCGTCGCCACGCCCTCGCGGATCTCACGCCCGCAGTCGGCGATCGCCTCGCGCTCAGCCGTCCCCGCATGGCGCTCGATGTAGGCCGCTGCAAGACCAAGCGCCGCCAGGGTCTGGCCGATCTCGTCATGCAGCTCGCGCGCCAATGCCCGGCGCTCCGCCTCCTGGACCTGGATCAGCCGTCGCCCCATCTGCCGCTCGGCCTCGCGCGCCAGTGCCAGTTCGTGCGCGATCGACTCCATCGTTCGCGCGATACGGTCGAACTCGCGCAGCTCGAAGGCCGGCAGCGTGCGCGGAGTCTCATCGAGCAGGCCAACCAGCCCTCGCTCCAGCTCCACCCCCGGACGCAGGGCCACACCGACGGTGCGCCAGGCGGCGAAACCGGCCACGAACACGAACAGCACGAAGAGCCCGAGCATGCGCGCAGACTCTGCAAGGATCTCGCTCGTCTCGCTCGCCGGATCGGGCTTGATGACCACCGTCGCACCGTCGATCCGGATGCGCTGTTCGGCAAGGTCGAACACCGCGTGCGGAAGGACAGCTGCAAGCCAGCGCGGCACGCCTCCAGCCGCCGCCTCCTGCGCAACAGGCTCTCCGTCGCGCTCGAGCGTGACCGCCAGATGTCTCATGCCGCCCTCGGCAATCAGGGACTCCACGCGCGCCAGGCGATGCTCGCCGGCATCGGACATCGCGAGCATCAGGTCGACGAGTCGGGACGAAGCGTCCACCTCCTCGAGGACGTCCTCACGCAATGCGAGCGCGATCAGCACGCAGGCCAGCACGATCAAGAGCACGAAGTACCCGACCAAGCCGCCAACCAGCCTCGCCCGCAGATCCATTCCGCCTTCTCCCATGCTCCTTAGCTGCCTCGGGCTACGCAAGTCACATGCCAGCTCGGGAAAAACTCCCGGCTTCATCGGGAAGACCGCCCGGGCCATCGACGCCCCCGGCCCGCAGACTTGGCTCCGCAATGGCGCAGGCGGTCTGCGCCACATAGCAATAAAACAGGAGACGCCAACAAATGACTCGCACGCATTTTCCAACCCCCGTCCTGCGCCCGCTGCGGACGGCCGCTCTCGCGGCCTCGCTCGCCGTCGCCTTTCCGGCGTCGAGCCTGGCAGCAAGCACCGTCACCTGGGACGACATCGTCCGCGACCACGAGACGACGAGCGACGTGCTCACCTACGGGCTCGGCCTGAAGGCCCAGCGCTATTCGCCGCTGACCCACGTCAACACCAAGAACGTCGCCGGCCTGGTACCGGCGTGGTCGTTCTCCTTCGGCGGCGAAAAGCAGCGCGGCCAGGAAGCCCAGGCCCTGGTGCATGACGGCGTGCTCTACGTCACCGCCTCGTACTCCCGCCTGTTCGCGATCGATGCCCGCACCGGCAGGCAACTGTGGAGCTACGAGCACCGCCTGCCCGACGACATCCGCCCCTGCTGCGACGTCGTCAACCGGGGCGCAGTCATCTTCGGCGACAAGATCTTCTTCGGCACCCTCGATGCGGCGATCGTCGCGCTCGACAAGAAGACCGGCAAGGTCGCCTGGCGCAAGAAGTTCGGCGACCACAAGGTCGGCTACACCATGACCGGCGCGCCCACGATCGCGCGTGACAAAGAGTCCGGTCGCGTCATGCTGATCCACGGCGACTCGGGCGACGAGTTCGGCGTAATCGGCCACGTCTACGCCCGCGACCCGGACACTGGCGAGGAGATCTGGAAGCGCCCGATGGTCGAAGGCCACATGGGCACGCTGAACGGCAAGCCCAGCACGCCGACCGGCGACCCGAAGGCCCCCTCCTGGCCCAACGACCCGACGCGCGAGACTGGCAAGGTCGAAGCCTGGAGCCATGGCGGCGGTGCCCCCTGGCAGAGCGCAAGCTTCGATGTCGACACCAACACCATCGTGATCGGCGCCGGCAACCCGGCACCCTGGAACACCTGGGCGCGCACCCCCCCGGGCGACGACCCGCGCAACTGGGACAGCCTGTTTACCTCCGGCCAGGCCTACGTCGATGCGGCCACCGGCGAACTCAAGGGCTTCTATCAGCACACCCCGAACGACGCCTGGGACTTCTCCGGCAACAACGAGATCATCCTCTTCGAATACAAGGACCCGAAGACCGGCAAGCAAGTCAAGGCCGGCGCGCATGCGGACCGCAACGGCTTCTTCTTCGTCACCGACCGCGAGAAACTCGCGGCCCGAGCCGACCACCCGAACAAGCCCACCGCCCTCATCAACGCCTGGCCGTTCGTCGACGGCATCACCTGGGCCTCGGGCTTCGACCTGAGCACCGGCAAGCCGATCGAAAAGGGCAATCGCCCGCCGCCGGTCGCAGAGGGCCAGGAAAAGGGCGAGACCGTGTTCGTTTCGCCCCCCTTCCTCGGCGGCAAGAACTGGAACCCCATGGCCTACAGCCCCGACAGCGGCCTGTTCTACATCCCCGGCAACCACTGGGCGATGGACTACTGGACCGAAAAGGTGCACTACAAGGCCGGCTCGGCCTACCTTGGCCAAGGCTTCCGCATCAAGCGCCTGTTCGACGACCACGTCGGCATCCTGCGCGCCATCGACCCGCTGACCGGCAAGATCGCCTGGGAGCACAAGGAAACCTTCCCGCTCTGGGCCGGAACGCTCACCACCGGCGGCGGCCTCCTCTTCACCGGCACCTCCGACGGCTATGTGAAGGCCTTCGACAAGCGTAGCGGCAAGGAGCTGTGGAAGTTCCAGACCGGCTCGGGCATCGTCTCCAGCCCGATCACCTGGGAGATGGACGGCGAGCAGTACATCGCGATCCAGTCCGGCTACGGCGGCGCCGTTCCGCTCTGGGGCGGCGACATGGCCGAGCTCACCAAGCAGGTCACGCAGGGCGGCAGCGTCTGGGTGTTCAAGCTGCCCAAGCAGGTGGCAAGCCGCTGAGGCACTGAAGCGGCAGACCGGTCGCGGGCCAGCCTCCTCCCTGGCCCGCGACACCTCACGGATGAACACACCATGAACACGTTCCACACCTGCTATCGGCACGCCCTGCGCTTGCTTCTCGGCTGTGCGGTGCTGCCGGGCGCCCTCATGTCATCGAGCGCTCAGGCCGAACCGGAACCGGTCCACGAGATCAATGGCTGCGGCATCTGGCCCTACACCCGCTGCCCGGGTGCGGACCTGCGCCATGCCGACCTGGTCGGGCGCAATCTTGCCGGCGCAGACCTGCGCGGAGCCAATCTGGTCCGCGCCGATCTGCGCGGCGCCAATCTCGCGGGCGCGAACCTCGATGGCGCAGATCTCAGCGGCGCCCGCCTCAACAAGGTGAACGCCCCGGTCGCCTCCTTCGTCGGTGCGCGCTTCGTGGGCGCCGATCTCGAAGCGGCACGGCTGATGCGCTCCGACTTCACCAATGCCGACCTGAGCGCCGCGCGACTCGAGATCGCGCGCGCCAACCACGCACGCTTCCGCGGCGCACGCCTGGTCGGCGCCGATCTTCAGGAGGCCAAGTTCCAGAGCGCCGAACTGGACGACGCCGACCTCGACGGCGCGTTGACACGCTTCACCAATTTCAACGAAACCTACATGAAGGGGTGCAACAAATGCCCGCACGACTGGTGAAGACAGGCGGCTGGGCGCACACGCTCCGATTGATCGCCACCCTCTCGGTCGCGGCCCTGGCCGCCTGCGCGACGCCGCCGCAACGGCAGGCCGCGGACGAGCCCAAGGCCGAGCGCATCAACCCCCTGCGCGGTCAGGCAGAGGCAATCGCCAGCGGCGAGAAGCACTACGCTCGGCATTGCGCGAGCTGTCATGGCGAAGGCGCCACCAAGCCCGGGCCGGCCGCCGACCTGCGCAACATCGGCCGTACCTGCCGGCGCTTGACGGACCCCGGGCTCCAGCAGCGCTGCCATCTGGACGCAGACGTCTATTTCCTGAAGACGGTCGAGGAAGGCAAGCTCAGGCTCGGCATCCGTCACATGCCGGCCTGGAAGGACCTGATCTCCACCGAAGAGGCGTGGGCAATCCAGGCCTTCATCGAGACGCGCCCGCGATGACGCCCGCAACCCATGCGACGACTGGGCAACGCTCCCAAGTCCGTCCGCCGCAGCGTTCACGGCAAAAGCCCGGCGGCTTGCGCCGCCGGGCTTCTCACCGGCAATGGGAAACGGCCTACAGCTCAGTTCTTGTGCAGCTTGAACACCCAGACCATGCCACCCTGCTCGAGGA
Source organism: Thauera mechernichensis (assembly GCF_029588855.1). Taxonomy (NCBI): domain Bacteria; kingdom Pseudomonadati; phylum Pseudomonadota; class Betaproteobacteria; order Rhodocyclales; family Zoogloeaceae; genus Thauera; species Thauera mechernichensis. Next base: position 49,769 of record NZ_JARQZE010000002.1, on the reverse strand, counting down.
AGTTCACACGCTTGGCAACGTCACCACCCCACAGCGGCACGGCGCCGCCCCAGCCCGACACCACGGCGACGTACTGCTCGCCGTTGTCGTCCCAGGTGACCGGAGGGGCGATCACGCCAGAGCCCGTCTGGAACTGCCAGACTTCCTCGCCGGTCTTGGCGTTGACCGCCTTCAGGTAGCCCTCGGGCGTGCCGTAGAACACCAGGTTGCCGCCGGTGGTCAGCACACCGCCCCACAGCGGCGCGTTGTTCTTCACTTCCCACACGATCTTGCCGTTCACCGGATCGACCGCGCGCATGGCGCCAATGTAGTCCTCGTACAGCGGCTTGATGGTGAAGCCTGCGCCCAGGTAGGCAGCGCCGCGCTTGTAGCTCACCGGCTCGTTCCAGATGTCCATGCCCCACTCGTTGGAGGGCACATAGAACAGGCCGGTGTCCGGGCTGAACGCCATCGGCATCTGGTTCTTGCCACCCAGGAAGGACGGCGCGTTGAACACCACCTCGCCCTTGCCGGCATCCTTCACGCTATCCAGGAAGGGGTTGCCGGGGCGCTTCTCGTCGTTCCAGATCGGGCGACCGGTCTCCATGTCGATGCCCTTGGCCCAGTCGATCTGGGTCACGAAGGGGAAGGCATTGAGCAGCTTGCCGGTGGCGCGATCATTGACGAAGAAGAAGCCGTTGCGGTCGGCCTTGCCGCCCGCCTTGACCAGCTTGCCAGTCTTCGGGTCGTTGTACTCGAACGAGATGAATTCGTTCACACCGTCATAGTCCCAGCCGTCGTGCGGGGTGCTCTGGTAATGCCAGACGATCTTGCCGGTATCGGGGTTGATGGCCACCGTCGCCGCAGAGTAGAGGTTGTCGCCCGGACGCAGCCACGAGTTCCACGGCGCCGGGTTACCGGTACCCATGAAGATCAGGTTGACGTCAGGGTCGTAGTAGGCCGCCTGCCAGGTGGCGGCGCCACCGGTCTTCCACAGATCGCCCGGCCAGGTCGCGTTGACCGTGCCCGACACCCCGTTCTCGATCGCCTTGCCATCCTTGTCGTAGGTGTAGCCCATGTGGCCCTCGACCACCGGACGCATCCAGATCATCTTGCCGGTGAGCGGGTCACGGGCCTCGACGCGTCCCATCACGCCGAACTCGCCGCCCGACACGCCGGTGATCAGCTTGCCCTTGACGATCTGCGGCGCCGCGGTCATCGAGTAGCCGGCCTTGTAGTCGTCGATCTTCTCGCGCCAGACCACACGGCCAGTGTCCTTGTTGAGCGCCACGAGCTGGGCGTCGAGCGTGCCGAAGATCACCAGGTCGCCATAGATCGCCGCACCGCGGTTGATCACGTCGCAGCAGGGCATGATGCCTTCGGGCAGACGGTGCTCGTACTTCCACAGCTTCGCGCCGGTCTTGACGTCGAGCGCGTAGATCCGGCTGTACGACCCGGTGACGAACATCTTGCCGTCATGGATCAGCGGCTGCGACTGCTGGCCGCGCTGCTTCTCGCCACCGAAGGAGAAAGCCCAGGTCGGCACCAGATTGCGCACCGTCTCGGGATTGATCTGCTTGAGCGGGCTGTAGCGCTGACCCTTGGTACCCAGGCCGTGCGTGACGATCTGGTGGGTCAACTCCGCATCCTTCAGGATGTCCTCGTCGGTCACGCCCTTGGCCTGTGCGCTACCGATGCCCGCCAGCGCCACGGTCAGCGCGGTCAGCATCACGGGTAGGGCACGCTGGCGCTTGATTTTGCTCATCATCGACTCCTCCTTGGTGTCTCTCGGACGTATGGTTTATTGATCCACTTCTTCTCCGGCACGGACCCGAACCGGACACATGGACAACTGCAATCGCCATGCCAGCATCGGGGAGGCTCCAAATCACGCGCTCCGGTGTTCCAGCGCCTGCCCAGGCAGCAACGCCGGATGTAACACTTGGGCACAATCGTTGCGCTTCGGAACAGCCCTGCACGCAGCCGGCTGGAGCAGCGCTGCGGCAAAACGCCAGATCAACCGCCCCCGACGACATGAGCGGAGCTTGGCATGACGTTTGCTGCCCGACAGGCACAAAACACGCAACGGGGCGGCCCGGACACCTTCCGGCACCGCACCCGTGCAACGAGGAGACCGCATGATCCGCCACACCCTTGTTCTTGCCGGCCTGTTGTGGGCAGGTACGTTCGCACCCGGCCTGCCATACGCTGTCGCCGCCCCCGCAGGCGAGCAGACGGCGATTGACCCGCTCAACTCACCACGCTGGGGAGACATGGCAAAGGCCTTCTTCGACGGACAGGAGGTCGTGTTCGACCCGCGCATCAGCGTCAGCGGCCCGCTGGTGGCAGAAGATTCGCTCAATGTGCCGATCACGGTCGATGCCAGCGCGCTGCCCGGCGTGGAAGAGATGATCGTCTTCGCCGACTTCAACCCGATTCTCAAGGCCTTGCGCTTCGAGCCCGGTGCGGCGCAGGCGCGGCTCGGCTTCCGCCTCAAGCTGCAGCAATCCTCCCCGGTGAGGGTCGCGGCGCGCACGGTGGACGGCGTCTGGCGGGTGGGCGGCGCCTGGGTCACTGCAACCGGCGGCGGCTGCACCCTGCCCTCGGTCGGCTCCGGCTCGCCGGAATGGCAGGAACGTCTCAACGAGGTCAGCGGCCGGTTGTGGGCCCGCATCGATGGCGGCGAGCGCCTGCGCATGCGCGTCATCCACCCCATGGACACCGGGCTCGCGGCCGGCATTCCGGCCTTCCACATCGAGGACATCGTGATCAGCGACGAAAACGGCCGCATCCTCAGCCGCATACAGCCGCTCGAGCCGGTGTCCGAGAACCCCAGCTTCACCATCGACCTGGCCGAGGCGGCAAGCGGCGGAAGGCTCCACGTGAGCGGCCGCGACAACAACGGCAATCGCATCGATGCATGGGTGACACGATGAGGCACCCTCTTTCGTTCGCCGGCCTGCTGCTGGCCCTGCTCATCGCGCTGCCGCTCGCTGCCCAGCAGCGCAGCAGCTTAGACTACGGCCTCGTCGCACAGGAGATCGCCCCCGGCGCCTACGTCATCGTCGGCCTGCGCGAGGACTTCTCCTTCGACAACGGCGGCAACATCGTCAACACCGGCTTCATCGTCGGCCGCAGCGGGGTCATCGTCATCGATACCGGCCCGTCGCGGCGCTATGGCGAACAGATGCTGGCTGCCATCCGCGCGGTGACGCCGCTACCCGTCGTGCTCACGCTCAACACCCACCACCACCCGGACCACTTCCTCGGCAACCAGGCCTTCCCGCAGGACACGCTCGCTGCACTGCCCGAGACGATCGCCGGCATCCGCAGCGAGGGCGAAGGCTTCAACGACAACATGTATCGTCTCAATGGCGACTGGATGCGCGACACCGAAGTGGTCATTCCCACCCGCGCCCTGAGCGCGGGCAGGCAAGACATCGGCGGGCGTGATGTCGAGTTCCTCGCCCTCGGCGGGCACACGGCGGCGGACCTCGTCGTGGTCGACCACGACAGCGGCACAGTGTACGCCGCCGACCTGCTGTTCAATGGCCGCGCCCCGACCACGCCACATGCCGACATTCCGCGCTGGATCGACGCGCTAGAGCAGCTTGCGCGCCTGCCAGCCCGCCTTTGGGTGCCCGGCCACGGCGACGTCAGCGCCAGCCTCGCCCCCGTGCACGAGACCCGCGACTACCTCGAATGGCTGGCCGGCACGATGCGCGATGCGGCCGAGGCCGGAATGGACATGACCGAAGTCTTCGCGCTCGACATCCCCGCCCGCTTTGCCCAGCTTGCCCTCGTCGACACCGAGTTCCGCCGCTCCGTGGTGCACCTGTTCCCGGCAGCGGAACAGGCCGCCCTGAGCGGCGGCCGGCGCGACTGAGGCGCCGGCGTCAACGCGCATGGCCGGCGTCGAGCGCTTCGAGCCTGCGCGCAGCCTCCGCGTCTCCCGCGCCTGCCGCAAGGGAAAGCCAATGCCGGGCCTGCTCGAGGTCGGCTGCAACAAGGCGGCCGTCGAGATGCAGCAACCCCAGGCGGTACTGCGCCTTCACCGAACCCGCCTCGGCACCACGCCGATAGCGCTCCAGTGCAAGCGCAGCATCCTTCGGTTCGCCCAGTCCGTCCTCGGCCAGGATACCGAGATTGAACCAGGCCTCGGCCACGCCGCGCTCGGCGAGCGCCTGCCAGATGCGGCGCGCGCTGTCGTAGTCGGCCATCTTGAACTCGGCATAGGCCTTGTAAAGGCCGATGCTCGGACGCTCGACGAGTTCGGCAAGCTCTGCCTCCCCGATCGCTTGTACGACAGAGGACTGGAGCAGCAGCGCCAGGGCAAGACTGGTTCTTGAACGCATTTACTTCGTCTCCGGGCGAAGAAGGCCACATCCGTCAGAAGCAACAAACGCACCTGGAGCAAGAACTTGCCCGACCTGCACAACTCGCCGCCTGCCAGCGCCACAGCAAGCCTGCTCCGGGTCGCACGCCTTGCCATGGCGCTTGCCGTGCTCACCCCGGGCCTGGCCGCATGCGCAGACGGCAATGCCGAGGGTATCGTCACCCGCCATTTCGTTGCTGTCGAGTTCGCCGATGCACGAGATGCACTCGCCGAAGCCATCGCCAACGAGGGCATTGCACGGCCGGTCGAGAGTCATTTCGCCCGCATGCTCGATCGCACCGCGGCCGACCTCGGCCACGCACACGGACTCTATGCAGAGGCCGAGATCCTCACCTTCTGCAGCGCGCCGGTCGCCGCTGCGCTGGTGACCGAGGCAAGGGAGCACATCGCGCTCTGCCCACTGTCGATCGCCGTATACACCTTGCGAGAGGGCGAGGCCGCGGCCGTCCTTGCTTACCGCCCGCCTTCGCTGCACGGCGCAGGCGGAGACGCCGCGCGCGCGCTCATGCAGCGCATCGTCTCACGCACTGCTCGACTGCTAGGGCAGGAGTGAGCCTTCGCAAGCAGCGTCCTTGGCGTCGAACACGCACACCAGAGAGGATCGTCCCGGAATGAACACCATGAACAAGACCTATCCGAATCCCTTCGTGGCATCGCACTGGCTACTCGCCCTTCTCGTCATCGCCGCTGCGGCACTGGGCTGGTACATGGTCGACATCCCGCAGAGGACACCCGAGCGCGCCTACTTCTTCAACCTTCACAAGTCGTTCGGCCTGCTTGCGCTCATCATGATCCTGTTGCTGACGATGCAGCGCAGGCGGTTCTCGCCACCGCCGCTGCCGGCAACGCTCCCGCCCTGGCAGCACCGCGCGGCTGCCTGGGGCCACCTTGCGATGTACCTGCTGTTGCTGGGCTCGGCGTTGAGCGGATATGTGGGAACGAACTTCTCACGCTGGGGAATAGACTTCTTCGGGCTCTTCTCGCTGCCCTCATGGGGTCCCGAAAATCGCGAGGCCTACCAATTCCTGAAGATCGTCCATATCTGGACCACGAACCTGCTTGCCGCCCTGGTCGCCCTTCATGTGGCAGCCGTCATCAAGCACGCCGTTCACGGCGAGGGTGTATTGAGGCGCATGTGGTTCCGGCATCCCGTCCCCGAGCGCTCGGCCGACGCGGAATGAGATGGCAAAAAGCCGGCTGGCCGACACCGAACTTCAGCTCATGCGCCCGAGCTTGCGATAAAGCGTGTTGCGGCTCACGCCCAGCCGGCGTGCAGCGGCCGAGACATTGCCCTTGACTTCCTGCATGACCTTGGCGATCGCTTCGAGCTCGAGTTCATCCAGGCTGCGCGCAACACCGGGCTCGCTCGGCGGCAACACGCCCTCGCTCGGCGCAGGTGACGCGCCGCCATGCTGGGTGGGAACGAACGGCTCGGGTCCGAACAGCTCCTCGGGCAGATGAACCGACTCGATCTCGTCCTCATCATCCTCCAGCAGCGCCGCCGAGACCCGGATCACGCTGTGCAGCTGCCTGATGTTGCCCGGCCAAGGGTAGGTCTCGAAGAAGCGCCGCACCTCGGCGCTGATCGAGATCGCCTCGCGCCCCGAGTCCTGCGCCTCGGCACGCAGCAAGCGGTCAACCAACGTGCCGACATCGCTACGCTCGCGCAGCGGCGGCAAGGTCACCGTCAGGCCATTGACGCGGTAGTACAGATCCTCGCGAAACTCACCATTCGCCACCGCATCACGCAGCACGCGGTGAGTCGCGCAAACCAGCGAGATATCGACCGGAATCGCCTTCATGCCCCCGACCGGGGTGACGCTGCGTTCCTGCAGCACGCGCAGCAAACGCGTCTGCATGGCCAGCGGCATGTCACCGATCTCGTCCAGGAACAGCGTCCCCCCATGGGCCTGCTGCACCTTGCCAACCGCGCCCTCGCGCCGCGCGCCGGTGAACGCACCGCCAACGTAGCCGAACAGCTCGGACTCGATCAGGTGCTCGGGAATGGCCGCGCAGTTGAGCGGTACGAAGGGGCCGTCCGCTCTCGCGCTCGAGTTGTGGAAAGCGCGCGCAAACAACTCCTTGCCGACACCGGACTCGCCCTGGATCAGCAGCGGAATGTCCTTGCCGCCAATCCGCCGGGCGCGGTCGATCGCCCGCTGCAGGCGCTCGTCGCCGGTCGCCAGCGACTCGAGCGTCGGCCCTGCCGCCTCGCTGCGCTCGGCCGCACGCGCCGCCGGCGCTGCCCCGGCCTGGGCGCGCAAGCGTTGCTCAGTCCTTGGCTGGCCACCATCGGCGGCCACGTCGCCCGCTCCCGCCAGCGCGAGCGGCCTGATGCTGCGCAACTGCACGTACAGCTCGCCGCCATTGCGTGTACCGAGGCGGACCAGGGCATTGCCGCTTGACTGCAAACGATCGATGATCGCACCGAAACCGAGCCGGAAGAGCTCATTGAAGCTGCCGCCCGCAGCATCATGTGACTGCGAGGCAAACCATTCCCGCGCCGCCGGATTGGCCCCCAGGATGGTGCCGTCCGGACTGAGCGCAACAAGGCCCTCCTGCAGGCTGCCCACGTACTCCGGCCGCGGATGGCAGGCAATCAGGATGTCCTTGCCGAACTCGGCCTCGAACAGGCGCTTTTCCAGCAGCTGGACCGACAGGCGGACGAGCCCGAGCGTATGGCGCTGCGGGTTGCGGTAGTCGCCCGAGATGTCGAACACACCGGCCATGCGGCCATGGGCGTCGAACACGGGCGACGCGCAACAGGCCAGGAAGATGTTGCGGTCGAGATAGTGCTCGGAGCCGAGAATCTCGACCGGCGCCTTTTCGAGCAGCGCCGTACCCATGCCGTTGGTACCGAGCCGCGCCTCGCTCCAGCACGCGCCGGGCTGCAAGGCGACGCGCTGCGCGCGATCGACGAAGGCCGCATCGCCCAGGCTGTGGATGATCATGCCATCCAGGTCGGCAAGGATGACCATGCTGCCCGAGGAGCGGATCTGCTCGAACACATGCTCCATGACGCCGCTCGCGAGTTCGAGCATGTGCGCACTCTGGTTGCGCGACTCCTCCAGCTGCGCCCGGCTCGCCACTTCGATCGAGCCGCCGTCGCGGTGGTCCAGGCCCACGTCGCGACAGCGTTCCCACGAGCGCAGGATCAGCGGCGACAGGTACTTGTCGGGCACCACGCCACGCTCGAAAAAATGCTCACGAGCGACAGCAGCCCGATCCTCGCGCGCCACTTTCGTCCGCGGCATAGCGCTCATCGTGTCTTCCTCCGGATGCCCCGTATCGTTGTTGAACGGGTGCAATGCATTGTTATGTTCAAAAAAGTAGCACCTGCCCAACATTGAAGCAAATGTAGATGAGCGGTCCGACGGATCAATCGGGGCTATCCCGCATCGGCAGGCCGGGCGGCCGCATGCCAAGGCGATCGGGCGCCTGGCACAGGGCTTGCAAACCCTCGCCTGTGAAACACGTCAGCGCTGCTCGCCGCACGCAGGTTCGGCTCGGACGTGAATGCGACCACCCCACCAGGAGGTATCCGATCATGAGCGCTTGCCCCGCACCGACCGACTCGATCCTGCGCCGCCACCACGACCAACTTGCCGCCATCGCGGGGCTCAGCACACCACCGCAGGACTCGGTGCTGAGGCGCCACTACCAGCAGTTGCTCGCCGCACGGCTCGCCGTGCGCAGCACCGGCGGCCCAGCCCCCGCAAGCGTTCGCCCCGAACCTGTCCGCCGCCAGCCAAGTGCTGCAGAATCCCCCACAGCGCAGGCGCCCCAGGGCACAAGCGCCCCACCGCCAGCCCGGGCAAGCGCCAACGTCGAACCCAAGGGCTGGTTCGCCAGCTTGCTCGAACGCATCCTTGGCCGCTGAACACACCCGGCCAGCGCCCTACCAGGACCGACCCACGACGATGACTCGCCCGCATCCTTCCGGCCCAGCCCCCACACCCTCCGCGGCACCAGGCAAGCGCACCCGCGGCACACAACGTGGCCGCCAGCTCGCAGCTGACGCACTGCACGACATCGAGGCCCTGCTGGGCGCAGGCGGCAGAAGCCGGGACATGCTCATCGAGCACCTGCACGCCATCCAGGACGCGTTCGGACATCTGTCGATGGCTCACCTGCGTGCGCTCAGCCACTGGATGGGGTTGCCGATGGCCGCGGTCTACGAGACCGCTTCCTTCTACGCCCACTTCGACATCGTCCGTGACGAGGCGCTTCCGCCCCCCGCCGTCACGATCCGCGTGTGCGATTCGCTCCCATGCCAGCTTGCCGGTGCGCAGGCGCTGCATGCCGCACTCGCGCGCGACCTCGACCCCGCGCAGGTGCGCGTGCTGCGGGCCCCCTGCATGGGCCGCTGCGACAGCGCACCGGTCGTTGAGGTCGGCCATCGCCATCTAGGCAACACGACACCGGGCGCAGTGCTCGCCCAGCTCGCCGGGGGCGATCTTCACCCCGCGCCCATCGCATGGCAGGGGCTCGAGGCCTACCGCCGCGAGGGCGGATACGCACTGCTCGCCAAGGCCAGAGACGGGGCGGTGTCGGTCGACCAGCTCGGCGCCATGCTCGAGCACGCCGGCTTGCGCGGTCTCGGCGGCGCCGGCTTTCCCACCTTCAGGAAATGGGCCTTCGTGCGCGCCGAGCCTGCGCCACGCTACATGGTGATCAACGCCGACGAGGGCGAGCCCGGCACCTTCAAGGACCGCCATTACCTGGAACAGGCGCCCCATCGTTTTCTGGAAGGCGCGCTCGTTAGCGCGTGGGCGGTCGATGCCGCTGCGCTCTACATCTACCTGCGCGACGAATACCCCGGCCTGCACGCGGTACTGCGCGCGGCGATCGCCGAGGCCGAGGCCGCCGGCTTCGCCGAACCGGGCTACATCGTGCTGCGCCGCGGCGCCGGCGCCTACATCTGCGGCGAGGAATCGGCACTCATCGAATCACTCGAGGGCAAGCCAGGCAAGCCGCGCCACCGCCCGCCCTTCGTCGCGCAAAAAGGCCTGTTCGACCGTCCGACGCTGGTGAACAACGTCGAGACCGTGTACTGGATCCCGCTGCTGTGGCAGCACGGTGCCGACTGGTTCGCCAGCCAGGGCCGCCACGGCCGCAAGGGCCTGCGCAGCTTCTCGGTGTCGGGGCGGGTGATGAAGCCCGGCGTGCATCTGGCACCGGCGGGAATCACGCTTCAGGAGCTCATCGACGAATACTGCGGCGGCATGCTCGCAGGCCACCGCCTGCTGGCCTACCTGCCCGGCGGGGCCTCCGGCGGCATCCTGCCGGCGAGCAAGGCCGACATCCCGCTCGACTTCGACACCCTGCAGCCACACGGCTGCTTCATCGGCTCGGCCGCCATCGTGGTGATTTCGGACCAGGACGACCTGCGTGCGGTGGCGAAGAACCTGATGGCCTTCTTCGCCGACGAGTCCTGTGGCCAATGCACGCCCTGTCGCGTGGGCACCGAGAAGATGCTCGGCCTGCTCGAACGCGACGATTGGGACACCGAGCAGCTCCAGCGCCTTGCCCAGGTCATGCAGGACGCCTCGATCTGCGGCCTCGGCCAGGCCGCGCCCAACCCGGTCACCAGCCTGCTGCGCTTCTTCCCGGCCGAACTGGCAGAACAAGGCATCCGCCTGCGGCCCGCGGCCGTCAATACGGAATCCGCTTCATGAGCACACTTGCCTCGTCGCCCTCCGGCGCTCCCGTTTCCTCCTTGACTGCCACGCTGGACGCCTTCGAGATCACCCTCGACGGCGTCCGCGTGCAGGCTTTTTCGGGCGAGACGCTGTGGCAGGTCGCCAAGCGCGCGAGCGAACGCATCCCGCACCTGTGCTTCAAGGACGCACCCGGCTATCGCGCCGACGGCAACTGCCGCGCCTGCATGGTCGAGATCGAGGGCGAGCGCACCCTGGCCGCGAGCTGTATCCGCCAGGCCATGCCAGGCATGGTGGTACGAAGCGCAAGCTCGGAACGGGCACGCACTGCGCGCGAAGGCGTCATGGCGCTGCTGCTCGCCGACCAGCCGCCGCGCGCCGACAGCCCCGACCGCGCCAGCCACTTCTGGGAGATGGTCGACCTGATGGCGCTCGACATCGATGCGCCCGACACGCTGCACAGACAGCTGCCGCAGCGCCGCACGGCGCCGACGCCGCCCGACACCTCGCACACCGCGATGCACGTGAATCTTGACGCCTGCATCGCCTGCAACCTGTGCGTGCGCGCCTGCCGCGAGGTGCAGGTGAATGACGTCATCGGCCTCGCCCACCGTGGCGCAGCCTCGAAGGTCGTGTTCGACTTCGACGACCCGATGGGCGACAGCACCTGCGTGGCCTGTGGCGAATGCGTGCAGGCCTGCCCCACCGGCGCGCTGATGCCCGCCCGCATCGTCGACGCGAACGGCCGCGGCGACTCCGCCTGCGCCGACCGCAAGGTGGATTCGGTCTGCCCTTATTGCGGCGTCGGCTGCCAGCTCACCTACCACGTCAAGCAGGACAGGATCGTCTTCGTCGAAGGCCGCAACGGGCCGTCGAACGAGAACCGCCTGTGCGTAAAGGGTCGCTTCGGCTTCGACTACCCCAACCACCCCTCCCGCCTCACCGTGCCGCTGATCCGCCGCGAAGGCGTACCGAAGGGCCTCGACCCGGACTTCGACCCTGCCAAGCCATTCAGCCACTTCCGCGCGGCGAGCTGGGACGAGGCGCTGGACCTTGCCGCTGCCGGCCTGCGCCGCCTGCGCGACACCCACGGCCCCGACGCGCTCGCCGGCTTCGGCAGCGCCAAGTGCTCGAACGAGGAAGCCTGGCTGTTCCAGAAGCTGGTGCGCACCGGTTTCCGCTCCAATCATGTCGACCACTGCACGCGGCTATGCCACGCCAGCTCGGTCGCCGCGCTGATCGAATGCATCGGCTCTGGCGCGGTCACCGCCTCCTTCATGCAGGCACAGCAGGCCGACGTCGTCATCCTCACCGGCTGCAACCCGACGGTTAACCACCCGGTGGCCGCCACCTATTTCAAGCAGGCGGCCAAGCGCGGCACCAAGCTCATCGTGCTCGACCCGCGCGGCATCACCATGGGCGCCTACGCCCACCGCATGGTGCGCTTCACCCCGGGCAGCGACGTGTCGCTGTTCAACGCCATGCTCAACGTCATCGTCACCGAACAGCTCTACGACGAGGACTACATCGCCGCCCACACCGAAGGCTTCGAGGCGCTCAAGGCCCACGTCGCACCGATGACACCCGAGGCCATGTCGCCCGCCTGCGGCGTCGCTGCCGAAGAGATCCGCGACATCGCCCGCCTGTACGCCAAGGCCGAGCGCGCGATGATCTTCTGGGGCATGGGCATCTCGCAGCACACCCACGGCACCGACAACGCCCGCGGCCTGATCTCGCTCGCGCTTGCCACCGGCCACATCGGCCGCCCCGGCACCGGCCTGCACCCGCTGCGCGGCCAGAACAACGTGCAGGGGGCATCGGACGCCGGCCTCATCCCGATGGTCTTCCCCGACTACCAGCCCGTGGGCAATGCGCAGATCCGCGCCGCCTTCGAGGAACTGTGGAACACGCCGCTGCATGACAAGCCCGGCCTCACCGTGGTCGAGATCATGCACGCCATCCATGCCGGCACCATCCGCGGCATGTACATCCAGGGCGAAAACCCGGCCATGTCCGACCCCGACCTCGCCCATGCGCGCGGCGCGCTGGCCATGCTGGAGCATCTGGTCGTGCAGGACCTCTTCGTCACCGAAACCGCACAGTTCGCCGACGTCATCCTGCCGGCCTCGGCCTGGGCCGAAAAGGACGGCACCGTCACCAACACCAACCGCCAGGTACAGATGGGCCGCGCCGCCGTGCCCCTGCCCGGAGACGCCCGCCCCGACTGGTGGATCATCCAGGAAATCGCCCGCCGCCTTGGCCTCGACTGGCACTACACCCACCCGCGCGACGTCTTCGCCGAGATGAAACGCGGCATGCACTCGCTCGACCACATCAGCTGGGAGCGGCTGGACGCGGAGCAATCCGTCACCTACCCCTGCCCCGCCGACGACGCCCCCGGCCTGGACGTGGTCTTCGGCGACCGCTTCCCCACCGCCAGCGGCCGCGCCCGCTTCCGCCCCACCGTGCCACTGCCGCCCGACGAGCCGATCGACGACGCCTGGCCCACCGTGCTCATCACCGGCCGCCAGCTCGAACACTGGCACACCGGCTCCATGACCCGACGCGCCGCCGTGCTCGACGCACTCGAGCCGGCCGCCGTGGCAACGCTCGCCCCCGGCGAGCTCGCCCGCCTCGGCCTCGAACCCGGCGAACCGCTCGCCATCGAGACCCGCCGCGGCAGCATCACGCTCACCGCGCGCACAGACCCGCTGATGCCCGAGGGCATGGTCTTCGTGCCCTTCTGCTACGTGGAAGCGGCAGCCAACATGCTGACCAACCCCGCGCTCGATCCCTACGGGAAAATTCCGGAGTTCAAGTACGCGGCGTGCAGGCTCTCGGCATGCAAGTCTGCACGGGTCTGAGCCGGCACAATGCGAGGGCCGATCGACAGCGGGCAGGCCCCTTCGATCGGCCTTTTCTTCTGGGTTTCAGGCTGACAAATTTTGATGCAAATCGTGAAATCGTTCCTATGATTGAAGGGTAATCACGTCCCGCAGGCCTTCGGCCGCCACGCTGCACCTGCGTCGAGACGTGGTCCACCAACACCCGCAACGGAGCGGGGCTGAGGGAGTCACGACGATGCGCAACGGACAGCAGCACATGGGTGCCGCGGATTTGCCGCGCCCGAAGGAAATTGTCTTCCACGTCACCTGCGCACTGATCGTCGCCCATGGGCTATCGCCCTGCATGGCCTGGGCGCAGGCCATCGTCCCCGACGGCCGCACCCTCACCACCGTAATGCCCGACGCGGGCGCCGCAGTGGTCAACATCCACACCGGCACGGTGCTCGGCAACGGCAACGCACTCAACTCCTTCAGCCGGTTCAACGTTGGCGAAGGCCAGGTCGCCAACCTGCACGTGCCCGACACCGCGGCCGCGCTCATCAACCTCGTCCGCGACCAGACGACAACGATCGGCGGCATGCTCAACGCAATCAAGGACGGCAAGATCGGCGGCAAGGTCTACTTCGCCAACCCGCACGGCTTCATCGTCAGCAACACCGGCGTGGTCAATGTGGGCAGCCTGCACGTATCCACGCCCAGCCAGCAGTTCGTGGATGAGTTCTTCAGCGCCGCGGGCGGCGCAGAGGCAAGCTCGGCCCAGCTCGTGGCCGGCACCGCGCCGCGCAACCGCGACGCACAGGTGCGCATCGACGGCACGGTCAACGCCATCGAACAGGTCGCCGTGAGCGCGGGCTCGGTGGTCGTGGGCGGCAAGGTGTTCACCGGCGCCCGCTTCAGCGGCACCGACCCCGACTTCAAGGACGTCGTCAATGTTCACGGCCTCGACGCTGCCAGCACCGTGGCCGTCCACGACGGTCGCATCCTGATCGTCGGCGACGACGACATCAGCGTCACCGGCACCCTGTCGACACGCCGGGTCGCCGACGGCAGCGACGCCACCCTTCGCAGCGGCACCTCGGTGGGTGCGTCGAGCGACATCAGCCTGGAGGCACGCTCGGTCACGCTCGGCAGCGGCGCCCGCGTGCTTGCCGCAGGCGGCGCCGGCCATGCCGGCGGCGACGTCAACGTGCAGGCCGCCGCCAGCGGCGGACTGCTCGACGTGGTGAGCGACACCCGGGCCCGGGTCGGCATCCAGGGTGCCACCGTCACCGGCCGCGACATCACGGCCACGGCGAAGGCCGAGCATGACAGCAGCCTCTCCCCCGTCGTCACCAAGACGGTCGCGGCCGAAGCCGAGCTCAACGACGCCACGCTCGAGGCGAGCGGCATGCTGGCCGTGCGCGCAGAAGCCGTCGCCACGGTGGCGACACCGGACTTCGTTCCCCTCGCGGTGGTCGACGTCGATGTTGCCGCCACCGTGAAGGTGGCCGGCAACAGCCGGCTCAGCGGCACCGCCGGCACCGAGCTGTCCGCCCGTGTCGACGCCGAACTGAGCGCACGGCCGGGCCTGCCCGACTTCGGCGAACTGCCGGGCGACGCAGGCGTCGCCGTGGTGACGAGCAACACCACCGCCACGGTCGATGTGCTGGGCGACAGCGAGGTGGGCAGTACGCTGGGCCGCAGCGATCTCAGCGCCACCAACAACACCCGGGTGGATGCCGCTGTCGACGCCTCCGCCAGCGGCGACACGGCGGTGGGCGGCGCCGTCGCGGTCACCGTCGTGCGCAGCACCACCCGCACCCGTGCAGCCGACAATGCCAGGCTGTCCGGGAAAACCGGCGTCGGCGTGCGTGCGGCCTCAACCACCCTCGTCGCCACCTCGGCCAAGGCCGCGGCAGGCGGCGCCACCGAAAAGGGCGCGGAAGAGAGCAAGACCGAGGAGACGCTGGAAACCTACAAGGACGATGCCGCCACCGCCGATGGCGGCGTCACCGTGGCTGCAGCGGTCGCGGTGAGCGACCTCGAGAGCCACACGCTGGCCGCCGTCGACGCCAGCCGTCCGCTGCAGAGCGACGGCGCACTGACGGTGGCGGGCACGGCGCTGACCCAGGCCGAGGTCGAGGCCGACGGCAGCAGCGCCGGTGGCAGTGTCGGCGTCGGTGTCGGCGTGGCGCTGAACCTCGCCCGCGTCTCCAACGAGGCGCGCGTCGCCCAGCAGGTGGAGGCCGCCGGGATCGAGGCCAGTGCGCGCACGCCGGCAGGCGACGACACCAACCTCTTTACCTCGACGGCCACCTCGGGCGCAGGTGCGAGCGACGTCGGCGTTGCCGGCGCATTGGCCATCAACGTCATCGACAACCTCACCACCGCAACGATCTCCGCAGCGGGCGACGTAGACGCGAAGAACGGCAACGTCGCCATTGACGCCGAGAACCGCAGCACCTCGAACGCCAGCGCCACCCCGGCCGAGGATGCCACCGCGAGCGGTGACACGGTGGGGGTCGGCGCTTCGGTCGCGGTCAACGTCGTCAGCAACGAAAGTCGCGCCCAGCTTGCAGACGGCGCCCGCCTGCGCAATGCCGCCGCCCTCGACGTCAAGGCGGAGGGTGACTACTCGGCCCGTACCGAGGCCGAGGCCGGCGCCGAGGGCGGCATTGCCGCCACCCCGGTCGCTGCGGTCACAGTCGCCGACAACAAGACGCTGGCCGGCATCGGCAGCGGCGAAGCGGTGCATGCGAGTGGCGCGGTGAGCGTCGAGGCGCGCCACGCCAGCACCACCGAAACCGTCGCCAAGGGCTCGGCGACCGGCGAGAAGGCGGCGATCGGCATCGGTGTTGCCGTCAACGTGGTCGCGGAGACGGTCAGCGCCAGTGTCGGGCGCGACCTGCACGCGGGCAGCACGATCCGCGTCGCTGCCGAGAGCCGGCATTCGAGCTCGGCCGACGCCACCGCCAGCGCCAAGGGCGGCAAGGAAGAGAAGAAGGACGGCGGCGACGACGACACGCCCGAGGACGGCGTTGACCAGGAGATCGGCCGCCAGGCAGGCTTCGCTCAGGACAAGCAGAAGGACGGCAGCGACAGCAAGACCCAGGCGCCCGACTCGGCCGAGACCAGCGAAGGCAAGATCTCGGTGGCCGCCGCAGTGGCAGTCAATTCAGCGCGGGTCAGCACCTCCGCCACGATCGCTGACGGGGTCGATGTGAGCGCGGCCGGGGCGCTGGAAGTCGAAGCATCCGGCAACACCGACGCCAGCGCGAGCGCCGACGGCAGCGCCGCCGGCAGCACCACGACGGTAGGCATCGGCGCTGCGGTCGCGATCAACAGCGTCACCAGCCACACCGCGGCCTGGATCGGCGACGCCCAGGTCCGCGCAGAGGGCATCGCGGTACGCGCGCTGATGACCGCGGTCGACAGCGACACCGTGAACAGCTTCTCGAGTTCGGCCAAGGCCGGCGCCGGTGCCGGCAAGGTCGGCATTGCCGGCGCCCTCGCCCTCAACCTCATCGACACCCGCAGCACGGCCGAGATCCATGGCGGCGCCGAGCTCGACGCCGACGGCCACGACATCGAGCTGCGCGCCGAGAGCGCGTCCGAGACCAGCGCCACGGCGCTGCCCGACGAGCCCGCCTCGGGCGGCAAGCTCGGCGTCGGCGCCTCGGTCGCCCTCAACCTGTTCCGCGAGGACCTGGTGCGCGCACGGGTGCGCAACGGCGCCCAGCTGATCGACCTCGACAAGCTGCAGGTCGTCGCCGATGCGCGCAGCGACAGCAAGGCCGAAGCCGAAGCAGGCGCCGAAGGCAGCGTGGCGCTGGACGCAGTCGTGGCGCTGTCCGACCTCAAGCTCAAGACCGAGGCCATCGTCGAAGCCGGCGCGCAGATCACCGCAACCGGACCGGTCGAGATCCGTGCCAGCTCGGCAGGCGAGCACGAGGCCACCGCCACCGGTGACGTCAAATCCGACAAGGTCGGCGTCGGCGCCTCGGGCGCGATCATCCTCAGCACCACGCACACGCTCGCCAGCCTGGCGCGCGATCTCGTCACCACGACCAGCGGCGACGACGGCAAGGTGGACATCACCGCCACCAGCACACGCAGCTACGAGGCCATCGCCAAGGCCAGCGCCGCCGGTGGCAAGGCGGAAGACGAGACCACCGCGACCGAGCGCGACAAGGCCGCCACCACCAGCACGCTAAAGGACAACGAAAGCGCCCAGCAAGGCACCGAAACCACGGGCAGCGGCAGCAAGGTCGCCATCGCGGCTGCGGCCGGCGTGCTCGTGCTCGACGACGACGCGCGCGCGACCGTTGCCGCCGGTCGCCGTCTCGAGCTTGGCGGCGACCTCACACTGAGCGCGACCAGCAGCAGCGACTTCAGCGCCCGCGGGCTGGGCAACACGCTCGACGTGACCAAGCTCCAGGACAGCGCCAAGGTCGGCATCGGCGTGGGCGTCGGGCTGGCCATCACCCGCAACGACACCCAGGCCGCGATCGGCGCCGGCAGCCAGATCGTGCGCGCCGGCAACATCGAGGTCAGCGCAACGTCGGCACAGAACACCTCGCCCGGCTTCGCCTACAAGCTCGCCGCCGAGGGCGTGGCGGGCGCAGGCGCGGAGAAGGTCGGCATCGCCGGTGCGCTCGCGGTCGCCAACTCGGAATCGACCACCGAGGCATCGATCGGTGACGAGGTCCGCATCGGCGACATCGACGGCGGCACGCGAGTCGGCAACGTGCGGGTGAGTGCAGACAACACCAGCAAGCTGGCCGCCAAGGCCTGGAGCGCCGCGCTCGCCGGCAAGGTCGGCGTCGGCGCCTCGATCGCGGTCCTGGTATCGGACAACACCTACCGCGCCTGGATCGGCCGCGAGGCCGAGATTGCCGCGATGAGCCTGGAGGTGGCAGGGCGCAATCACGCCATCACCGGCCCTGCCGCCTTCAACTGGTCGCTCGAGGGCCTCGAGGACCGCTTCACCGAGGCCAACCTGCAGTTGCTGCTCGGGCAGAACAACTACTACACGGAGACCATCGCGGGCGCAGGCAGCAACCAGGTCGCCGTCACCGGCGCCTTCTCGGTCAACGTGTTCGAGGACACGACCGAGGCCGGCATCGACGCCGACGCACGCGTAGCGACCACCGGCGCGGTCGACCTGATCGCCAGCAACGCCTCGACCGCGAAAGCCTTCGCCGGCGGCATCTCCGCCGCAGGCAAGGTGGGCGTCGGCGTGGCCAGCGCAGACATCGCCAACGAAGGCGTGACGCGCGCCGCACTGGGCGCCGCTGCGCGTATCGAGCAATCGTCGTCGATCGCCATCGACGCCTCCAGCACCATGGACCTCGCGGTCATCGCCGCCAGCGCGGGCGCTGCCGGCACCGCGGGGGTGAGCGGCGTACTCAGCCTGATCCTCTCCGACAACACGGTCGAGGCCAGCGCGGGCAACGGCAGCTGGCTGCGCAGCAACGGCGACATCCGGATCGAGGCCGCCAACACTTTCGACGCACTCGGCGTGGCCGGGGTTGCCGGCATCGGCGGCACAGCCGGCGTGGGCGCCTCTGCAGGCACCTTCCTCATCGACAATGTCACGCAGGCCTGGGCCGGACAGGACGCCAACCTCGCCGCTGCCGGTCTCATCACGGTGGCCGCAGGCGCCACTCAGGACGTGACTTCGGTGGTGGTCGGCGGCGCCGGCGGCGGCACGGCGGGTGTCGCCGGCTCGGCTGCAGTCAATGTCTACAACCCGGTGACGCAGGCCTGGATCGGCAAGGATGCGCGCATCAACGCAGGCCTGGACGGCGCTGCCCTGGGCACGCGCGCGCTTGCGGTCGGCGCGAGCGCACACACCGAACTGCTGTCCATCGTCGGCACCGTCGGCATTGGTGGCACGGCAGGCGTCGGCGGTGCCGCCGACGTCGTGGTCATCGACAAGGAAACCGCAGCCTGGCTGGGTGAAGGCGTGATCGCACGTACCGGCGCCGCGCTCGACATCACCGCCGTCAGCACGGAGAAGATCCGCTCCATCGGCGTCGGCGTCAGCGCCGGCGGCACCGCCGGGGTGCAGGGCTCGGCCTCGGTGTTGGTGCTCGATGTCGCCACCCTGGCCTCGGCCGGGGCCGGCAGCGCGTTGCACTCCGAAGGCAACCTCGTCATCGCCGCCGAATCGGACAGCGACCTCGACCTGCTCGCCGGCGCCATCGGTGCGGCCGGCACCGCCGCAGTCGGTGCCGGGGCGGCGGTGGCCGTGGTGGACAAGACCACCCATGCCTGGATCGACGACGGCGCATCGGCCACCGCGCTCGGCAAGGCGGCCCCCACGCAGGTGGCGAGCGGCAGCTTCGGTGTCTCATACGCCGCCACCAGCGCCGGCGCGGGCGAAGTCGCCGCGCCCGGGATCACACCCAGCAACGGCAAGGACAGCCTGGCGGGCGGCAGTGCTGCGCTCGGCAGCACCCGCAGCAGCGCCTCGCAGCTACGCGACCACCGCGGCCTGGCGGTCACCGCGGTCAACCGGGACGACATCAAGGGCTTCGCCGTCACTGGCGCCGCAGCAGGCACCGGGGCGGTGACGCTGTCGGGCGAGGTCTCGGTGCACAGTACCGACACCCGCGCCTCGATCGGCAGCATCGACGTCGCCCCGGGCACGCCCCGCAGCGGCGTCAGCATCAATGCGGACAACAGCGGCGCCGACAGCGCGCAATCGGTGCTGGTCGCCGCCGGCAACGACAGCTTCCACCTTGGCATTGCCGGCGCCCTGGCCGCCTCGGGCACGGTGGGTGTGGGGGTGGGTGCCGATGTGGCGGTGATGAAGCACGCCACCCACGCCACCATCACCGACCACAGTACCGTCAAGGCCGCGCGCGACGTCGAGGTCGCAGCCAACTCGGTGCAGGAGGTCGTCTCGGTGAGCGCCAGCCTGGGCGCATCGGGCACCGTCGGCGTTGCCGGCAGCGTGTCGGTGCTGAGCTTCGACAACCAGACCTGGGCCTCGATCGGCGATGATGCCGTCGTGGAGGCTGGCGGCAACGTCGTGGTCAAGGCCGACGACGACACCGCGACCACCCTGGTCGCCGGCACCGTCGCGCTCGGCATCGGTGGCGGTGGCATCGGCGCCGGCGTCGGCATCACCCTGATCGACAAGGACACACGCGCCTGGATCGGCAACCGCGCAGTCGTCGATGGCCGCGGCCAGGGCAGCACAGCCCTCACCGCCTACTCGGGCGACGGGGTCGATCTCACCACCGCGATGCGCGGCGTACAGGTCCAGGCACGCTCGCACGAGAACCTGTTCACCGTCTCCGCGGCAGGTGCAGGCGGGCTGTATGTGGGCTTCGCCGGCGCCGCCTCGGTGGCGACGGTCGACTCGGACACCCTGGCCTACATTGGCAACGGCGCACAGATCAACACCCAGGCTGGCGCAGCGCACGACGACCAGGACGTCAACGTCAGCGCGCGCAACGATCTGCGCCTCTTCAACGTGTCGGGCGCCCTCGGCGTCGGTGCGGTGGGGATCGCCGGCGCCGTGGATGTCGGCATCATCCGCAACGACACCACGGCCTTCATCGGCGACGATGCCACGGTCAAGGCCCGCCGCGACATCGACGTCAACGCGCTCGCAAAGACCGACATCGACACCTACGTGGTGAGCGCCGCCGGCGGGCTCGGCGCGCTCGCCGGGGCGGTCGGCGTGTATTCGGTGGGCAGCGGGCTGGACGAGGACGCCCAGCGCCGCCTGCAGACCGACGATGGCAACGCCGGCAGCTACGTCGACGGCCAGGCCACCAACGGCAGCATCAGCAACGTGCTCAACGGCTACAGCGACAGCCGCATCCGCAACGCATCGACGCGGGTCGCCACCGAGCGCGCCGACACGGCGGCCAGCGCAAGCTTCACCGCCACCGAGACCCGGCTGCTGCCCGCGGGCACCGCAGCCTTCGTCGGCAAGCGCAGCACGCTGGAGGCCGGCCGCAATATCGATGTCGATGCGCGCCAGCATGTGCGCTTCGACATGCTCAACGGCGGTCTGGCAATAGGCGCCATCGGCCTGGGCGCAGGGGTTGGCGTGACCAGCTTCCGCAGCCACACCACGGCCTTCGTCGACACCGGCAGCACGCTCAATGCAGGGGATGCCGGCACGGTGTCGGTATCCGCCGCGCTCGACGAGGATCTGGATTCGCTCGCCTTTGCCGGCACCGGCGGCATCCTGGCAGTGGACGCTGCCGTCGCCGTGCTCAAGTCCGGTGCGCATGTCGAGGCCCGCTTCGAGCAAGGCGTGATCGTGGAGCAGGCTGGCAGCGTGCGCGTCGATGCCGACGATACGCGCAAGCTGAGCGCCGAGACCGCAGGTGCAAGCGTCGGCCTGATCGCGGCCGGCGCCTCGGTGACCACCGCCGAGATCACCGGCCGCACGCAAGCCAAGGTCGGCAACGAGGTCCGCGTCGGCCAGACCGCGGGGCGCAGCGTCGGCCGCCTGGAAATCACTGCGGACGCCCACCACGAGGTGTCCGCCGAGGCCCTCGCGGCCAAGGGTGGGCTTGGGCTGGCGGCGAGCGGCACGGTCGCCACCGCCACCATCGAGACGGCAGTGGGCGCCAGCACCGGCACCGACGCCCGCATCAAGGTGAGTGACGATGTGCTCATCGACGCGGACGCTGCCACCGCGGCCCATGCCAGCGCAACCGGGATCAACGTCAGCCTCGGCGGCGCCGTCGGCGCCTCGATCGCACGCGCACGCGTGTCGCCGCAGGTCGATGCCACCGTGGGTGGCGGCAGCCGCATCGAGTCCGCCAGCCTCAGCCTGATGGCGCGCCAGCGCCTGCCCGGCGGCATCGCGCGCTCGGCCTATTCCAGTGCCTCGGGTGCGGCGGGCGGCCTGCTGGTCGGCGCCAACGCCTCGCAGTCCTTCGCCAGCAACAGCGGCCAGGTGCGCGCTGGCGTGGGCGACGACAGCCTGCTCACGGTGACCGGCATCGCCACCGTGCAGACGGACAACACCAGCGCCCAGCTGGCGCACGTCTCCGGTGTCTCGGTCGGCTTCGTCGCCATAGGGGCGAACAAGGCCACGGCCAGTTCCAGCACGCTCAGCCAGGCCACGCTCGGCGACCGCGTCGGCGTAAGCGCCGGCACGCTGCAGGTGCTGGCCAACGGCAACAGCACCAACCATGCGCATGGCGTGGCTGGCGCGGGCGGCCTGGTGTCGGTGCCCTTCTCCGCGTCCTACACTTCGACCGTCGGCACCACCATCGCCCGTATCGGCAGCCGCTACAGCGCCAGCCATCCGGCCGATGCACGCATGCTCGAAGTCGGCACGCTCAGGATCGACGCGACCCAGGCGCTGTCCTTCGACAGCTGGATGCGCAACCTCAACGCCTCGCTGATCGGCGTCAGCGGCGCCAACGCGGAGAACTTCGCCTTCGGCAGGACGCTCGCCGAAATCGGCGACAACGCCAGGGTCAAGGGCGACCGTGTCGAACTCAATGCGGCAACCACGCTCACCAAGGGCGCCCCTGCCGGCCTGCTGGCCGGGTCGGGCATCTCGCGCCCGGCCTGGAACGTCGAATCGAGCTCGGGCGGCCTGGCCGACTTCCCCGCAGCCGGCAGCCAGACGCGCCTGCTCGCCGACACCCGCGCCAGGGTAGGCGCGAGCGCGAACATCACGCCGCGCGATCCGGCGGCCCTGGTCGCGGGCGTCGCCATCGACGCCGCGAACCACATCAATGCTTCGGATCGGGTCACGATGACCTCGGGCGGTGCGGTCTCCGCGGCCAGCGGGGAATCCGAGATCATCACCGTGTGCCCGGCCGGGCGCATCGTGTGCGCCACGGGCCAGACCCCCCTGGCCGCAGTCGATGTGGCCAACGGCGCCCACATCGAGAGCGCCTGGAACATCGCCCTCGGCAGCCGTACCGTGGCCAGCCTGTCCACCCAGTCCGCGGTGGACGTCTATGGCCTCGTCGGCGTCGCGCCCGAAGGCAGCAGCGTGTCGAGCTACATCGGCAGCAACCGCGTCACCATCGGCGACGCCACCCTGAAGTCGGGCAACGACATCAAGCTGTCCGCAGGCGCTGCCACCAACGGCGCCGGGAGCAGCGCATCGGCCAGGGCACGCACCGACGTCTATAACAACACGGCGATCCCGGTCAATCGCGACCCCGTCGCCGACGCCTTCGTCAACGCCGGCAGCCACCTCTCGGTCGCCGCTGGCGCCGAGATCCTGTCGGTACGCCACGCCTCACTGCATGCCGACCGCGGCTCGAACACCGCCTCGGGCGTGGGCATCGGCAAGGACATCTACCGCGAGACCCTGGCGGCGATCGCGAGCTGGTTCAGCAACCTCTTCGGCGGCGACGACGTCAGCTTCGAGACCCGCACCGGGCGCTCGGTGGTCAACCAGGACAGCAGCGTGCATGTCGACGGCCGTGTGGAGGTCGGCATCAATCGCGAACAGTGGCTGACCATTGCGCTCGACGGCAGCGAAACCCATACCGACGGGATCTCGGTGCTCGACCGCGACTTCATCGGCCTGGCAACCGACATCCTCGACCGCATCGCGATGCTCGAGGAGCTCATCCGCCAGTACTCGGTGGGCAACCCCAGCTCGGACGCGGCAATCGCCGCCGAAGCCTACCGCTCCGAAGTCCGCTTCCTCGAACGCAAACTCGACGAGATGGGCTTCCCACGCGACCCCAGCCAGCCGGGTTTCAGCAGCGTGCCGCCGGAAAGCCCGCTCGAAGTCGCCCAGCAATCGCTCAGCGCGATGCAGGACACACTCACCGAGCTGAACGCCCAGGTCGATCGACGCAGCGCCCTGAACACTGAGCTCGCGGAGATTCCGGCCGAGATCACCGCTCTCGAGGCTGAGATCACCGACCTGAACGCTGAGATCACCGGATTCGAGGCTGACCTGGTTGGCCTGGACCCCGACGACACCGACGACGCAGCCGAGATTACCCGGCTGAACGGCCTGATCGCCGACCGCGAAGGGCAGATCACCGTTCGCGAAGGGCAGATCACGACCAAGGAGACGCGCCGCGACGTCGGCATCCCCGCGGAGCTGGGCAGCATCGTCGCGGCCTACCCCAACCTGGACGCCAGGCTGACCGACCTCAACGCGCAGATCACGGATCTCGATCGCGACATCACCGCCGGGGCGTTCAGCAACGAACCCCTGGCTGGCCCGATCGCGCGCGTGCTCAAGATCAGCGACAGCGTGGCCAAGCTCGGCAACATCGACGTGCGCGGCAACCGCCTGACCGGGACCGGCGTGCTCGACGCCCCGGGCGACGCCAGCATCACCATCACCAACTACGGGCCGAATGTCCTCATCCTCGGCAACATGACGATCGCGCCGAATGAAGGCGGCAAGTTGTTCTTCAATGGCGTCGAGGTCAATTCCAACGCCGACATCGCTCGCATCAACCGCGGCGCGGGCACGGCCGCCTTCTCGTCAATCACGACCGCGGAAACGAGCGGCGCCGGCGAGCCGGTGATCCTGGTGAAGAGCCTGTTCTCGCCGCTCGACATCAGCGAAGCCGAGAAGGATGCGATGCGCGCCGACGGCATCCGCCCGCTCGCACCCGACATCATCCTGCGCGGCGACATCAGCAACCTGCGCGGCCTGGTCAAGATCGACAGCGCCGCCGGCAGCATCCGCCTCGAGCAGAAGCGCAAGCCGGACGGCAGCCTGGTCACACCGGTCGAAACCGCGACCATCCGCGCCGACCGTGTCGAGGTCAAGACGCGCAATGGCGACTTCGTGCAGAGCTACACCGACGGCGCCTGGCACGCCGCGGGCGAACCGCTGAAGGTCATCCCGGGCGTCTCAACCGACCCCTTCCCGGCCAACGTGGACAGCATCGAACGCCCCGCGACGGAGCCGGCGGGCGGCATCATCGCCAATGGCAGCGTGCTGATCGCGGCGCGCTACCTCAACATCAACGGCACCATCCAGAGCGGCATCGCCGAATGGGGCGTACGCATCCCCGAAGGCGCCACCGTGAGCCTGCCCGGCGGCGGCACCGGCAGCTTCGCCGACGCGCGCGACGACTACGCCTTGCAGGTTCTCGAGGGCCGGACCAGCACCGGCAGCGAGTACTACACGGTCAGCGGCGCCACGGTCGCCGGGCTCGGCAGCGCCGAGTGGGACGCCTGGGAGTCGATCACGGTGCGCTACAACGCACTGCACGACAGGCTCGAGCTGTCGGGCGTGCAGGTGCAGGGCGGCTACATCGAGCTCTTCGGCCAGATCTTCAGCACCAGCCAGTCGGGCGGCGGCCGCCTGCGCGTGCTCGACGGCTACGGCCGCATCAAGATCGACAACGAGACCGGCAAGACCCTGCTGGTCAACACACTCGATGCCGGCCTCGGCGTGAAGGGGCGCATCAACATCACCGACATCCGCGGCATCGACCCGGCGACCGGGGCGCCGATCCTGAGCGAGCCGGTTTCGCGCACCCGCGCGGACGGCGAGGCGCGCACCGGCACCCAGGGGTACGACCCGGTCAGCGGCCTGCGCTACGTGGTCACCACCGGCTACGACGAGGTGCGCATCGACGAGTATCGTTACTCGCAGACCGGCTGGTTCGGCACCGCAATCCTCAGCGGCAAGGCGCTCGACGGCTATCGCCTGCGCTCGATCGAGCGCACCAAGGACCCGCTGCTCACCGACGCCTTCCTCGTCGTCGATCCGGCGGCCGACTACCACTACCTCCCCGGCGGCCCGCGCACGCAGGAAGAGACGGTCAGCAGCGTGCTCACGCCGGGCCGCAGCTGGCGCGAGTGCAACTGGTGGTCGCTGTGCATCTCGGCGCGCTACTACCAGGAGTTCAGCGTCACCACCGGCAAGAAGTACACCACCACCGACAGCGTGCGCGGCGACTACCGCATCGGCATCGAGTACATCGGCTTCGACGAGGGACGCGTCGACATCAGTTCGGTCGGCGACGTCGTGTTCAACGGCAGCGTCAACAACCGCGGTGGCAACACCACGGTCAGCAGCGCCGGCAGCCTGACCCAGAACGGGCCGTCCGCGGTATTGGGCGGACACAGTATCGACCTGTCGGCGGGCACCGGGATCGGCAGCCTGCACGCGGACGGCACACCCGACCAGGCCCTGCGCATCCGCCAGTCCGAGGGCGGCGTCGTCAATGCCGGCACCACGAGCGGGTCGATCTACCTCGAGCAGACGATCGGCGACCTCAGGGTCGGCACCATCGGCTCGGCAGCGACCGACAAGGTGGTCCTCGAGTCTGCGGGCGACATCGTCGGCCGCGACGCGAGCGCCCTCGTGCAGGCCCGCCGCATCGACCTCAGCAGCGCCAACGGCAGCATCGGCCGTCTCGACGCACTGGGCGGCGATCCGCTGCGCATCCGCAGCGGCTACACGACGAGCGAGGACGCCGCCGTGCTCGCCCGCCACGGCCTCTCGGCACAGGCGCGCGGCGACATCAACATCGCCAACCTGGCCGATCCGCTGGCCGCGCACATCTACACCGGCGACCTGCTGGTGGTGGGCGTGGAATCGCTCGGCGGTGACGTGCGCATCACCACCACCGGCAGCGTGATCGACAACAACCCCTTCGCCACGGTCGACACCCGCACGGAGGACGAGCTCGCTGCGCTGTGGGACGAAATGCGCCTGCGCCAGCAGCCGAACGACCCCATCACCGGCGCTGCGCGCGGCTCCGACGCCAAGGCGCAGGAAGCGGTCGAAGCTTACGCCAACGGACGCAGCAACAACTACCGGCTGTACTGGCAGTTCCGCGTCCGCCAGGCCGATGGCGGAGCCAGCTACGACCCGACGTTCGAATACGCGCTGACCGCCACCGAGGAGCAGGCCTTGCGCGACACCGGCATGGACGCGGCCGACATCGCCGCCTTCGCCGACAAGCGCACCCAGCAATACCGCGCCCTGCACGAGGAGGTGGGCAGCTACACCAGCACCTTCGACGAGGACTTCGACTACCGCAGCCGCCTCAGCGCGGAGGAGATCACCGCGATCACCCGCGGCTCCGAATGGACCGACGCACAGTTGCTGCTATCGGTCGGCGCCGGGCTGCTCAAGGAGATCACCGACACCGTCACCACCATCAAGGCACCCAATGTCGTCGGCCGCACGGTCACCCTGGTCGCCGGCGACGACATCGGCCGCTACGGCCCGGACCAGGTCATCGACACCATCGCGGGCATCGACACCCTGACCAAGGCGCAAAAGGCAGCACTCGCCGCCGTGGAACGCGGTGACGCGATCGTCGACGACGAGGACAACCCGCGCTTCGTCACCATCCGCCAGCCGCAACCGCTCAACGTCGCCAACCGCGACCTGGACGATCCCGCCACGCTCCACGCCACCGCCGCCGGCAAGGTCTTCATCGGCTCCGAGGGCAGCCTGCGCATCGGCCAGGTCAGCGCCGGCGACGAGGTCCGCATCAAGGTCGCCGGCGCATTGCATGGCATCGACTCCGGCGCCGGCGCAGTCCACATCAACAGTGGCGGACGCATCATCCTCGAGGCGGCAAGCGGAGGCATCGGCGGCACCCTCGACGGCGACAAGCTGTTCCTGACGCCGCTCGGCATCCAGCTCAGCGACGGTACCGGACTGATCGCACGCGCCGGCTCCGACATCTGGCTGGCGGCCTCGTCCGGCCTGTTCGTCGACACCGTGTTCTCGATCGGCGACGTGCGCCTGGACGCTTCAGGCTCGATCCTGGACTTCCAGCTCACCGAGAATCCGCTCGACCCCGATCTCAACATCCTGGCCCGCAACGTCAGTCTCAACGCCAGCGGCGGCGAGATCGGCAGCGCGGACAACCCGCTCGACGTCGCGCTCTCCGACGAGGACGGCCGCATCTCTGCAAGCACGGAGGGCTTCGGCAACGGCGTCCATCTCAACGGCACGCTCGGCAAGTTCTTCAACATCGGCGCCGTGCGCTCGGGCGACGCGGTCGCGCTGTCCTCGGCCACCTTCATGTTCATCGACGGCCGCGTCAGCGGCCCGGGCCCGATCAGCCTCGTCGCCGGCGCGCAGATGGTGCTGACCCCGTTCGCCGACGTGCATGCGACGACGCTGGGCGTGTTCCTGAAGGCACGCGACCTGCTCATGCAGGACGCCGGCGACGGCATCCACGCAGCGCAGATGCGCGTCGATGTCGGCACGATCGACCTGCGCACCGATGGCGACGCCGTCATCACCGGCATCTTCACCGGCAACCCCACCGAGAGCGCGATCCTGATCACCGCCGGCGGCAGCGTGTATGACGGCGGCGACACCCGTCTGGACATCATCGCCAACACCGCCCCCGGGGCGACGCTCACCATCCGTGCGGGTGGCCAGATCGGCGGCAACCCGCTCGACATCGACGTACTCAACTTCAACGCCAGTGCGGGCGGGCTCATCCACATCGACTCGCCGGGCTCCCTGATCATGGGCGACGTGACCGCCGAGGGCGAGATCGACATCCGCGCCGCCGGTTCGATCAGCGCCCAGTCTGTCACGAGCCTGAGCGAAGACGTGAAGCTCGCTGCCGATGACGGCGACCTGCGCGTGGGCGCCATCAGCGGACGCGACGTCGAGCTCAGCGCCATGAATGGAGACGCCGAGTTCGGCTCGATCGACGCCCGCAGCCTCGATGTCGACGTCCCTTCAGGCAGTGTCGGCATCGGCGAGCTGCGGGCGACGGAGGTCTCGATCGGCGCACGCGACCGCATCGACGTCGATCGCCTCGAAGTCGGTCGCGACCTGCGTCTGAGTGCAGACCGTATCGTCGCCCAGGTCTTCGCCAGCGGTAGCGCCCCCATCTTCGGCGCGATCGGTGGCTACGGCGGCGGGATGGCCTCGGCCATGGACCTGACGCTGAGCGGGCTGGGCGGCTTCCACTTCGACCGCGTCGCCGCCCTCACGGGCAGGATCGACATACCGGTCGGCACGCTGCAGGTGGATCAGTTCCAGGTCGGCGACCGCGTCGTCGTCACCAATCCGCAGACCCGCCTGCTGATCGACCAGCACAACTTCCGCCTGCAGGGCTACGATGCGCAGCTCTACTCCGGCGGCCCGGCCTTCGCCCTCAAGCTTGACCGCAACCTGATCGCCACCGACAGCTTCGTGATCGACCGCCGTGCCTCGCACGAGGTGCTCGGCCCCGACGGTCCGCAGCTGAGCGTGGTCGAATACACCGAGCGCGTACTGGCCGAGTTCCATCTCGCGCCGCCCGCTGCAGGGGCACCGCGCGAGGACGAGGAAGAAAGCCTGGTCAGCGTCGACGCCAACCCGGTCGCGACTGACACGGAGACGCAATGAAGCTGCACCGACAAATGCCATCCTGTGGAGAACTCGCAGCCATGAAACCCGTGCTGATCCTGGCAGCAACGCTCTGGGCGTCGCCTGCCCTGGCGCAGATCCTGCCGCCTCAAGCGGACCCCGGCGCCCTGCAGCAGCGCCGCATCGACGAGGACGAGCGCAGGCGGCAGCTCGAGCAACTCCAGCGCCAGGAGGTCACCGACCCGGTGCGCGAGGCCTTGCCGCCCGAAGCCCCGCGCCCGGCTGCACCCCCGGTGCGCTTCGCCGTCGGTGAGATCCGCTTCACGCCCTCGGAGATCCTCACCGAGGCCGAACTGGCTGAACTGGCGGCGCCCTATGTCGGCCGCGAGATCGCTTTCGCCGACCTGCTCGAACTGGTCGACCGCATCAACGCGCACTACCGCGAACGCAGGATCGTCACCGCACGCGCCGTCATCCCGCCGCAGGACGTCTCCGACGGTGTGGTCGACATCCGCCTGGTCGAGGGTCGCGTCGGCGACATCGGCGTGGACGGCAACAGCAGCACCGATGCAGCCTTCATCACCCGCCGCATCGGCCTCACCCCGGGCGCGCTCGTCGACCTGCCCGTGCTGGAGCAGGACCTGCGCCGCTTCAACCGCACCCAGGACGCGCAGCTGCGCGCCGAGCTGGCCGCCGGCACGCGCTTCGGCACCTCGGATCTGCGCATCCTGGTCGAGGAGCCCCCGCGCCACCTGCTGCGCCTGACCCTCGACAATGGCGGCAGCGAAGGCTCGGGCCTGTGGCGCTCCGGTGTGCAATACACCAACCGCAGCCTGCTCGGTTTTCGCGACGAACTCAGCCTGGGCTTCGTCCGGGCCAGCGGGCAGGAAAGCTACTCGCTCGGCTACGCCTTCCCGGTCAACGCCAGCGGCGGCAGGCTGAGCGTGGCGGCCTACAGCGACGAGGTCGAGATCAAGAAGGGGCCGCTGCGCGAACTCGACATCACCGGCCGCTCCGCCGGCTTCGTCGCCGCCTTGCGCCAGCCTGTCCATCTCGGCGAGCGCTCGCGTACCGACCTCGTCATCGGCACCAAGCACCGCGAGACCAAGAACTGGATCAGCGACGTCTTCCTGCAGAAGACGCGCACCCGCGACGGCAGCGTGGGGATCGAGCACCAGGCCGCCGACGACCACGGCTACTGGATCGCGACCTACCACCTGAGCGCCGGGCGCGCGCGCGGCTTCGAGCGCGAGCACTACACGCTCGGCCGCGCCTTCCTGCGCCGCATCCAGGCCATCACGCCCAACTGGTCCTTGCAGGGCAGCCTGAACTACCAGCACAGCAGCGACGGGCCGCTGCCTTCGGGCGAGCAGCTGCAGCTCGGCGGCGAATACAGCGTGCGCGGCTACAAGTCCGGCGCCTGGTCGGGCGACCGCGGCTTCATCGCCAACCTGGAGCTCCATCACCCGCTCATCGCGCTCGCCGCCGAGGGCAATCGCCCTGCCCTGCGCGCCACCGGTTTCTTCTTTGCCGACCACGGCCGGGTGACGCCCTACCGGGCGCCCAGCTCCAGCGAGCCGCGCCACCGCCACCTCGGCAGCGCCGGCTGGGGCGTGCGCGCCGCACTTGGCGAGCGCGTCGACGCCCGCCTCACTTATGCGCGCGCCTTCAACCGCGTGCCTGGAGAGGACGGTCGCCACGAGCTGCACTTCATGCTCGTGGCGCAGTTCTTCTGAACCTGCGGCTCAGGCTGGCGCGTCGATGATGCGCCAGCCGCGCAGTTCGGCGTGGGCGCGCAGACGGGCATCGGGGCGGACCGCCACCGCCTCGTCCGCCCACTCCAGCAAGGGCAGGTCGCTGGCCGAGTCCGAATAGAAAATGCTGCGCCGCGGACGCGATACGCCCCCCTGCGCCGCACTGCCGCGCAACCAGTCTTCGACACGCGCGACCTTGCCTGCGCCATGGCACAGCGCGCCGACGTAGGCCCCGCAGAAGCGACCGTCCTCGCATGCCGGCACACTCGCCAGCAGGTTGGGGATGCCGAAGGCGCGGGCGTAGGGACGCGCCACGATCTCATTGGTCGTGGTGACGATGCAGCACAGTTCGCCGACCTCGAGGTGCTGCGCCACCAGGTCGCGCGCCGCCGCCGGCAGTTCGGCGCGCACCGCCGCCTCGAAGCGCGCCTGCAGGCCTGGAATCGCATCCGCGTCCACGGCCAGCAGCGTGCGCGCGGCGAAGGCATGCAGTGTCTCGATGTCGATCCGGCCGGCGACGTAGCTTCGGCACACGTTCAGGTAGGCCTCGTCGCTGCCGCCCGGCAGCACGCCCTCCGCCACCATGAAGCGCGCCCAGCGCAAGCCGCTGTCCGACGGGATGAGGGTGAAATCGAGATCGAACAGGGCGAGGTCGAACGCGCTGCGACCGGACGCCTCGCGGTCGCCGGCCTCGTGGTCATGCTCCCCGCGTGCGCGCTGCGCGCGCCCTTCAGCCACGGTCTGCACGCGCGTGGTACTTGGCGCCATCCGCTGCCGCGGTCGTCTGCCGGACTCGCCAGCGCTCGGCCTCGCCCGCCGCCAGGCACGCATCGAGCGTGCCGCGCAGCGCATTGGTGAGCACGATGCGCTCGGCACGCAGCAGGTCCTCCACGCGCAGCGGCTGTTCGCGCGCGGCCCACTCGGGGTCGTCGAGCACGGCGGCGCGCATGGTGCCCGGCAGCACGCCGCGCCCGGCGGGCGGGGTGAGCCATTCGCCATCGATGCGCAGGAAGACGTTGCTGCGTCCGCCCTCGGTCAAGCCGCCGTCGGCGTCGAAGAACAGCGTATCGAAGGCGCCACGGGCCTGCGCGGCGCGGATGCCCGCGTCGTAGCGCGCGCGCAGCGTCGTCTTGTGGGCGAGCAGGCCATGCACGTCCCCGATGGGTGCGGCTGCGATCAACACCTCGACCGGCCCAGGCGGCAGCGCCTCGAGCGGTGCCACCACGATCTCGAAGCGGCCGTCCTTGTGCAGTGCCAGCCGCATGCGGCTGGGCTGGCCGGGCGCAAGCCCCGCCACCTGCTGGCGCAGCGCAGCCACGATCGCCGCCCGCGGGCAGGCAAAGCCGAGCGCCGCCGCACTCGCAGCCAGGCGGGCAAGGTGGCGCTCGACATTGCGGATGCCATCCTCGCGCGTCGCGTACAGGGTCTCGAACAGGCCAACGCCCGGGTCCAGCCCGGTCAGGAAGCGCGCCTTGAGCGCGCACTCCTCGAACTCCTCCTCCGCCTGGCTATCGATGACGATGCCCGCGCCTACGCCCATGCGGCCGTCCCAGCCGGCGCCCTGGGCCGCGTCGGCGCGCCGCTGCAGCGTCAGCGTGCGAATCGCCACCGACAGGCAGAAATCGCCACAGGCCTGGTGCGGACGCGTCGGCGCGTCGATCCAGCCGATGCTGCCGGTGTACAGCCCGCGCGGGGTGTCCTCCAGCTCGGCGATGATCTGCATGGTGCGGTGCTTGGGCGCGCCGGTGATCGAACCGCAGGGGAAGAGCGCGCGCAGCAGCGCGGGGAAGCCGGTGTCGTCGGGGAGCTCGGCCTCGATGGTGGAGGTCATCTGGAACACGGTCGGGTAGGCCTCGACCGAAAACAGCGCCGGCACACGCACGCTGCCCGTGCGCGCGATGCGGCCGAGATCGTTGCGCAGCAGGTCGACGATCATCAGGTTCTCGGCGCGGTTCTTGGTGTCACCGGCGAGCATGCGGGCAATCTCGCTGTCGCCCTCGGCCTCGCGCGCACGCGGCGCGGTGCCCTTCATCGGCCGCGCCGACAGGCACCCGCCCCGGTTGCGCAGGAAGAGTTCGGGCGAGCACGACAGCACGTAGTCGGGCCCGGCCGTGCCCGGCGGCAGCGCGATGAAGGCGCCAAAGGCCACGGCCTGGCGGGCGCGCAGCCGGCGGTAAAGGCTCACCGGCGCACCGAAGGTGCGGAAGTCCAGCCTGTAGGTGTAATTGACCTGGTAGGTCTCGCCCTCGCCGATGGCAGCGTGGATGCGCGCGATCGCAGCGCAGAAGGCGTCGTGGTCGACCGAGGGACGGATATCGAGCACGCCCGCGGGCGCCGGCGCGCGGCCATCGTTGCCATGGCTGGCTCCCGTCTCGTCCTGCTCGCGCGCAAGCAGCCAGGCATCGACGGCGTCGACGCCGAGCAGCTGCAGCTCGGCGAACATCAGCACGCGCAGGCTGCCGCCGTCGGCGGGCGCGAGCCGTTCGTGGCCGGCCTGCAGCAGGCGCGCGCCCCACTCGTAGTCGGCCAGCACCACGGCATGCAGGCCGGCACGCAGGTCGCGGTCGGCCGCCGCCCACACCGCGTCCAGCGTGGCGGGGTCGTCGCAGCGGTGCTCGCGCACAAAGCCGGTGTACAGCCGGCTGGTGGGCGCGGTGGCGGTGGCGTGGCAGTCGTCGAGCAAGGCAAAGCAGGTCATGGCGGGCGCCTCAGCTCCAGTCGTCCATGTCGTGCTTGATGGTGTGGCGGTTGGCGATCAGCTCGTCGAGGCTCGGCTGCTCGTCGAGCGCCCGCCGGATCGCCAGCTTGGTCGCCTCGTAGTTGGTGCGGTACATGTCCTTCTTGTCCAGGTTCGGGTCCTTGGCGCAGCGCGGGTCGATCCACACCAGGCTGATGATGCACAGCTCGTCGGCCACAGCGCGCGGGATGATGCCCTCGATCACGCAGTCGAGCACCGCATCGGCAGTGGCCGACTGCACCACGCCGCCGAAGAGCTCGATGTTGGCCGAGTCCTTGAGTGTGACCTTCGGCACCGTGATGGTAACCGGACGCACCATCTGGTTGCAGGCGCGGATCGCGAACATGGCGGTGTGGCCCTTGCTCTGCGCCATCATGTTGGCGAAGGCCTGGCCGACCGGGCCATCGGTACGCCCGATCAGGATCTCGGGCATGGCGTCGGTGAACTGGCCTTCGGCAGCGAGCACCGTGGCTTCGCCGGCGTGGAATACGTAGCGCTTGCTCATGGGGTCTCCGTACGGGGTTGTTGGGGACAATCGGAATACGGTGGATCAACCGCTGCCCGGCAGCAGCCATTCGCCCTTGCCGTCGACCGCCAGGTCGCCGACCAGGCGGCGCGGCGCAGGCGCCGGCAGGCTGGCGAAGAGGCCGCCATGATAGGCCAGACTGCGCCGCAGCAAGGCCCAGAACACGGCGATATCGTGCTGCGTCGCGACGAAGGTCGGCGGTGCAGGAGGCTGCGGGCCGGCAAACACCAGCGTCCCGCGCCGCATGCCGTAGCCGCAGTGTTCACCTACCCGGCCGGCGACCGCGATCGTGCCGGCGACCATGCGCGAGGCCAGGAAGTCGCCGGCGTCGCCATGCAGCACCACCGTGCCGCGCCGCATGCGGTCGCCACAGCGCGCGCCCACGTTGCCGTGCACGATGAGGGTGCCGCCACGCATGCCGTCCATGCTGCCGGGCCGCGCAGCGGCGGCGAAGTCGCCGACATCGCCCGCC
Organism: Thauera mechernichensis; assembly: GCF_029588855.1. Lineage (NCBI taxonomy): Bacteria > Pseudomonadati > Pseudomonadota > Betaproteobacteria > Rhodocyclales > Zoogloeaceae > Thauera > Thauera mechernichensis. Next base: position 15,156 of record NZ_JARQZE010000002.1, on the reverse strand, counting down.
ACCTCGATCCGCCCGCCTGCCATCTCGCAGCCGGCGAGCTCGCCAGCCCTGCCGCGCACGCGGATCTCGCCGCCACGCATGGCCAGGCCCAGTCGGTCGCCGACGTCACCGTCGACGCGCAGCATGCCCCCCTCCAGGCCCTGGCCAATGGCGTCGACGCGCGACAGGTCACCCTCGAGGCGCAGCTGCGGCCCCGGCTCGGTCTGCCCGCCCGGCACTGCAGCGGCTGCGCCTTCGACCGGCATGATGTCGAACAGCGCCCCCATGGCCCGCATGTCGTTGCCGTGGCGCAGCGGCAGGCGCGCAATCTCATCGGCCGTCATCGCCGCCAGCCGCAGCGGCAGCACGCCACCGAAGTCGACGCGGAATTCGGGCTGCACCTTGAGGCGCAGGCACCAGCCTGGTGTCGCGCTCATGCCGCGCCCTCCCCGATCAGCGTGTGCAGATGGAAGTGGAAGGGCCCGAGCTTGCCGCCGTAGTTGCCGGCGGAAATTCGCGTCACCCCGGCCGCCGCGCCGCGCGCGACGATGGCCGCGATGCCCGCACGCATGGCGGCGGAGACATCGGCCTCGGTCAAGCCATCGATGACGATCTCCATCACGCAGCGCGTGTCGGCGTCGAGCTCGCTGCGCCTGGCGAGCGGGGTCAGCGCGGGGCAGAAAGCGTCGTTGGTCGAGGCCATCAGCGTGGCATACTTGCTGCCCACCTTGGAGCCGGAACGCACCACGCCGCCGGGGAAGGGCATGATCGCGCCGCGCACCGCGCGCATCGCCTCCACCGCAGCCTCGGCGCCGGCGAGCGCGGCATCGGTGTCGCGCGCCAGCAGCAGCAGGTTGCCGCCGCCCACCGCCTTCACCATGGCCGTGGTCTCCTCGGCGACGAACTCGCCATCCATCACCGGCACCCGCCAGTAGCGCTTGCCGTCGATCATCTTGGAGATCTGCCAGCCGTCGCCGAAGAAGCGCAGATTCCTGCCGAGCGCGATCGCTTCGCCTTGATCCTGGCCAAGCTCCAGTCCGGCGTAGATCGCCGTGGTCGGGCAGGTCAGCACGCACTGGCCGACGCGACGCTCGAGCTGCTTGGCGAGTTCCTTGCCCGACATCGAGAACAGCAGCACCGACGCGCCTGGCCGGCCGTCCGGCGTCTCGTCCGCGCCCAGCATGCGCTCGATGCCGGCCTCGCAGCCGCAGGCGATCACCGAGGTCGCGAAGCCGGTCATGGCGACTGCCGCATGGCGCGCCCAGGTCTCGTTGTGGGCGGTGATCAGCACCCTTGTGGCCTTCATCGGGAAGGCCTCGGCGAAGGTGTCGTCTATCGTCACGCCGTTGCGCGTCACGCTGTTGGGCGCCATCTCCATCGCGCTTGTCGTCTCCTGCGGCAGGCTGCTCACAGCGGCCTCCCGCGTCCGTGCACCTTGCACGCCAGCAGCGCGCCGCCGTTGCTGCACGAGCACAGCTCGTCGGTGCCGATCTTCATGTGGCGGTAGCTGATGCTGGCGTGGCGATCGGCCCAGGCTTCGACCGTCTTCTCGATCGCCGGGTCGTAGTCGGCCTCGACGAAGTGGGTGCCGCCCACCGGCACCGCCTCGATGCGGCCCTTGCGCGCGACGAGCAGCCCGTCCTTGAAGACGTATTCCGGGGTGGCGAACATCGCCTCGCGGTCGGCCTCCTCGCGATACACCGCAATGTCGGCCGCAGCGCCGATACCGAGCTGGCCGCGGTCGGTCAGGCCCAGCAGGCGCGCGGGCGCGGCACGGGTCATGATCGCGATCTCGTACAGCGAGCGTTCGCGGCGGATCTCGCGCAGGTCCGCCATCGCCGCCACGTCGGGGTGCAGGCGGGCGAGCTGTTCGTCGCGGAAGCGCTTGTCCATCAGCAGCTTGATCAGGTGCGGGTAGCTGGTGAAGGGGCCGCCGTTGGGGTGGTCGGTGGTCAGCACCACCCGCCAGGGGTCGTCCATGAGCAGGAAGATCTCCAGCCCGATCGCCCACTGCAGCGCGTTCACATAGCTCTGTTCGCGGTAGCGGAAAGGCACCACGCCGCAGCCGGCATCGCACTCGATGTCGCCGCCGACGTACTTGCGCGGGTTGCCGAGCTCGGCGTTGGCGAACTGGCGCATGGTGTCGCCCGAGGCGGTGACGGTCTGGCCGAAGATGATCTGGCCGACGTCGATGCTGACGTTGGGCGCGGCGTTGACGCGCTCGACGAGCTGGCGCGCCGCCGAGGAAAACTTCTTCGGCCCTTCCCTGCCGTAGCTGTGGAACTGGATGTGGGTCAGGTGGCCGGGCAGGCCTTCGAGCGCGTCGATGGTGGCAAGCGTCGATTCGATGTTGCCCGCCACGCCGAGGTTGCTGGCGTGGATGTGCAGCGGATGCGGCACGCCCAGCTCGGACAGCGCGCGCGCCAGGCTGTGCACCACCTGGCGCGGCGTCACCTGCCAATGCACATGGTCCTCGTCGACGTCGAGCTTGCGTTGGTTGAACTTGAAGGCCGAGATGCCGCCCGGGTTCACCACCTTGACGCCCATGGCCTTGCTGGCGCCGATCGCCCAGCCGACGTAGTCGCGGATGCGCTGCGGGTCCTCGCCGCGCGCCAGCATCTCGAGGAAGAGCTCCTCGTTGCCCAGCATCACGTAGGCGCCGTGGTCCAGGATCGGCGTGTCGCCCATCTCCATGTGGGCCTGGCGCGCGTTGCTGGCCAGCATCGCCGGCTCGAAGGCCGCGGTGTAGCCCATCTGCGCATAGCGGTAGCCGGTCTCGAGCGTGCCCGGCGTGCAGCAACCGTTGGAGGCGAGCTCCAGCAGCGAGTCGCGCGGCCGGTTCAGGCGGTGGTCTTCGGGCAGCATCATGCGCGCGAGGTTGACCTTGCCGCCGCCGATGTGGGTATGGAGGTCGATGCCGCCGGCCATCACGACGCAGCCGGTCAGGTCGTACTCCGCATCCACCTTGTCCTGCGCATGCAGCACGACAATGCGGCCGTCGCGGATGCCGATGTCGCGCACCTCGCCATCGACGCCGTTGGCGGGGTCGTAGACGCGACCGCCCTTGAGCCTGATCGTCGTCATCGCGCGCCCTCCTTCGCCGCCGCGCCGCTCGCAAGGCGCGCGACCAGCGCCTGCGCCACCTCGGCCACGGTCGCCAGGCCGTCGTCGCGCACGCCATGCAGTGGCAGCGACACCACGCTGTCGGCGCGCAGCAGATGGCCGTCGGCGTTGATGCCCGGCGTCGCCACCGGGATGAACACCGTGCCCGGCTGCGCGCAGCCGGCGGCGAGCGCCGGATGGCCGAGCACGATGCGCGGCAGCGCAGCCGGCGGCGGCGGAAGATCCGGCGTGAAGCTCGCCACCCATAGCAGCAGGTCGACCGCGCGCTCGTCGAGCAGACGGGCAGTGGCGTACTGCAAGGGGTCGTGATCGACGCCCTGCGGCCCCACGCGCGAGCGCAGCGGCAGGCCGGACAGCCAGCTCATCGCCGCATTCGCGGTCTGCGCACCGTCGTTGCCGCCGAGCGTGAAGGCCCCGGCGCGGGTCTTGCGGTTGAGGTTCATCAGCACGCGCAGCAGGGCTTCGCCCACCAGCGCGCCATGCTGCGCCAGGCGGGCCGGTTCCCAGACCAGCACGCAGTAGCGCGCGGCGCGCATGGCGTCGGCGAGTTCAGCGAGCGCAGCGGGTACGGCCGCAAGGCGGCGGCCGTCGACCAGCGCCGCCAGGGTCGCCACGGTGTCGAAGATGTCGCCCTCGGCGCACAGCGCATCGACCGCGCTCGCCCACGGGATCTCCGCAGCCCCAGGCATGCCCCCGCCTGCGCCCAGGAACACCACCCGGCCGCCGGCCTCGCGCCCCGCGGCCGGCGCGCAGCGGCGGAAGAACTCGGGATGGCTCGACCGCGCATCGGTGCCGACGCACACGATCAGGTCGGCGCGGTTGCGGATCTCGGCCAGCGTGGTGAACATCTGCCCACGGTCCTGCAGCATGCGCAGCGCGGGCATCATGGCCTCGCCGTGGGCATGGTCGAGAATGGCGCCGCGCACGTTGGCCAGGCGATACAGCGCGCGCATGCCCTGCACATCGGTGGCCAGGCCGCCGAACAGCGGCAAGCGCGCCGCCGCAAGCCGCGCCGCCGCCGCGTCGAGCGCCGCATCCAGCCCCCGCGGTACGCCATCGACGCAGGACGCCGCGGCCGCCGGATGATCGAAGGCCGCCAGCCCCGCCCGCGCACGCGCACAATCCCCGCCGCGAAGCTGCAGCACGGGCCCGGGCGCGAGCGCCAAGCCATCGCACAGCAGGCTGCAGAACGGGCAAGTCCAGTCCCGGGGCTGCACGCCGGCCACGGACATGGCTGCGGATGGAATCGTTTCGGTCGTCGTACTCATGCGCACGCATCATGCAAGCGATATGCCAGCCCGCTCGGGCAGGCGCAGACCGCCGCCAAGGCAAGCCTGCGCCCCAGGCCCCGGCGCAATGCTACGCAGCAGCGTTCAACTCTGGCACACCCCCACCGCGGCGCGGCGGCCGACTGTGTCACAACTGAGCAGCCCCCCGGCCAGCCGCCCAGATCCCCTGGATGGCCAGCTCGAAGCCTCCGAACTGGCCATCGGCGATCATCAGCCCCACCTGTTCGATACACGCACTGCGCAGCGCCGGCGCGTCGGCCACCGCGCGCCCGCGCCAGGTGGGCCGGAAGTCAGCCAGGGGCAATGCCAGTCGGGTCCAGATACCGGCCGGCGTCACCCAGCCGGCTTGGTAATTGACACCGTCGAAGCCGCGATCGATGCGCAGGTTGAGCTTGTAGCGGCGGCCGTCCCCGCGCACGACGAGCTCAATGGCGTCGATGCCCCCTGCCGGCAGCGGCGTGACCGACGCGCGCACCGAGGCGAAACCGCCATTGTTGTCGGGCGCAACCTGCCCGCTGAACACGGCATGGCCGGCCGGATCGAAACGAAGGGCGCTGCGCGACACACCCCCCATCACACGATCATCGATCGCGGACCAGGCGGAGACCGCTTCTGAGCGATCGAAGACGAAGAGCGTTTTGAGCATGGTGGGATTATCGCGCCGATGATCGGTATCGCAGCGTAGGGCGAAGCCGCGTCGCGTCAAGCGGAAGAAACGCTCGGCTTAACCACCGCACTGGCTCCGAAAGGCCTGGTCGCAACAAACCGCAAGCGGACGTAATCCGCCATCCAACGCCCGTCTCCATCGCAAAGAGCCGGCCGGCAACGCTCGACAACCTCCACGACAAACGCCTTGCGCGCCTCTTTCGGAAGGCTATTGATGAAGCGCTGCGCGAAGGTCTCGAGCCAACCCGTCACGTCTCCTGGCAGAGGCGTCGGCCGAGAAAAAACCTGCACCTTCACCGGCTCGAAGCCATAACGCGTCAGTAGTGCGTGGTACTCGTCAGCCCTTGGGAAGAACCACGGATTCAAGGGCGTAGCGTCAATGCCTCTGGCGGCAAGCGCCTCTTCCAGCGCCCGCAGGATTGTCGCCACATTGCCATGGCCGCCAAACTCCCCCACAAAACGACCACCGGGCCTCAGCGCTCGATAGACCCCATCCAAAACGAGGCCCGGACGCGTCATCCAGTGCAAGGCAGCGTTGGAAAACACCGCGTCGAACTCGGCATCGAACCGTAGCTCATGCCCATCGACGACACGGGCATCCACTCCCGTGCTGATGGCCGCGGCGACCATCTCGGGACTTGCGTCCACGCCGACCACTCGGCAACCAGCATCGTGCAGCGCCTTCGCGAGTGTTCCATCTCCGCAGCCGAGATCCAGAATCCGCTCGCCCGCACACGGCGCCAGTAGATCAACCACCTGAGCACCGAGCTCCGAGACGAAGTGCGCCTCCTCAGCGTACTGCGCCGGATTCCACTTCTGCTTATCCATGGGCATCAACTGCTCCTTACGCGAACGCCAACTCCCGGCACAGGCGCGGGTTCCTGGCCGCAAAGCGGCAGAATGATCGCCCCCGTCCCGAGGGGCGACAACCGACGACTGTTACGTGAGCACACCGCCATCTACAAACCTTGCCTTGCCCTTTCAATTGCGGACTTGCCTGCCTACACGGAACCAGCGAGGAAGCCGAGTAGCGCAGCTTCTCGGCGGCACCCCGCAACGGCAGCTCAAGCACTGTTAGCAGAATCATCGTTTGGGACGGGATGCGGCAAGGACTTGGCAAAGGTAAACGCCTTGGGCGTTGGCCCATGCGATCAGCCGACACGCACTTCTACCCCGCAGCGGGGGCCGTCTGCGCGAACAGCATCGCCGCAGCGAAGAAGACGAGTCGGATCGCTGCATGAACTCCAGTGCCTACCGTTGCGATAAACAATGGCAATGTCAAGCATGCTTTTCGCTAATATACGCCCATGACTGCCTGATACCCAACACATAAAGCAAACCCAATACAACGCATACAGCCGAGCTCACCGCCCAGAATGCAAGGCTGTTTTCTGGAAAAACATGCATTAACGGCATAAAAGCCACCCCCCGTATCAAATATATTGCGGCGATTACGCACAGCACCAAGCGCAATAATGGGAGTCTTAAAATAACACCTGCACCAGACAGAGCATAAAGCGACCAAATTGACAGCACTGCAACAATTGCCGATGTAACTATCGTCGGATAAATATGCCCCGCCTCGGCCATTTGCGCCATTTGTTCTCCAGCGCCAAGAAACCTATACCAGTCACCGCCGAAGATAATGCAACCCAAATGCAGCAATGCAGCCACCCCACTACAAATGGCTGCCGCGATCAGGAGTTTGTTTTTTTGCATGGAGTCAGTTCCTTGTAGAGCTCACGTCTGAATTCACTGGCGCCGCATAGCTTTGTCGCACAGCGTCGGTGGAATGTTGGCTCGGGCCGACAGCCCAAAGCGCAAAGGTCGGCGCTGCCCTTCTGGCGATACGGCAAAGATGCGAGGTTTACCGTCGCATGAGCGCGAACACACCCCAGCCAAGATATTCGCGGGTGTAAGCGGCATAGCGTGCAGGCTCCGCAGTCAGTTGTGCGCGCACCTCTTCTGCCAACTCGTCATCGGCATTGACCTCGAGCCATCGGCGCATCGTGAGCCATTTGGCCGCCTCGTATCTGTCCCAACCGTCTTGGTTAGCTAGAACCATCTCAACGACGTCGTAGCCGTGCTTGCCGAAAGACGAGATCAGTTCTGGAAGCACAAGGAAATCAGAGACCGAACTTGCAAGACATCGCTTCGCGATATCGTCAGTTGGCGGCAATTGTCGCCAATAAGGTTCGCCGATCAGGATGATTCCGCCGGTCCGCAGGCTACGTGCCAGAAGCTCAATGGTGCCAGCGACACCTCCGCCGATCCATGTGGCACCAACACAAGCGGCCACGTCGGCCTTCTCATCAGCGACATAACCAGTCGCATCGCCGTGAATGAACCTGACTTGATGGGCAACACCGAGTTCTTCAGCTCGTTGTCTCGCCTGTTCGGAGAACAACGAACTCATATCGATGCCGGTTCCGATAATGCCGTGATCGCGCGCCCACATGCACAGCATTTCCCCCGAACCGCTACCAAGGTCGAGCACGCGCGCCCCTGGCTCCAGACGCAATGCAGCGCCAAGAGTCGCGAACTTCTCGGGTGTGAACGGATTGTGGATGCGGTGCGCACGCTCCGTGATATTGAATATCCGCGGAATGTCCATCGTCAAAAACCCTCTCATGGGATCGGATAGATTTGGTGGAGGCTTAACACTCTGGCAAGAGACGCGACATTATTGGCACGCCTCGCTGGTCCAGCATGTTACGCATGGCGGCCATATGCATTTGCTTTGGCGAGCCATTTCTCACGTTTTGCCTGGCTCGAATCCTTGATGGGGCCAAAGCTCGAAATGGCGACAGGTTTGATGCCGCTGAACTCGAGAATGGTGCGCTTCATCTGATTATGCCCTGGCATGCGATATACCCAGCGGAAATACCAAGGCGGTGTATCCATGGTAACGAGCAGGTGAGCTGAGCGCCCTGAAAGCAGGCGGTCCCAGAACAGAGACCCCTCCCGGTACTTGAACGCGAAGCCAGGCAGAAAAACTCGATCGATGAAGCCTTTGAGCAAAGCAGGCATAGCACCCCACCAGATGGGATACACGAAAACGATATGCTGTGCCCAGGTGATTGCAGCTTGTCCAGCTACCAGATCAGGCTCAAGCTCCTGAATGGCAGTGTAGCCCTTGTGGAGCACTGGATCAAAAGCCAGGTCACCAACGGAAATCAGTTTAACTTCATTACCCGCGGCCTTGGCTCCCTCAATGTACGAATTAGCGATAGCACCACAAAAACTGTCGTTGTCTGGGTGGCCAAGGACTACAAGAATGCGCTTGCTCATGAATATGAAAGCCTGACGACTGTGTATAAAAACGCGATTACCGTTAATTCGGTCCCCATCGGCGGTCGCCGACCCTGTCGCTCATCATCATGGCAAACCGGGGCGCACCCACGCGACAGATCACCGATAACGCTTCCGGCTGCCCAGAAAACCACCCACGAGTGCACCCGAAACACCCGCCAGAAGGCCAGGCCCGGTGGCCAGAATCATCTCGAACGGCCACAGATTGTGAGAGCTGGGGTTCGACGAAGTATCGTAGATGACGCGAGCCAGGACTGCTGCAGGGACCGAGGCCCCGACGATCAGGGCGGAGGGCCAAAAACGAGTGCTCGAAAGGACGCGTGGTAGAGCAGCAAGGGCAGCGACGACGACGAGGGGCAAGCCCCACACGGCATTGGGCAGCGAAATCTGGGCGTAGGGGATCGGCCAATAGAATGCCCCCACCACAAAGAATGAGCCGAAGAACGCGAGGGCTAGGACGACCCGATTGCTTAGTGTCATGCAGGGAGACTCCCCGTGGTGTCTAACTCAAAAGCTCAGGGTCGCGTCGCTTGCGGCGCGTCCCTAGGAGCGCAGTGTCAGACCACGCATTCACTGCATTGAATGAAGGCCAATCATATTGCCTTCAGTATCGACAACCATCGCAATAAAGCCGTGCTCACCAATAGACATCTTGCCTTTGAAGATCTCACCTCCATGCGCCGCCGCTCGCTCAGCCTCAATTGAACAATCCTCGCAGGAGAAATAGACCAACGTACTACCACCAGAAGGGCACCCGGCCATTTTCACCAGCGCTCCTGCTGCACCGGCCCCCTCCATTGACATCGGAAATGCCCACATCTCCATTTCAGGGAAGCCGTTGGGGTCAGGATTCTTCAGCTCTTCTAATGTGCCTTGAAACACAGCCTCGTAAAACGCCTTCGCACGGGGCATGTCCTGAACGTAGATTTCAAACCACGCAACCGGATTGCTTTTCATGGTTTTTCTCCTTCTGCGAGCAAATGGTGAAGAGGCCTAACGACGGTGTAGAAAAACCCGATTTTCGGGCAAGCAGTCCTGGTCAGCGGTTGCCGACGCTGTACAGCTGACGCGAAGGCCGAGGCACCGCTGGTGTCGTTGTGGCAGCACGCCACCAGCGGCGCAAGATCGATCTCATGATCGATCAGGTGACAGAGCGCGTGCTCGAAACTCCCCGGAATCACCTGCCGGTCGAAATCCACCGGAGTCATCTTCAGGCCATAGGCGGGCGTCTTGAAGCGGGGCATCGCTGGGCTCCGGGAAGCGATACGGAATTATACCTTTCGCATCGCGCCCCGCGTACGGGCGGAAGGTCTTTCTACAGCCTCAACGCTCCGCATGAGCCGCGCTTGACGGCGACTGGCCGGAGCTGCAGCGAAGGGAGAGAGCGGTCAAGCGTCGGTCTCTATGCGGCTGTTAGGCGCCGGCGGTCGCCACTTGCAATAGGCCGTGTTGGGCAGCATATACGTCTGGCCCCATACTGCTGTTACAGGCAACTGCGACACTGACCCGCCCCACCTTCGTGTCCGGGAGTACTGAAGCTTCCAGACTGTATCCTGGCCCCCGCCCACCGTGGCCATAGCTCGGGCCAAAGGGACCATCCGGGTCGGCCAGAATACCCATACCCGAACTCGGCGTCACCACCGGCGGATGCGAACCCGGAACGCGCACCAGTCGAAGCATCAGTTCGAGCTCCTTGGCATCCAGCAACTCACCGCGAAACAGAGCGTCATAGAACTCCGTGACGTCTTCGACTGTTGACACGGCAACGCCCGGAGCGCACCAGCCCGGATGGTAGTTAGCACGGATATCCACAACCCGCTTATCGGGCGCGACCTCCTGACCGAACCCTGGCACGCAGACCTTCCAGTCATCGATGCTCTCTGCGACGAAGGTATCCCTCAGATTCAGCCGTGACACGATGTGCTGGTCGATGCAATCTCGGAAGCCACTCCCGCCCGCACGCTCGATTATTCGTCGTAGTAGCAGATACCCAACGTTCGAATAGGACCACCCCATTCCGGGCTGGAATAACAACCCGTTCGTCATCGTACGACTAAGAAATTGCTCATCTGTCCACGGGGTCGATGGCGTTCTTCGAACTGACTCGTGGTACGCCGCAAGTCCACCGTAATCAGGCAAACCTCCCGTGTGCCGAAGAAGCTGGGATATGGACAGGGTAGCGGGCACCGGCACCTCGTCCAACCACCGTTTCACGGGGCCATCGACATCCAGAAGGCCGGCCTGCGCGAGCCGAAGCACGCATACCGCCGTGAAGGACTTCGTGATGCTGTATATGGGAAATCGAAATTCTCTCGGCTCCAGAGTTCTATCGTCTGCATCTCCCGCCCGAGATCCCCCAATCCAGATCGTCGCTCCATTCAGCCGCACAGCCGCCACAGCGACAGGAACGGCCGCCCGCTCGCGCCAGTCGTCCAACTGCTGCTGGTATCGCTCCATTGCCATCACAGGCGCCTAACGACGGTGTAGAAGAACCCGATTCCCGGGCAAGCAGTTCCTGTCGGCGATTGCCGACGATTCCTTGATCATCATTTTCCGGTCCGGATCAGCCTGAGTCGGTCATTTGTTCGTCTTCCGTCGTTGAAGTCCTTCCATTGCAGGCATAGAGAGGCGTATCGCCGGGGTGTGTCCCGCTCATTGTGCATACCCGTGGTGAGCCAACTTCTCGATGTTGTGCACCAGGCAGTAGAGCTTTCACTGCCCATCGACCTTGGCGCGCCCGCGCAATGTGAAGCGATGGAGCCGCTTGTTGTTTCTCAGGTTGCCAAAGACCGGCTCGACGGTGGCAAAGCGCGCGGTGATCATGCGCTTGCCGGTGTCGGAGTCGATCCGTCGTTTCATCCGCTCGGTGTAGCGCTCTTCACTGTCGCGCTTGCCCTGAAAGAAGGCGACTTGGCGCGTCTTGGTCGTGTCGGGGGTGCGCAAGCACTGGTCGCGCAGCGGATCGGGTTTGTCCTTGTGGCTCGCCTGTCCGGCATAGCGGGCGTCTCGGTTGCGGTAGTCGTTGTCGCAGATGTAGGCGTCGACGCCGCCTTCGGCGAGCGCCTTCAGGTTCGCCTCCGAGTGGTAGCCAGCGTCGGCGCAGAGCGTGGTGTTGAGAGTACGAAACGGTTCGACCGCCTCGACCACCGGCAGGAGCAGTTCCTGTTCGGAGCCCGTGCCGTGGGCCTGGGCGTCGACGACGATCTGGGTCTTCGCATCGACCGCGGCCACCCCGGTGTAGCCCTGGATCACGCCTTTGCCGGTGGCCATCTTGGCCGACTCGTTGTCACTGCGATTGCTCAGCCGCGGTTTGCCTTTGGCGCTGCGTCGCTCGTCAGGATGCGCGTCCAGCCAGGCGCGGATCTTCGCCGCTTCGGCCTTGAGTCGTTCTACGGTGCGCGCCGCCTTGGCGGCCTCGGCCTCTTCGCCTTTGATGTCGGCCGTGGCGTGGCTGGCCATGATGCGTTTGACCGCCACCTCCATCTTGTCGGCCTCGCGCATGAAGTCGGCCCGGTTACCGCTCCGGGCCTTGCTCGCGTTGGCGGGCAGCTTCACCCCATCGATGGCAAAGAGCTCGCGTCCGATCAAACCTTGCCGGTCGCAGATCATCAGCACCCGGGCAAAAATCCGGGCGGCTTCGTCCCCGAGTTCGGCGACAAAGCCGGCGATAGTCGTGAAGTGCGGTGCGCTGTCGCCCGAAACCGCCATGAACAGCACGTTGTCTAGGCAGGCTGCGGCAATCGCGCGCGAACTCACCAAGCCGCGCGAATAGCCAAGCAGCACGATCTTGAGCAACACGTTCGGGGCAAAAGCGGGGGCGCCGGTGCTGTCGTTGCGGTAGCGCGCCTCAAGCCCCGCCAGGTCGATTTCATGATCGACAAGGTGACACAGTGCGTGCTCGAAGCTGCCCGGAATCACCTGCCGATCAAAATCTACCGGGATCATCTTCAGGCCATAGTCGGGCGTCTTGAAGCGGGGCATCGCGGATCTCCGGGAGGGGTTGCCGAATTATACCGAAGGCATTGTGGATGCGCGCCATGGCCGGGCCTTTTCTACAGCCTCAACGTAGAAGTAACTGGCCTGCGCGGCTTTTCGCACAGGTCCGGTTGACTGCCGGGTTGGGCGTCATTTGAGAAGCCCCCGCGCACGCATTGCCGAATGCAGAGTGACAACAAGCTCAGCGGCGCGATCTATGTGCGGCTCAAGGGCTCCCCTCTCGATGCAGATTTGATCGCCAAAGAAATGCCAGTTAGCCAAGGTGACGCCATCAATTCGAGAGGCTGCAGCCGGAAGGCCGCCCTTGAAACGGTATGTATCAACGATTCCGGCAGAGTGAGCAATGCAATTTCGAATTTGAACGAGTGCCTCGTAGTCGTCGATTACCGCTTGGGCATCAACGCAGGCGCGGGCGGCGAAATCACGCAGTGTCTTAACCGTGAGATTCGTTCCGTCTCGGACATCGGGTACCGGCGAGACGGCGCATTTGTTCAAGTAGCCCACGGCCCACTCAACGGATGTGGTGAATGCGAGTAGTGCGCCGTAGCGAACTCTGAGGGGCAGACTGACCTTAAACCGGTGCTCGGCGTTCTGTTCGAGGTGGTCACCATAGCCAGGCGGAAAGTCGTCTAAGTCTTTGCGCTGGGCAATGGCTTGTAGCTCACGGCGATACTGCCAGTCGATGTTGCTCTCGGAGAACTCCAAGAAGTCCTTTACGTCCCCGATCATGAACTGGAAGTCGAACGCTTCAATTGGCGTATCGAGGAACTTCTGGAGGTCAAAGTCAGCCATGCTTATGACGCCCAACGCCTATTTCAGCCGCCGGAGCGCAGCGGAGGTCGGCTGGAAATACTTGTTGGGCTTCATTGAATTAGCTCGTGAAATTTGCGGGCTAACAATGGAAAAGCGTGCGACGAAACTCCACGCTTCGCACTTTCGATCAATGAGATTACATCTTCATCGGTCAAAGCCACTATGAATCCACGAGAATCTTTTGCCGTATCTTTACAGCGAAGCGCAAGGCGCCCAGGGTCATCCACTGAGCGACATACCAACAGACCCACTTGACCCCTACTTGGAGAAAAACGTCCAGACAGTTGATCTACTTCAGGGTTGCCGACTTCTTTCCCATAGTTCTTGCATTCTATGAAAACGAATGCGCAGGGATAGTGTTGTGATAGCCATGCAAAGAAGCCGCCCCTAGCTTCATTAGTATATGTAATATCAATACGCTTTCTTCCATCGTGGATTTCGTGCTGCTTACGTGGGTTGCACAAAGATGGATAGAATAAGGCGGAGAATATCTCCTCGATAAGTTCTTCGTATTCATTTGCGGCTGCGTTGCCCGTCGGTATTGCATGAAGCCTTGCTGTAAGGTCATCCCATTTTGGAGCCTCGATCGTCTCGATCTCAGCAAACTGCTCGTGATCTAGAGGTGGCGGGACGCTTCGCTCTTTGGCTTCACGGTATTCATCGAGTACGTGGGGAAATCTCAGCGTTTGTTCTACAACCGCAAGTTTATTGTCGCCGTAGCGCTCTTTGAGTTTTTTCTTTGTTACTCGCTTCCTTCCATCGGTCAACAACTCAACGAGCCCAGTATTCCTTTGCATCTCGTCATGTTGCATTTCTGGGAGAAGGTAATGCTGATAGTACTCCCTGTACTCATAGCTGAGACGGTGGCGAACAAAGATTTTTGGCACAAGTATTAGCTTGCCTTCGGACGTAATCGGAAGGGAGACATACTTGTTTTCCCAAGTTTCTGTGTGACTGTTCCAGATAGGCCCTGAAACCACATTTGGCGTTAACGGAATACCGTAGTATGAACAAATATCTTGCGTATACTTAATCAGAGGTCCGCGGATGATGTTGCACACAGCATCCGAAACCATATCCCTACCAATACCCTCTATCAGTAGACAGGTATCCTCCAAATCTTTAAGTAATCCGGATTTTGACGCTTTACTCTTCGATAAAGCACCCCAAACTGATTCGGCTGATTTCGTGCCAAACCCATGACCGCGTGACTTTCCAGAAGAGAAGCCTAAATGGAACTCGTTTCTCTCGCTCAAAGAGCTTACAAGCTGTTGCGCTTCGAAATCCTTCCCTGCTTTCATACGATTCAGTACGGCCTCAAAGTAGTACTGAACTAATGATGCGCACTCTGACCCCCAACTTGAAGTCAAAGTGCGTAGCGCAGTTGGATCAACAAATACCTCAATATCCGTATCAATTGGGACATCGACAAAATCCAAGTAGGCTTGTGTCTTACCCAACTTGAAATATTCAGAAACCCTCATTGGCGACTCCATTCTGTTTTGCAGCCCAACGCCTTGGTTAGCCGGCGCCGGAGCACGAAGTGCGGAGGGCACCGACATAGGCCATGAAAATGCCGAAGGCATGGCCTATGTTGGCGTCCGCGTTGAACCCCCAGTTAGCAGCGTGATGCAAAAGGCTGTGAACGATCCGAAAAGCTTCCTGTCATAGCCGTATCTCCAGACTCCTTGTCCTGCAACGATGCGCGGCCAACTCGACCCCCAGTCCTCGATGTTCCACTACTTCTCGCCGGAGTCGCGTGTGCCGGCGGATCATCCGCTGCGACGGGTGAAGCGTTTGGCCGACCGTGCCCTGGGCGCAATTTCTGGGGAGTTGGACGCGCTGTACTCCTCGGTCGGCCGCCCGTCGATTCCGCCAGAGCGTCTGCTCAAGGCGCAATTGCTGATTGCGCTGTATTCGGTTCGCTCGGATCGGCAGTTCTGCGAACAACTTGACTACAACATCCTGTTCCGCTGGT